>DATCVA010000205.1:0-6224 GCA_036567205.1 Eoetvoesiella sp. | reverse complement strand
CAACAAACCCATTTTGATGGCTGTCAGTATCGCGCAGACATCGGTTGGCGAGCAATACGCGGCACCGACGGCTCATCTTGATGTCTCACGCGGAATTATTTTTTTTAGGACGTTGACTATGATTGTGCCGATTTCTTCTGCCCATGATTATTTTCTTGATCTGCAAAAGCGAATCGTCGAAGCGTTAGAGCAAGCCGATGGCACGCCTTTCCAGGCCGACCATTGGGCTCGTGAAGAAGGCGGCGGCGGACTGTCGCGTTTGCTCGAGGGCGGCCCGTTGTTTGAGCGTGCCGGCGTTTTATTCAGCCATGTTCAAGGCAAGACCTTGCCTCCATCGGCCAGCGCGCACCGGCCCGAACTGGCCGGCCGGCCCTGGGAAGCCATGGGGGTGTCCCTGGTGTTGCATCCACGTAATCCGTACATTCCCACGACCCACATGAATGTACGCTTGTTCGTTGCACACGCGCCCGGCAACAGCCAGGACGATGTCTTCTGGTTTGGCGGCGGCCTTGATCTGACCCCCTATTACCCATTTGAAGAAGACGCCAGTCATTTCCATCGAGTTTGCCATACCGCAGTAAAACTCTTTGGCGCCAAAAAGTATCCGGCTTACAAAAAATGGTGCGACGAATACTTTTACCTGAAGCACCGCGACGAAACACGAGGCGTGGGCGGCTTGTTTTTCGACGATCTTAACGACGGCGGTTTCGAACCGAGCTTCGCCCTGGTGCGATCCGTTGGAGACAGCTTTCTAGATGCCTACATGCCCATTGTAGAGAAACGGCGCAACATGGAATACAGCGAAAGACAGCGTGACTTTCAATCGTACCGGCGCGGCCGCTATGTCGAATTTAATTTGGTATTTGACCGCGGCACGCTATTTGGCCTGCAATCAGGCGGACGAACGGAATCGATTTTGCTTTCGATGCCACCCATGGCGACCTGGCGGTATAACTGGACGCCTGAAGAAGGCAGCCCCGAATCGAAACTGGGCGAGTTTTTGAAACCACGCGAATGGCTATAAAAAAAATAGGTCTTCTGGGCGGCAGCTTCGATCCCGTCCACCTAGCTCATATTGCACTGGCCGACACCGCTTGCCAAGAGTTGAAGCTTGAAACCGTTGAGCTTATTCCCGCTGCCAACCCATGGCAACGCAAGCCCCTGTCGGCCTCGCCGCAACACCGCATCGCCATGCTGAAACTGGCCATAGCCCGAAAGCCCAACTTGCGCCTCAACCCGGTCGAAATCGAGCGTGGCGGGAAAACCTATACAATCGATACGCTAAAAGAATTACCGCCCGGTGTGCAATACTACTGGATACTTGGCGCCGACCAGCTGGGCAATTTTTGCTCGTGGCACTATTGGGAAGATATCGCTGCGCGGGTCCATCTCGTTGTGGCCCAACGGCCAGGCACGGACGTTGCCGTGCCTGACCCATTACAACAACACCTAACCGCATTGAACCGCCCTCTGATCCACTTACCTTTCGAACCCATGCCGATTTCGGCGTCCGACATCCGTCACCGTCTGGCCTCCGGCCAAGTCGTCGACGGCTTGCTTGATCCGGCTGTGGCACAATATATTCAACGAAATAACCTCTATCAAACTCCTTTTTCATAGCGTCTCACGTTATAGTTCAGCCCATGGATATTCAAAAACTGCAGCGCCTCGTGATTGACGCCCTTGAAGACGTCAAAGCACAAGATATTAAAATTTTCAACACCACGCACATCACAAGCCTTTTCGATCGTGTGGTTATTGCCAGCGGCACCTCAAACCGCCAAACTCGCGCCCTGGCATCCAGCGTGCACGACAGCGCACGCGAACATAAAATTCCCGTCATCGCTTACGAAGGACAGGATACCGGCGAATGGGTGCTGCTCGACCTGGGCGATATCGTTGTCCACTGTATGCAACCCGCCATTCGCCAGTATTACAACCTAGAGGAAATCTGGGGTGGAAAGCCGGTCAATGTCAAACTATTGCCCCAGTCTACCCAGCCGACCAATCCCGAATCCTTCAGCTTCGACGACAACGACGAGTAAGGCCGGTATCGGCATAACTCCAGACGGGCTTGCGTCATGAAACTTATTGTCATTGCCGTAGGAATACGCATGCCCAAGTGGGTTGAGGTTGCCTGGCAAGACTATGCCAAGCGACTTCCCGCCGATTGCGCGCTGGAGCTCAAAGAAATCAAACCCGAATCGCGCACCACCGGTAAAACCCCTGCGCAAATGATGCACGCCGAGGCAAAACGCATCGAATCCGCCATCCCCACTCATGCTCTTAAAATTGCGCTGGATGAACATGGACAGGATCTGACTACCATGCATCTGGCCAGCGAACTCGAACAATGGCGCGGCGGCGGCCAGGATGTTGTCTTTCTGATCGGCGGCCCCGATGGCCTGGATGCAGATCTAAAACGTAGTTGCCAGGCCCGCATGCGCCTGTCGTCGCTGACCTTGCCGCACCCCATGGTGCGAGTGGTGCTGGCCGAGCAACTATACAGAGCTTGGGCTATCATGACCAATCATCCTTATCATCGCGCTTAATTCCATTTCTACAACAACCGTGAATTGTCTCGACTTCGCTTGCCGTACAAATGTACCGTCTACGCTTGCCTTCGTGCCCACAATTATTTTAGAAATGAAATAAGGATAAAACTTCCAGAAAACGAGGTGGTCTTGCCATGCTGAAACGCCGTACAAAAATCGTCGCTACATTAGGTCCAGCCAGCTCCAGTCCCGAAAGAATCGAACAGCTTATTCTGGCAGGAATGGACGTTGCACGGCTGAATTTTTCTCATGGAAATATTGACGACCATCGTCAGCGGGCACACCTTGTGCGTTCCATTGCCGCCAAACACCAAAAGTTCGTCGCATTAATGGGTGATCTGCAAGGCCCAAAAATCCGTATTGCCCGCTTCAAACAATCACCCGTTACTCTAGTGACCGGGCAGCCATTTACCTTATCCAACCAGCATCCGAACGACGCCGGCGACAACACCATTGTGGGTATCGATTACCCAAGCCTCGTGAACGATTGCCGACCAGGCGATGAACTCTTGCTTGACGATGGACGCGTTGTTCTAACCGTCTCAAAAGTGAATGGCCACGCCGTCCACACTGTTGTCAGTGTCGGCGGTGAGCTGTCAAATAACAAAGGCATAAATCGACGCGGCGGAGGCATCTCAGCCCCCAGCCTTACCGACAAAGATCGGGCCGACATCCAGGCTGCCGCGGAACTCGAACTCGATTACATTGCGGTTTCCTTTCCACGCTACGGCAGCGATATCGACGAAGCCCGTAAACTCGTGCGCGCCGCCGGCAGCAAAGCATGGATTATCGCCAAAATCGAACGCGCCGAAGCCGTCGCCGACGACAAGGCGCTGGATGCCATTATCTCGGTCAGCGACGGCGTTATGGTTGCGCGCGGCGATTTAGGCGTTGAGGTAGGCGACGCACGGCTGGTTGGCATTCAAAAACGTATTATTTTGCATGCACGCACACATAACAAGCTAGTGATCACGGCCACCCAAATGATGGAGTCCATGATCAGCAGCCCCATACCCACTCGTGCAGAAGTATCAGATGTGGCCAATGCCGTGCTGGACTACACCGACGCAGTCATGCTGTCGGCCGAAAGCGCATCAGGACAGTATCCGGTAGAAGCCGTGGCAGCCATGGCGCGCGTCTGCCTTGGCGCCGAGCAGGAGCCCAGCACAACAAGCTCGAAACATCGGCTGGGCGAAACCTTCAGCAGATGCGACGAAACCATTGCCTTGTCGACGATGTACGCCGCCAACCATTTTCCGGGCATCAAGGCCATCATAAGTCTTACCGAAAGCGGGCACACACCATTGATTATGTCGCGTATACGATCGGGCGTGCCTATCTATTGTTATACACGCCATGCGGCGACCCAACGCCGGGCCGCCCTGTTTCGTGGCGTGTACACCGTTCCTTTCGATGCCGCCGCCCAGGAAGCGAACACAGTCAGTGATGCTGCTATCGCCATATTGAAAAAACAGATGCTGTTGAAAAAGGGCGACTGGATTATCCTGACCAAAGGTGATTACGACAATCGCGGCGGCGGCACAAACAGCATGAAAATTCTTAAAGTTAAATAACCGGGTTTTATGAGCTCAACGTCACCCCTGATTTATCTGGCATCCGCCAGTCCTCGCCGACACGAAATTTTGCTGCAAATGGGAATTGCCCATCAAATACTCAAGGTGCCATCCCCGCCGGGCGAAGACGAACCCCGCCTGCCCAATGAAACACCTGAACATTATGTATGCCGCACAGCCAAAGACAAGGCGCTGCGCGCCGTTGACTGGATTTCTACCCAGGCCTTGCCATGTGCTCCCATTTTATCCGCCGACACAACAGTCATTCTGAATAATGATATTTTAGGCAAGCCAGTCGATCAAAACGAGGCCAGGCAAATGCTGGAACGTTTATCCGGGGCGACGCACTTCGTGCACACGGCCGTTGTGCTGGCGCATGCAGGGCAAGCCCACGAAGACGTATCGATTACTGAAGTGCGTATGAAGCGCCTGTCAAAGACCGAAATAGACGCGTATTGCGCGACCGGCGAACCAATGGGCAAAGCAGGCAGTTACGGCATACAAGGCGCGGCCGCATTCTTCATAGAACATATCTCGGGCAGCTACAGCGGCGTCATGGGTTTACCCATTTTCGAAACATATCGTCTGCTGCAGCAGTGCTCGGTTAGAAGCAGTATTTTTGCTTAAGTATCCACCGATGCATACCTTGATGCGCACCATCGGCACGCATCAAGGTTAATAGGCCCCACTTCTTGATAAACATAAGGTAATAATTCGGCATTTGCGCTGAATTATTACTGGAGCCAATCAACTTATTGTTATCCCACCCTTTTTAACTACCCCTTTCCACAGGTCAATCTCTGTCGTAATCTGTTGCTGAAAATCCTGCGGTGTTCCTGGAGCAGCTTCTTCCCCGGTTGTCTTCAGGCGCTTGGCTAATTCGCCCTGTTGAACGGCCTTATTAATTGCTTTGTTCAACTTTAACTGAATGGACTCTGGAATACCCTTGGGACCAATAATCCCATACCATACGGTGACTTCATAAGGTACGCCCTGCTCTTTTACGGTGGGAATATCTTTTGCGGTCGATACTCGCTCTGGCAAGGTCACGGCCAGAACCTTTAATTTTCCTTCTTTTTGATAAGGCAGAGTGGATCCTGCAGTAGTCAGCATCATTTGCGTATGGCCCGCTATGGTGTCGGTCATTGCCGGCGCAGAGCCACGATATGGCACATGCACCATCTTGGTATCCGTCGCCTGTAGCAACAGTTCTGTAGCCAGGTGCGAAATACCCCCTGCCCCCGATGACGCATAGGAAAGCTGACCAGGTTGACGGCGCGCCAACTCAAGCAAATCCGCCAGGGAGTCCGCCTTGACCGAAGGATGAACGGATACAAAGAACGGCGCCTTGGCAATCATGCCTATTGGCGTTATATCTTTGACGGGATCATAGTCCAACTTGTACAGACTAGGATTTACCGCATAACTGTTCGAGATGAGGGTTAGCGTGTAGCCATCCGGCTTTGCGCGCAATCCGTTATCCACGCCGATCTTCCCGCCGGCGCCAGGTTGATTTTCCACCACAACGGACTGTCCCAGCGATTCAGAAAGCAAATTCCCCAGTGCGCGGGCAATAGCATCATTGCCGCCACCCGCGGAAAATGGAACGATCAGCTTGATGGGCTGCGACGGATAGTCGTCAGTTTGTGCTGATGCGGGTGACGCAAGCATGGGCAACACTATCATTCCGGCAAGCAGAATCTTGCCCAACTGTCCTTGAAATGCACGCACGTTTTTTACCATCGATGTCTCCTTATTCTGGTGTATAGCTACAAACCCGGCCGATCAACTTTGAAAGGATAAATAGCTTGATTGAGGAAAAGTTTATAACACACTTTAAGGAGGCATAAGCACGTAGCTAA
Source organism: Eoetvoesiella sp. (assembly GCA_036567205.1). GTDB lineage: Bacteria > Pseudomonadota > Gammaproteobacteria > Burkholderiales > Burkholderiaceae_B > DATCVA01. Next base: position 233 of record DATCVA010000205.1, on the reverse strand, counting down.
GCAGTCGCTGCAGGGGTCGTCATTAAGAGGGTGATGAAGGGGCTCAGGACGAGGACGGGGTTTGAGCCGCCAGGGGCTAGAGGCTAGAAGCTTTCGGGGCGCGTTACCGTTGACGGCAGGCGCGGCCGGCAGGGGGTCTTTACGTCGCCCCAATAACAAAACCCCACCGTGCTCACACGGTGGGGTTTTGAGGCAATAAAAGCCTGACGATGACCTACTTTCACAGACGTACG
>DATCVA010000204.1:0-18066 GCA_036567205.1 Eoetvoesiella sp. | reverse complement strand
ACCACTTGCGCCAGTATTGCACATAGTCCAATCAGAACCAGAACACTCCAAAAGACGCGGGCAGCGCCACGACGACGCGTGAACTGCTTATCAAGAAACTCAGGCAAAGACTGTTGATCACCGGAATAACGAGCCTCACGAGGCTCGGCATATACCTGGGATGAGGCGCCGACCGCTGCGTCCGGCACATAAACGGGCTCAGACGCCGCCTGTTGATCCGGGCGGCGAGCCGCCGTGGGGATGGATCGCCCCGCCCCAATAACAGGCTCCGCCCTGGGTGTGATGCGGTGGGCATGATCGACGGGCGGGCGCGCTGAGATTACGGGTTCCTCGAGGGATTCCGGATTACCAGGTGTTCCTGACGAGATCGTAAACTTCGGAATGCGAACCTCGGGCCATGCAGCAGTTTCGTGCGCGCCTTCTGTCAGGCGCGGCCGCACGATACGGGGCCCCTTAACCGGCGCGTCACGGTCTGCGGACGACGCGTCGCTTGCCGACGCCCCCGCCGGCACGCCGGCAGCGGGCACCACGGCTTCGTAACCATCGAAGATATGCGCGCAATGAATGCAACGAATATAGCCCTTGCGTAATTGCAACTGATCCAGGCTTGCCTGAAACGTTGAACCACATTGAGGACACCGCGTGGTTAAATCCATAGCCAAATCTACTAACCGTTAAATTCGCTGGCCGTGCAGACAAACCCAGCCGTCACGGGCACGCCAGACACTCATGCTCAGCCAGGGCGCGTAGGCTTGCGCAACCTCATCGGCCTGCCGTTCCAGGATGCCAGACAATATCAAGCGCCCGCCAGGCGATACACGGTTTGCCAGCATGGGCGCCAACACCTTAAGAGGATTGGACAAGATATTGGCAACCACCAACTGCATTTTCCCGTCTGGCAACTCGTTCGGCAAGGCAGCCTCGATGGCTACATGGTTTACCTGGGCATTGTAGCGAGTCGACTGTACAGCCTGTTCGTCGATATCGACTGCCCAGGTCGTGCCGGCGCCGAGCATTTTGGCGGCGATGGCCAAAATACCCGAACCGCAACCGTAATCAAGCACCGTCTCGCCGGACCGCAAATTTTCCGCCAGCCACGCAAGGCATAAATGGGTAGTGGGATGACTTCCTGTCCCAAACGCCAGACCTGGATCGAGCTCAATATGTATTGGCGCGTTGCCGGTACTGACAAAAACCGGATCGGTCGCAACCGGCGGTACGTTCGGATCGTCGCGATGCCAGCTTGGCACAATCCAGATACGATCGCTGATTTGAATCGGACCGAACTGAGACTGAGTCAGGCGAACCCAATCAGCATCAGGCACTTCGCGGGTAGTCCAGTCTTTGGCCAGAAAATCGGCACCGCCCACAACCCGCAGTTGCTCCAGAATTTGCTCGGGATCGGCGCCGTCGGGCAATAGCGCGACAACATGGTTATGCCGCCATGCCTGCACGGCAGGCTCGGTGCCCGGCTCGCCGAACAAGGGCTGTTCGGCTTCCGTATCGCTGTCTGCATCTTCAACCGAAACCGACAAGACACCTGCTTCAAGCAAGGCATCCGACAGCGCCTCGGCCTGTGCCTCAGGGCAATTTAGCACGAGTTCACGCATAGTAATTTCCATTAAGAAAACAGGGGCAAGCCCCTGTTTGTCCGGCTTGAGTGTCGGGGCGATTATGGGCGCTGCGACAGCTTATGCTCGAGGTAGTGAATACTGGTGCCGCCCTCAACAAATCGCGCATCCTGCATAAGCTCGCGGTGTAATGGAATATTGGTCAAAATTCCTTCGACTGCCATTTCAGAAAGGGCGATTTCCATGCGGGCAATCGCTTGCTGGCGGGTAGCGCCATAAGTAATAAGCTTCGCAATCATGGAGTCGTAATTAGGAGGGACCATATATCCGCTAAACACATGGGAGTCCATACGCACCCCAGGCCCGCCTGGCGTATGCCAGCTTGTAATCCGGCCTGGGCTGGGCGTAAATGTAAAAGGGTCCTCGGCATTGATGCGACACTCGATTGAGTGCCCCTTAAACTCAATGTCACGCTGGCGCAAAGTAAATTTTTCACCGGCGGCAATCAGAATTTGCTGTTGCACTAAATCGATACCGGTAACCATCTCGGTAATGGTGTGCTCCACCTGAATTCGGGTGTTCATTTCAATAAAAAAGAATTCCCCGTCTTCATACAGAAACTCGAACGTACCCGCACCACGATAACCCATTTTACGGCAGGCCTCGGCACAACGCTCGCCAATGCGCTCAATTAAACGCCGGGGAATGCCTGGCGCAGGCGCTTCTTCAATAATCTTTTGATGGCGGCGCTGCATGGAGCAATCGCGCTCGCCTAGCCAAACTGCGTTGCGGCCGCCATCTGCCAGGATTTGAATTTCTATGTGGCGTGGGTTCTCGAGGAACTTCTCCATATAGACTTCGGGGTTGTTGAATGCAGCGCCGGCTTCGGACCGCGTCATGGTAACGGCATTAAGCAGGGCTGCTTCGGTATAGACGACTCGCATACCGCGGCCGCCGCCACCGCCTGCGGCTTTGATGATGACGGGATAACCAACTTCACGCGCCATGCGCAGGACTTCCTTGGAGTCGTCAGGCAAGGCGCCTTCGGAGCCTGGCACAACCGGCACACCAGCTTCGATCATTGCTTTTTTGGCGCATACCTTATCGCCCATGATACGTATGGTCTCAGGACGTGGGCCAATAAAAACAAAGCCGCTTTTTTCAACACGCTCGGCAAAATCGGCGTTTTCAGCCAGAAATCCATAGCCGGGGTGAATCGCCTCGGCATCAGTGACTTCCGCCGCCGAAATCAAAGCCGGCATATTCAAGTAACTATCACGGGCCGGAGCAGGCCCGATGCACACCGACTCGTCCGCCAGGCGAACGTACTTCGCGTCACGGTCGGCCTCGGAGTGAACCACCACGGTCTTTATGCCGAGTTCACGGCACGCCCGCTGAATACGCAATGCAATTTCGCCACGATTGGCAATTAGAATTTTTTCAAACATTAGTTAGCCAATAATGAATAAGGGTTGACCGTACTCGACAGGTTCGCCGTTCTCAACCAGAATTTCCTTAATGACACCAGATTTGTCTGCTTCGATTTCATTCAGCAGTTTCATGGCCTCGATGATACACAGCGGCTCGCCTTCTTTAACGGCCTGGCCTACCTCGACGAACGGCGACGCGCCCGGATTCGGGGCGCGATAGAAGGTACCCACCATGGGGGACTTCACCGCGTGGCCAACCGGTGCGGCAGGAGCAGCGGCTGCAACTGGCGCCGCTGCCACCGGAGCGGGCTCGGGCGCATAGGCTACAGGCTGCACCGTTTGGGAAAACTTGACGATTCTTACCTTACCTTCGCCCTCGGTGATTTCGAGCTCGGCAATTCCAGATTCAGCTACCAAATCGATTAAGGTTTTAAGTTTTCTCAGATCCATACAAACTTCCCGTGACATTACACCGCGCTCGTAGCGGACAGTGAACGATATTAATTGATAAAAAGATTAAAAAAACGGCACGCTGCCTTCAATTGACTATAGCGTAGCGCAATGCCGCTTCGTACCCAGAGGCGCCCAGCCCGACAATCACCCCTTGAGCCAGATCGGACAAATAAGAGTGATGACGGAATGGCTCGCGTTTATGCACATTGGATAAATGCACTTCAATAAATGGAATGCTGACGGCCGCCAACGCATCGCGTATTGCCACACTGGTGTGAGTGTAAGCCGCCGCATTGATAATAATAAAATCCGTACTATCGCTACGAGCCGCCTGAATGCGGTCGACGAGTTCGCCTTCGTGATTGCTCTGGAAGACGGTGCAGTTCGCGCTATGTTGGGAGGCCAACTGCTGCAAACCAGTATTTATATCGGATAAGGTTTGCCGGCCGTAAACCTCGGGCTCGCGTGTACCGAGCAAATTAAGGTTAGGGCCATGCAGAACCAGTATATGTTGCGCCATTATGGGGTTTTATAACTGACAGACCGCATTTTTACGCTAAAAAGCCTTATTTGTCCATTAAAAGCAGATGTTACAAAACATCTTCGGACCGGTAGCGCAAAAAACACAACCGCAGATACTGTTAAATAAATAATTAAAAGAGTACCGGCGTTATGCCAAAAGGCTGCGTATCGTCTGCTCCAGCTCGTGGGGTTTGATCTGTCCCAAGATTTTGCTGTGAAGCCTGCCTCGGGCATCGAAAACAACAGTGAACGGCAGTCCGCCCGCCTTATTGCCCAGATCGCGCATCAAACTTATGCCGCCGTGACCAAGAAGCAATAATGGATAAGATACTTTTACTTTTTCAGTGAACGCCTGCACATTACTGGCGGTATCGATGCCCAGCCCCAGGAAACTGACGGCATCGTATTTTTTATGCAACGCCTCGAGGTCAGGCATTTCCTTGACGCAGGGCGGGCACCAGGTGGCCCAGAAATTAGCCACGACCGGTTTGCCCAACCATTGTTTCAGCGCTAATTGCCGGCCGTCGACATCGGGAAAGCTTTTTGTAAACAAAGGGTCGGGAACGGCGCCCAGGGCATTGGCCAATTGTGCATTGGCTTGCCATGCCGTGAGCGCTCCGGCTCCGGCCAGCACAGCCGCATGGCGTAAGAAAACGCGCCGTTTCATTGGCGTCGGGATTTTGAAAATATTCATAACCCTTCAATTCTAACATTGCGCCCTCTGGCAGCCAGTCCCCGCATCCAACGCCATGTCCAAATCAACCGTGAGCACGAAGGCAAAGCGCAGACACTACGTTTGTACGGCAAGCAAAGTCGACAAAGGCTACGGTTGATTTGAACTTCATTCCATTTCCAAATCAACCGTGAGCGCGAAGGCAAAGCGCAGACAGTACCTTTGTACGACAAGCAAAGCCGACAAAGCTCGCGGTTGATTTGGAAATGGAATGACTACAATAACGCCAGGAGAACTTATTACATGCACCTACATATCTTGGGTATTTGCGGCACATTCATGGGCGGGCTGGCTCTTATCGCGCGCGCGGCGGGCCACACTGTTACCGGCTGCGACACCGGGGTTTACCCCCCCATGAGCACTCAACTGGAAGAACAAGGCATCAAGCTTATCGAAGGATTTAGCGCCGACCAACTTTCCCTGAATCCCGACTTGTTCATCGTCGGCAACGTCGTGACACGCGGCAATCCACTGATGGAAGCCATTCTTGACAAGGGTATGGCCTATACCTCGGGGCCGCAATGGCTGGGCGAACATGTACTGCAAGGCCAACATGTTTTGGCGGTGGCCGGTACCCATGGCAAAACCACGACCAGTTCAATGCTGGCATGGATACTGGATTATGCCGGGTTGGCGCCCAACTTCCTTATCGGCGGCATAGCAGCCGATCTTAAAGTGTCGGCCCGCTACCAGCCGCAACAATCGCTGTTTGTCATCGAAGCCGACGAATACGACACCGCATTTTTCGATAAACGCTCGAAGTTTGTTCACTACCGCCCGCGCACTGCCATTTTAAATAACCTCGAATACGATCACGCCGACATTTTCCCGGACCTGACCGCTATTGAAACTCAGTTTCACCACCTGGTGCGCACCATCCCTTCGGGCGGACGAATCATTCGACCGGCTATTTCAGAAGCATTGGACCGGGCGCTGGCCTGCGGCTGCTGGACTCCCATAGAGTCCTTCGGACCGCAAGCCCAATGGCAGGCAGTCATTAACGAAGACCCCTGCCACTTCGAAGTCCTTCACAATGGAACCAGCGCCGGCACGATTACCTGGTCGCTGAGCGGAGAACACAATCGCGCCAACGCACTGGCGGCACTGGCCGCCGCCGAGCACGTCGGTGTTTCCGCTCGAACCGGTGTTGCGGCCTTATCCAGGTTCGGCGGCGTCAAGCGCCGCATGGAGCTGCGCGGCACGGTCAGGCAAATAAAGGTTTTTGATGATTTTGCGCACCATCCCACCGCAATTGCCACTACATTAGAGGGATTGCGCAAACAGGTCGGCCAAGCCAGGATCCTGGCCGTCATTGAACCGCGCTCCAACACAATGAAACTTGGCACCATGGCCGCCAAGCTGCCGGCCGTGCTGAAGCAGGCGGATCTGGTCTTTTGTTTTGGTCAATCCAGTGGTAAACATGCTCTGGGCTGGGACCCAGAACAGGTTCTGGCTCCGCTGGGCAAACGCGCCAGTGCATTTGACGACCTGGATACAATGATTGCCGCAATCATTGCGGCTGCCCAGCCCGGCGACTCCGTTCTCATAATGAGCAACGGGGGGTTCGGGGGCATACATCAGAAACTTCTGGACCGGTTATAAAATACTGAACGGGTAGCTAATGATTCTATATTTACACGGATTTCGTTCATCGCCGCAGTCAAGCAAAGCTACGCTTATGGCAAAGGCCATGCACGAACGCGGACTGGCCGGCGAATGGCGATGTCCGCAATTACCCCCCAGTCCCTCTCACGCCCTGGCGCTGGCAAACCGTTTAATTGAACAAGCCTCCCACGAACGCGGCCTGAAGCCTGCCAGCGATCTGACAGTTATCGGCTCATCATTAGGCGGTTATTATGCAAGCTGTCTGGCCGAACACTGGGGCTGCCGGGCCGCCTTGCTTAACCCCGTGGTCTACGCCGCGCGCGACCTGGCTACCCAGGTCGGCGAGCATACGCTGTACCATTCAAATGAACCCATGATATTCCTGCCCGAATACGTTGATGAACTTGCCGAAATGGCCGTTGGGAAGCCCGCTCACCCGGAGCGGTATTTTTTGCTTGCTGCGACAGGCGACGAAGTGCTTGACTGGCGCGAAATGGCGGATTGGTTTGCAGGCTGTCAGGGTCATGTCATACAAGGCAGCGATCACGGTATTTCCGATTTCGAACAATGGCTACCCGAAGTAATGGCTTTTGCCCTTAACCCCAGCTAAACCCCTTATACCCAAGTACGCCTGACGGTGTGCTTTGATGGATGATTATGTACGTTCTCTATGAAGACAGTGGAAATTTCAAAGCAGAAAAGATTTTTTCACAAAGCGACTCGACCATGCAGGTTGAGTCCGAATCGGGTAAGCGCAGCAAAATAAAGAACGCAGCCGTACTGTTTAATTTCGAGCAGCCTGCTCCGGCCGCCATGCTCGAACAGTCTCACGCGCTAGCCGCTACACTAGAGATCGATTTCCTGTGGGAATGTGCGCCACAAGACGAATTCGAAGCCACAGTTTTCGCCCAGGAATACTTTGGGCACCCGCCCAGCGCAGTCGAAAAAGCAGCCTTGATTTTTGCCCTGAACAGCGCACCCGCTTACTTTCACCGACGTGGAAAGGGACGCTACCGGCCAGCTCCGCCCGACATCCTGCAGGCCGCGTTGGCTGCTATTGAAAAAAAGCAAAAACAAGCCGCTTTACAGCAAGAGTGGATCGACCTTCTGGTAGCAGGCCAACTTCCGGAACCCATCGCTGCCATTGCCGACACGCTGCTGACCAAGCCCGACAAGAACACCATGCAATGGAAGGCCTTCGAAGCCGCCGTTGACCAGTTGGGCACCACGCCTGAAAAACTATTGCTTCAACTGGGCGCCTGGCCGAATCCGCTGGCATTGCATCGCCACCGGTTTTTCTCGGCCAACTTCCCGAAAGGCGTCGACCACCCTGCCGTCGAAATTGCAGAAATAGGCAGCGATCTGCCTATTGCCGATGTCGAGGCCTATTCCGTTGACGACATCACTACCACCGAGGTCGACGACGCGCTATCGGTCACCTCTCTAGGCGGCGATACCGTGCGCATCGGCATCCACATTGCGGCGCCCGGAATACTGATAACGCGCGGCAGCGAGTTCGATGCCATGGCGCGTACCCGAATGTCAACAGTTTATATGCCGGGCCAGAAAATCCCGATGTTGCCCGACGAGCTCATCCAGGCCTTTTCGCTTGACGCAGGCAAACTCAGGCCGTCACTGTCTTTATACGTAACCGCAAACCTAAGCACGGGCGAAATTCTGTCGTCCGAGACCAAACTCGAACGCATACAAGTACGCGAAAATCTACGCCACAATTTTCTGGACGAACAAGTCACCGAAGAGGCTCTGAACGCCCCGGACTCAGCCTTGCCCTATGGCCACTGGCTGCGCCCGTTATGGCAATTTTCACAACACCTGAGCGCACAGCGCGATGCTGTACGCGGCAAGCCCGAAAACAATAACCGGATCGAGTATTCGTTTTACCTTGAAGGACCGCCCGACGACCCCGATACCGAAGTGCGGCTGGTTCCGCGCCAGCGCAATGCGCCGCTGGACCGCCTGGTTGCCGAATACATGATACTGACCAACAGCATATGGGGCGGTCTGCTTGCCCAGCACGGGGTTCCGGGCATTTACCGTTCGCAACAGGCCGGACGCGTACGAATGTCGACCCAGGCTCTGCCGCATGAAGCCATAGGCGTGCCCCAATATATGTGGTCGACCTCGCCACTGCGCCGTTACGTCGACCTGGTCAATCAATGGCAAATACTTGCTGCGGCCGAACACGGTGTTTCAGCACGCCTGGTTGCTCCGTTCAAACCCAAAGAAGCAGACCTGTTCGCCGTTATCGGCGCCTTCGATGCACAATATGCGGTATGGAATGAATTCCAGTCCGCTATGGAACGCTATTGGTGCATGCGCTGGCTGCAACAACAAGGCCTGCGAACCGTACAAGCCAGCGTTATACGGGACGATCTGGTGCGCTTGTCATGTGCGCCGTTGGTAACCCGTATCAATGGCTTGCCAGAACTCGAACGGGGCCAAATAATTACACTTGATATCCTGGGCTATGACGAACTTGCTCTTGAACTTGATTGCCGCTATCTGGAAACCGTAGCGGCCTGATGACTTAGTTAACCGGCGCAACCTGCACGTGAACACTTTTTCCGCTACCGCACTATTGTTATTGTCGCCGCTTAAGCCGCGCAACGACTACCTGCGCATAGGGATACTGTTATCTCTATGTGTACATGCGGCGATGCTGTTAATTCACTTTACGCCCGTGCCGCGCGCCATGGCAACCCAATCCAGCACGCTGGAAGTCACTCTTGTTAACGCCCGCACCGAAGAAGCCCCGATCGAGCCCAAAATTCTGGCACAAAACCAGATCAATGGCGGCGGAATAGCCGCTAGCGGCACGGCATCGTCGCCGTTGCCGCATACAGCCGCCGAATCGGCCGACCAGCTTGTACTGGCCGCCTTGCAAAAGCGCCAACAAGAACTCGAAACAGAGCAATTACAGCTTTACACCCAACTGCAATCCCAGCAAAAAATTCTGATGGCGCGAAAACGCACCGACCTGAACGCAGAGTCAGGTGAATCGGGCAGCGACGACCTTGCCCAGGAAAGCCTTATTTTGAACGCACAGATCAGCGCGCTGAAAGAACGTATTGAACGCTATAACGCCCAGCCCAGACAGCAATTTACAGGCCCTTCGGCCATGGCGGTGGACTATGCCGAGTATGTCGAGGCATGGCGAACAAAAATTGAATTGCTAGGCACTGAACACTACCCCGACGAAGCTCGCGGCAAACTCTACGGCAAACTGCAGCTTACGGTTTATATAAAACAAAATGGCGAACTGGCCCGCATTGAAATCAATCAGCCCTCGGAGCACCCCGTGCTGAACCTGGCCGCGCAGCGCATCGTTCAGCTGGCCGCACCGTTTGCGCCCCTGCCGCCATCGATGGCCAAAGACACCGACGTCCTGGCCATTACACGCACGTGGCACTTTATCGACAATCAACTCAATACCGACACACAGTGACCGACTCTACTCACATCAAGTCTTTTGCCGTCATCGGCAACCCCATAGCACATAGTCTTTCACCCGCCATCCATCAGGCGTTCGGCAAACAATTGGGCGTGGCGCTGCGCTACACGGCCATTCAATCACCCATCGACGGGTTTCCCGCCGTCGTCGACGAGTTTTTTGCCAATGGCGGCGCTGGCTTGAACGTAACGGTTCCATTCAAAGAGATCGCCTACGCCATGGCCCAGGCGCATCTGAGCGAGCGGGCCAGCCTGGCCGGCGCGGTCAATACCCTATGGATGGACCATGGCCGCCTGCACGGTTGCAATACCGATGGGGTCGGGCTTTTACACGACATTCAGCGGCTAGGCATTACGCTTCAAAACAAACGAATACTGTTAGTTGGCGCGGGCGGCGCCGCCAAAGGCGTGGTGCGCCCCTTGCTGCAAGCACAATGTGCCGCACTGCACATCGCAAACCGCACGCCGGAAAGGGCCATAGAACTACAAACCCATATTGCCAGGCTGCTGCCCCAGTTTTCCGCACAAGTAACAGCAGGAAGCCTGAAGCAGTCCATCGGACAGTGGGATGTTGTGATCAATGCCACATCCAGCAGTTTAGGAAACTTGCCGCCCGATCTGCCCGATGGCATCTACGCCCCTGGCGCACTGGCTTACGACATGATGTATGGCGCACAGCCTACCTCGTTCATGCTGCGAGCGCAGGCCCAGGGCGCGACACATATTGCCGATGGCCTAGGGATGCTGGTCGGACAAGCTGCCGCCAGCTTTGCCATCTGGCATGGACTTGAACCCGACCTGGCGCCAGTGCTCGCCGCCCTGCGGCAAAAGCTCCATAGCGCCTGATCCGCATGAGCACCCGTAAAAGAAGAATCTCCAAGAAAAGAGTGCTTTTGGCAGCCACCCTTATCGGGCTGATTGCCATCCTGCTTTATCAGACGGGTCTTTTCCTGGCCGTAGTCTGGTTCAAGTTCCAGGCTCCGCACAGCAGCGCCTTTATGCGCGCCACACTAACCGAGCTACGGGTTAATGACCCCAAAGCCAGTTTAAAACACCAATGGGTACCTTACGACCAAATCAACAACACGCTCAAACGCGCCGTAATTGCATCCGAAGACGCCAATTTCACCAGCCATGACGGAGTTGAATGGGACTCTATCCGTAAAGCCTGGGAATACAATCTTAAACAGGCAGAACAAGGCAAGAGCAAGCTGCGCGGCGGCTCCACCATTACTCAACAGTTGGCTAAAAACCTGTTTTTATCGGGCTCGCGCTCGTATTGGCGCAAAGCTCAGGAACTGGTTCTGACTTACATGATTGAGTCTGTCATGAGCAAAGAACGCATTCTGGAGTTGTATTTAAATTTAGCGCAATGGGGAACCGATGTCTTTGGCGCACAAGCAGCGGCCAGCCATTATTATCGAAGCAGCGCGGGACGCTTGAATAACTACCAGGCGGCGCGATTGGCCGCCATGCTGCCCAACCCGGCGTATTATGATAAACACCCAAATACGGCTTACTTGCGTTCGCGCACTGCCACCATACAAAAACGTATGCGACTTGTCGAAGTACCCGGCACACAATAGAACGACCGCGCCGGTCAGTAATACTTACCCCTTGCGTGGCTTGTTTTTCATCACTAGCTGTGCGTTTTGTTAAGCTTACGCTGATAGCGTTGAATCCCATTCTGATTATAAATTTTAGGCACCCAGAAACGTCCCAATGCGTACAGCCCGCCGTTACCTCGCCCGCGAAATCTATCGCTCTTGCGCCGTCGTTCTTATGGCCTTAATAGGGCTTTTTACGTTTTTTGCCCTGATCGAAGAACTTGATAATGTCAGCGAAAAATTTACACTGCTGAACCTGCTTTACTTGCAAGCGCTTGAAATGCCCACCCGTCTGTACGACCTGCTGCCAATCGGGTTGCTGATCGGCGCCATTCTGGCGTTGGCGGGGCTTGCACAGCGCAATGAACTGGTTATTTTGCGAGTGTCGGGCGTCAGCGGCCTGAAGCTGTTGACGATGCTCTGGATTATTACAATTCCGTGGGTTCTTGGGGCATTCCTGCTTTCAGAAATAATAACTCCCGCGGCCGAACTCAAAGCCAGCGAGGTAAGCCTGACGCTGCTTGGCCGCTCTGATGGCGCGCGTCTGAGCAGCGGTTATTGGTTTAAAGAAGAAGCTGACGACGGCGGCACACGCATCATCAACATATCGCGGCTTAAAGCAAGCGGCAATGTATCTGGCGTAACGCTGTACGAGTTTCGCGAGGGACAAGAGTTAACTACATTTTCGCAAGCCAAGGAAGGCCGCTTCAAGGAAGGCGAACTGATTCTTAATGACGTCACCGTAACTCAAATTGCGAACGACGCCCTTAAGGCACTCGAGACATTACAGCCCCCCACAGCACCTCTTGCCGACCTTAAGTCGACCCCTGCGCGAACGCTTAAAACCACACTCACCCCCGAACGCCTGATCGCCCGCGTTCTCACCCCCGAACGCATGCAAATACTGGATCTGCTGGATTACATCAGCTACCTCAAAAGCAATCGCCTGCAAACCGAAAGGCAAGTGGTGGCGCTCTGGCGAAAAATGGCCTACCCGTTTACCTTGCTCGTCATGATGACCATCGCGGCACCGATCGGTTTTATGCAAACACGCCGCGGCGGTGTCGGCGGCAAGGTTTTTATAGGCATTTTGCTGGGTGTTGGTTTTTTCATGATCAACCAACTTGCTCTTAATGTCGGCATGATCAGCAAATGGGCCCCCTGGGTCACCGCACTGGTACCCAATCTGGGCGCGTTGGCATTGGCCTTTGGCGCGCTTATCCTAATGGAAAACCAGCATAACGTACGGCGTTTCAATCAAACGCGCTGGCCCTGGAGCAAATCGGCAGCATGAACTCGCAACCTGATATTTGGGTGATTGGCGACGTCCAGGGATGTTGTTTGCCACTAGCCGAATTACTGGCCCATAACGATATCGCCGGCAATCCCAGCGCCCAGCTCTGGTTTGCGGGCGACCTGGTTAACCGCGGGCCCCATTCACTTGAAACGCTAAGGCAGGTCATCGGCCTGGGTGACAAGGCCGTATCCGTATTGGGCAATCACGATCTGCACCTGCTGGCCGTCGCTGCAGGCATAAAAAAGCCAGGCAAGTCCGATACCATCCAGGACATACTGAATACTCCAGACGCCAGTAATCTGATCGATTGGCTAAGGCACTGCCCCATGGCTCACTTCGCTCATCAGCATCTTCTGGTGCATGCAGGGTTATTAGGCAATTGGGATGTCAACAAAACCCTGTCTCTGGCCGCAGAAGTGGAAACGGCGCTACGGGCGCGTAACTGGAAGGACAATCTGAAAAAAATGTATGGCAATGAGCCTGCATACTGGAGTGACGAACTCAGCGGCAATAAACGGCTACGCGTTATTATCAATGCCCTGACCCGCATTCGCATGTGCACCGCCGAAGGCCACATGGAATTCAAGCATAAGAATGCTCCGGTAACGACCGCCGAGTTAATGCCCTGGTACGACGTACCCAACCGCGCTACTCAAGATATAACCGTTGTCTTTGGACACTGGTCGACCCTGGGCCTACTCATCCGCCCCGATGTTATTTGCCTTGATACGGGCTGCATCTGGGGTGGACAGCTCACCGCCCTGAGGCTGGGCGATCACAAACTGATTCAGGTTGAGTGCGAGCAATACCAAAAGCCTTCTGAACACTAGCCCCGCCGGCCTGAGCGAACCGCATGACTAATAACATGATGGGCATGGGCTGCAACTTTGCTACGCCCCCATTCCTGGCATTGGTCGATGGAAAACAACGGCAAGAACACGACCTCGACCACTACCTGGGTTGTACCTAATAAAACCCACAGGTTTTGCACCAGGTTTTGATCCCCTACAAAAGCGACATAATCGCTACGTTTGCCGCGATGCAAAAACCGCAAGGCGACAGGCTGAATGCAAACTTCGGCACGAACTGCCGGATCAAATAAACTGGAATGAAATGGACCTACATCCAGGCCGCCGGATGTGGTCCCTTCGGGAAACAGGCCCAGTACCTCGCCTTGTGCAAAACGGCATTTCATCTGATCACCAACCGTTTTAATGGCATGACGCTGGCCGCGCTGGATGAAGACCGTACCTGCTTTAGCCACCAACCAACCAATAATTGGCCAGCGCCTGATTTCGCTTTTAGCAATAAACGCGACGCAGCGCACACTGCTCAATACAAAAATATCGATCCAGGAAACGTGATTGGCCACCCATAAGGCGGGGCCTTGCATGACAGGCTGCCCCACGACGCGAACCTCGACGCCGCAAATCCATATCAACGCGCGCGACCATTGATGGTTCATGAAATTGCGTGCCGGCAAGGGAACGAAAGGGTAAACAACTGCCACGGACAGCAAGCTTGAAACAATCCAGGCAACAACAAAGACAGCCCGAAACAAAAATAACAAAAAACTCAAGTTAATCTCTCCGGCAATTAATTTGCGAGCGTATCACAGGCTGACCGGAACAGTTTGCGCGACAACACGGCAAACCCCTGTAAACGCTGGCGCAGTTTTACCTGGCCACGCTATTCACACATTAAGGACATCAAGATAACGTTGCAAAATTACCGAGGCTGCCATTGCATCGTCGGGTGCATTAGAGCCCAATAGTTCCTGGGCCTCGCGGCTTGAACCGCGCTCATCCACGAGTTCGACCACCAGGCCAAACCGTCCGCGAAGCTGATTGGCGAACCGGCGACAGCGTAACGAAGCGTATTGCTCGGCCCCTTCGGTGGTTAAGGGCAAGCCCACGACAACCCGCTCGGGCTGCCATGTGGCAAGAAGCTCTGCGATCGCCAGAAACCGTTGTTCACGAGTTACCGGAGTAAGGATGGTCAGGGGCCGCGCTTGAAAAGTTAGTGTATTGCCAATGGCAACCCCGATTTTTTTGGTACCGTAGTCAAACGCCAACAAGGTTTCTTCAGGCATGGCCCGCTTCGCCCGCCAAACTGATGGAGTCGATGCCCAATACGGCCAGAGCAGCTTCAAAGCGCGCTTCTGGCGGAATATTGAACAAAATATCGTTGGACGCCGTTACATTAAGCCAGGCGTTTTGCGCCATCTCGCTTTCCAGCTGACCAGCCCCCCAACCAGCATAACCCAGGGTAATCAGAAGCTGCGCCGGACCACGGCCTTGAGCGACTTCCTGCAGCACGTCGCGCGACGTCGTTAGCGCCAGATCACCCAAACGGATGCTGGAGTTGTATTCGCCCGCCGGAGCGTGCAGCACAAAACCCCGGTCGGTTTGTATCGGTCCGCCGAAAAAAACGGGAGTGTCTTGCACAGGGCCGATTTCCAAAGATAAATCAAGCTCGATGCGCTGCAGCAGATTACCCACGGTAAGGTCGGTTGGGCGGTTTATAACCAGTCCCAGCGCACCGTCGCTTGTGTGTTCGCAGATATAAATGACTGTGTTGGCCAAATTGCCTGACACCATACCTGGCATAGCCAGTAGAAACTGCTTGGACAAGTCGACGCTTAACCCCGTACCGGGCTGTTTAAATGATCCCATGACTCGTCCTCCTTAGCCAAAAATGGCGTTATGTTGTAAGTCTCGATAAGCCTTAAACCTCGATTAGTTCAAAATCTTCTTTACGTGCCCCGCACTCCGGGCAAACCCAGTTGGGCGGAACATCTTCCCATCGCGTACCAGGGGCTATACCCTCTTCGGGAACACCCGCCTCTTCATCATAGATCCAACCACAGATTAAACACATCCACGTACGCATGTTTTTTTACTCACAGAAAGTTTCAGGTTCAAAATCAAACCAATCTTGAACGCTTCTATTAGAATGGGGTCAATACTACTAAACCCAATAGCAATTACTTTGATATTAACCAAAGATTATTGCAAAACCCTTTGATCAGTCACTCTGTGCAACCAACAAGCCCTACATTAATCCTTGTTTTCGGTCCTTTTGACCCCAGCGGTTCAAGTTGCCTGCCGGCCGATGCCATTACGGTAGCGGCACTGGGCGGGCATGCATTAAGCACAGTCACGGCCCTGCATGTTCAAGATACGGCGGGCATCGAAGACATTCAAACCATCGGCTCGGAAATCATCGACGACCAGGCACGCTGCCTGCTGGAAGACATGCCTGTACAGGCCATTAAAGTAGGCGCCCTTTATACCGCCGAATCCGTTAGCGTGCTGGCCCAGATAGCGGCCGATTACAGCCATGTTCCGCTTGTGCTGCATCTTGGCGCCTTGCCGGACCAGGATGTACTACAGGACGACGAAGCCGAAGACGTACTGGCGGCGGTCTTCGAACTGCTGCTGCCGCAAACCGATATTGTACTTGCCGAACATAATTTACTAGCTCATTGGCAAACCGATGGCTTATTGCCCAGTGCAGGCACATTGCCGGCCGCGCAGACGCTGCTGCAATGCGGGGCCCAATGGGTGCTTACAACCGGGTCGCCGTTGCGTCCCGGGCATAGCGCCTATTTATTGCAAGGCCCGGATCAGCAAACGCTAAACTGGGCATGGCAAGCACCTGCCATACGGCTGGCCGACCCTGACGGGCCGCTTGCGTGCGCCCTTACCCTGCAGCTTGCGCAAGGCGTGCCCGTACCCCAGGCCGTCGAACAGGCCATCCTGCAAAGCGCCGCTATGGCCACTCGCAACTTTCAACCCGGCATGGGCCTTCGACTAATCAATCGTTCAGCATGAGCACAAAACCCAAATTCCCACGGGGACTATACGGTGTCACCCCTGAATGGGACGACACTGACCGGCTGATTGCCGCCATCGAGGCCGCGGCCAAAGGCGGCATGGCAGCCCTGCAATGGCGACGAAAAACCGCCGCCTTAGACCAGCGTCTGCCGCAAGCGCTGGCCTTGGCCGAGCGCTGCAAAGCGCTAGGCGTGTTGTTTATTGTGAACGACGACTACCGGTTTGCCCTGGCTACCAATGCCGATGGCGTGCATATGGGCCGCGAAGATGGCAGCCTGGCCGAGGCACGCAAGGCTTTGGGCCCGCACAAGATTATTGGCAGCTCCTGCTATAACGATCTTGATCTGGCACGGCGGGCGTTACAGGCCAATGTCGATTACATCGCCTTTGGCGCCATGTATCCATCCAGTGTCAAACCCGACGCGGTACGAGCCACCCTCGACCATATCCGCCTGGCCCGCGAACTGATTAAAAACCACCCTTCGCCAACGCCCGCGACAATTGTCGCCATTGGTGGACTAACTGCTGACAATGCTGGTCCGGTGGTGGATGCCGGAGCCGACAATATTGCACTTATCAGCGGTTTGTTCGGAGCTGCAGACATTCAGGCCACAGCCGCTCGCTGCCAGGCGCTGTTTACCCGGTCGCCGCAACGCGTATCTTCACAGTGCTAAGCTATAGCGCTTGTTTTCTATTTTCTTTGTAGTGAGTCCAACGCCATGCCTCGTAATACCGCACTCTTTGAACGCGCCTGCCAAACCATTCCAGGCGGAGTGAACTCTCCCGTCAGGGCCTTCCGCTCGGTAGGCGGTTCGCCGCGTTTTATAAAGAAGGCGCAAGGTCCTTATATCTGGGATGCTGAAGACACGCGCTACATTGACTATGTCGGTTCCTGGGGGCCCGCCATTCTTGGCCATGCCCATCCCGAAGTCATTCGCGCCGTACAAGAAGCGGCTGTCGACGGTCTTTCGTTTGGCGCGCCAACCGAGGCTGAAATCGAAATCGCCGAAGCCATTGCGGCCCGCATTCCTTCCATCGAAAAAGTACGCCTGGTAAGCTCGGGCACCGAAGCTACCATGACGGCCATCCGTCTGGCTCGCGGCTTTACCGGGCGCTCGAAAATCGTCAAGTTCGAAGGCTGCTATCACGGCCATGCCGACAGCTTGCTGGTTAAAGCAGGCTCTGGAATGCTGACCTTGGGCAATCCTACCTCGGCGGGCGTACCTCCCGAGTTTATTCAACACACCCTGGTGCTGGACTACAACAACCTGCCTGCCGTCGAGGCTGCCTTTAAGCAGCATGGCTCTGACATCGCCTGCATTATCGTCGAGCCGATTGCCGGCAACATGAATTTGATCAAACCTGTAACCGGCTTCCTGGAAGGCTTGCGCGCCTTATGTACTGAATATGACGCTCTGCTTATATTTGACGAGGTCATGACGGGGTTTCGTGCCGGACCGCAAGGGGTACAAGGCTTAACCGGCGTCATGCCCGACATCACCACGCTGGCCAAAGTCATCGGCGGCGGTATGCCTGTC
>DATCVA010000203.1:0-35309 GCA_036567205.1 Eoetvoesiella sp. | reverse complement strand
AACGTGGCCGGCCGTGCCCTGACCATCGGATCCCCTGTCTACGCCGCCCAGGCGGCGAGACTCTCGCCCCAGCAACACGCACACATCGAAGCGATGCAAAACGACGGGAAAACCGTTTCGGTTCTGTTCGACGACAAAACCCGTGAAGCACTTGGGCTGGTTGCACTGCGCGACGAGCCAAGGCAAGACGCGCAACAAGGCGTAGCCCAGCTTAAGGCCATGGGCGTGCGCTCGGTCATGCTAACGGGCGATAACCGCCGTACCGCCCAGGCCATTGCCAGCCACGTGGGCATGGAATGGGAAGCCGAACTCCTGCCCCAGGATAAGCTGAATCTAATCAACAAGATGAAGCACAACACCAAGATAGCCATGGTGGGTGATGGCATCAACGATGCACCAGCGCTGGCAACAGCGGATGTCGGCATCGCGATGGGCGGTGGCACCGACGTGGCGCTAGAAACAGCCGACGCAGCGCTGCTGAAAAGTCGCGTCACGGACGTGGCCCATCTGGTCGCCCTCTCGCGCGCAACCATGGCGAACATCCATCAAAACGTACTGTTCGCGCTTGGCCTTAAGGGTGTGTTCCTGGTCACTACTGTGCTAGGCGTCACCGGCCTATGGGTGGCCGTGTTGGCCGACACAGGCGCAACGGCGATTGTCACGCTTAATGCCTTACGTCTGCTGCGCTTCAAAGGGGCGACCGCGGCGGATAATGGTCGCGACAAAGACTTGGCAATTCGCCCGTTGCCATCGATTCAAAGCCATTAACCTATTCACTGACACGAGGCTGCTTACAAAAAGCGGGGGCTGTCGACGCAGTTTCCCGCCTACACTCAAGATGACATTTCATCTGCCAGAATAGTTTTCAATAGTTCAATAAATACAATTGTCCGCTGCGGCAACAGGCGCCTGCCAGGCGTCACACACCACACAACCGTAGAGGGAAGGCTCCAATCGGGCAGAATGCGTTTAATGGCGCCTTGCCTGACCAGGGCCTCGGCAAAGCGCTCGGATAACCCCACAATACCTAAGCCCTGCGCCGACAGAGCCTGCTGCAACCCCATGGAGTTTGCGCAGAGCGAGTGCTGGGGAACCCCTTCCCAGCGCTCGGCCCCCCTGGTTAACCGCCACGGTTGGTGTTCTCCGCCGCCGGTAACAAGCACCAAGCCGGTATGCTTGAGTACATCGGCGGGTACTTTAGGTGTTCCATGCCGCTTCAGGTAATCCGGGCTTGCATACAAGCCATTGTGCAGCGTGGTGATATGGCGGGCCACCAGTGAACTATCGTCGGGAAGCTGCG
Organism: Eoetvoesiella sp.; assembly: GCA_036567205.1. Lineage (GTDB taxonomy): Bacteria > Pseudomonadota > Gammaproteobacteria > Burkholderiales > Burkholderiaceae_B > DATCVA01. Next base: position 34,009 of record DATCVA010000203.1, on the reverse strand, counting down.
TCGCGGCGCGCACGGCCACATCGAAACGCTCAGCGATCAGGTCCACACGCCGTGCCGAAAGATCCAGCTCAAGCCGGACATCGGGATACTGCCGTGAAAACTCACTTATAAAGTCGACCAACGACAGCTCGTGGAATTCGGGAGGAAGCGACACGCGCAGCGTTCCATGAGGAACGACTTGTTGATGCAAGGCAAGTGCCGTGGCTGCTTCCGTTTCATCCACCAGGCGCCTGGCGTGCTCCAGCATTCGTTCACCGAAATCCGTCAGCACCAGGCGCCGTGTGCTGCGTTGTATAAGGCGCTCACCGAACTCGTTTTCCAGGTCGGCAAGCCGGCGCGAAAGCGTCGACTTGGGTAAACCCGTCTGTTCAGAGGCGCGCGTAAAGCTGCCCGCATCAACGATATGGGCAAACAATATCAAGTCATTTGCGTAAAGGGTGATCGCCGCCATTTAATCCTCTATTGTCTCAAATATGGAAATACCCTACCCATAATAATGGGTTTTTCTCCATTTTTATTTCCAATACACTATATATAACTATATATAAATAAGCGCCACGCCTTTTCTGCTGGTTGGCTCCAACAATCTCCTGGATATAGATCATGAATCACCGCTATACCCGCACCGCGATATTCCTGCATTGGCTGGTCGCCCTGAGCCTTATAGGCACCTTTGCCCTGGGCTTTTATATGCAAGACCTGCCTTTGTCGCCCAACAAGTTGAAGCTGTATTCCTGGCACAAGTGGGCCGGCATAACATTGCTCGTTCTGATCATCGTTCGCCTGGCATGGCGCATAAGCCATCGTGCACCTGAACTTCCGCTGACCATGGGGCCTACGGCCCGGTTGGCCACTCATGCAGGACATTGGCTGCTTTATGGCCTGATGCTGGCGATACCGGTCAGCGGCTGGCTGATGAGTTCGGCGCAAGGCTTTCAGGTAGTGTGGTTCGGCATCTTACCTTTGCCCGACCTCGTATCAAAAAATGCCGCGCTGGGCGCATTGCTGAACGATGTCCACGTCGTACTCAATTACACACTGCTCGTCGCAGTCATTGGGCACGTAGGCGCGGCGTTGCAACATCACTTCATCAAGAAAGATACCGTGCTGACACGCATGCTGCCCTTGATCGGCAAAGCATAAGCGCATGACGACACTGAACACTCAAAAACTAACGGAGAAATTCATGAATACCGCTTTACTGCGTCCACTCGCTCTTGCCGCCGCATTAGGTTTGGGCGCACTGAGCAACGCCAGCGCTGCCGAATATACATCGCTGGATACTAAAGCCAGCCGCATCGGCTTCGGCTACAGCCAGATGGGCGTAGGCATGGAAGGTAGTTTCGGCGTATTGAAAGCCACCGAATTCAGCTTTGACCCCGAAAACCCCCAGGCGGCCAAGGTTGCCATTGAAATTCCGCTTGCCAGCATTGACGCCGGCTACGAGGAAGCCAATGCGGAACTGGAAAAAGACGAGTGGCTGAACCAGCCTGCGCATCCCCTGGCCAGGTTCCAGTCCAGCAAAGTCGAAGCCTTGGGTGACAACCGCTACCAGGTAAGCGGCGAGCTTTCGATCAAGGGCAAAGCGAAAGAAGTAATCGCGCCCTTCACCTTCAAGGAAGATGGCAATGCCGGCGTCTTCGAAGGCAGCTTCACTTTCCAGCGCGCCGACTTTGCCGTCGGGGAAGGCCAGTGGAAGGACTTCAGCATTGTTGCCAACGACATCCAGATCAAGTTCCACGTCGTGGCCACCCCATAATCAGCTACTTTAATCCACCTTTACAATCAACTGAAAAACACAGGACTCACCATGAAAAAGACTCTTATCGCGGCCGCATTTGTTTCCCTTTTCGCCGGCCAGGCCCTGGCCGCCCCGCAAACCTATGTGCTGGATTCGAGCCATACCTTCCCGCGCTTCTCCTACAACCACATGGGCATGTCCAAGCAGATTCTGCGCTTCAACAAAACCACGGGTTCAGTCGTACTGGACAAAGAAGCGAAGCAGGCCCATGTTGACGTCACCATTGACATGACCTCGATCGACACGGGTTTCGATATGTTCGACGGCCACATTCAAGGCGCCGACTTCCTGGATACCGCTACATACCCAACAGCCACCTTCAAGTCCACCAAAGTGGTTTTTGAAGGCACCAACCCCGTAAGCATCGAGGGTAACCTGACGATCAAAGGCATTACCAAGCCGGTCACCCTTGCCGTCACCTCCTTCTTCAATGGCGCGCACCCAATGCTGAAGAAGGACTCCATCGGCGCCAATGCCACCACGGTCATCAAGCGCAGCGAATTTAATGCCGGCAAATTTGCGCCCGGTGTCGGCGACGACGTAACGCTGGATATCGCGCTTGAAGCGATCACTAAATAAGTAAACACGATTTATCTGTACCGCATCCTCATGTGGGGATGCCACCAGGACAAAGGAATCAACATGGGACTTCTCATAGACGGAAAATGGCATGATCAGTGGTACGACACGGCAAGCGCAGGCGGGCGTTTCGTGCGCACCGATGCACAATTTCGCAACTGGATCACGCCCGATGGCAGCGCGGGTCCAGGCGGTGCCGGGGGATTCAGGGCCGAGCCCGGTCGCTATCACCTTTATGTTTCGCTGGCCTGCCCCTGGGCGAACCGCGTATTGATCATGCGAGCCTTGAAAGGGCTGGAGAACATGATCAGTGTGTCGGTCGTCAACCCCTACATGAAAGAGCACGGCTGGACCTTCCAGCCAGGCCCCGGTGTGGTGGCCGACCCGGTCGGCCAAGCCAAATACTTGTATGAAGTCTATCTGCGCGCGCAGCCCGATTACAGCGGGCGAGTGACGGTACCGGTGCTTTGGGATCTGGAACGCAACACCATCGTCAGCAACGAATCTTCCGAGATTATTCGCATGCTTAATTCCGCGTTCGATGGACTTTGCGCCAGCGAAGGCGATTACGCGCCAGTGGAACTGTTGCCGCAAATCGACGCGATCAACGCCGAAATCTATGATGCCATCAACAACGGCGTGTACAAGGTCGGGTTTGCGACCAGCCAGAATGTGTACGAACAGGAAATCGGCAAGCTGTTTGCCTATCTCGACAAGCTTGAAGCGAAGCTCGCAAGGCAGCGCTATCTGCTGGGCGACCGAGTCACCGAGGCCGATTGGCGCCTGTTCACCACGCTGATCCGCTTTGATGCCGTTTACCACGGCCATTTCAAGTGCAACCTGAAACGCCTGGCGGATTATGAAAATCTGTGGAGTTACACGCGCGAACTCTACCAATGGCGCGGCATTGCCGATACGGTGAACTTCGACCACATCAAACAGCACTATTACCGCAGTCACGACAGCATTAATCCCAACGGCATCGTGCCGCTTGGCCCCATTCTGGATTTGGATCGCGCACCAAGTCGCAGCTTAGCCGAACCCGTCGCTACCGCCTAAAGAACAGCACACGGCTGGAAATGCAACATTTTTCATTCCGCCGTGTAGCTCTGTTGATTCAAAACAATGGAATTGGACAAAGCCAATACTATCGATGCAATCGTCTATTATGATACGACCTTAATAATCCTATATCAGTTACAACAGGCACACACCCCAGATCCAGGCCTAATGCCGAAGGGCCGCATAAGAATCATGTGCCGGAATCCAATCGATGAATCAACGCGTAGACCCTGTTACTGCCAAAAAAAAGAAAAACTCGCACATCAAACAGGACACGGCGCGTTGGCGAATTCTGGTCGTACTCTTGACGGCGCTTTTCATGTCGCTCGTTGGCGTAAGCATCGTCAACGTCGCCCTTCCATCCATACAGAATGCGCTCCACGCCTCACAATCGGACATCCAGTGGGTGCTTTCAGGCTACGCACTGACATTTGGCGTTGTTCTGGTCAGCGCCGGGCGAGCGGGCGACCTTATGGGGCGCGGGGGCCTTTTTCTTATTGGAACGGGTATTTTCACTGCCTCTTCGATCGCAGCCGGCCTGGCGCCGGACGCTACGTGGCTCAACGTCGCGCGCTTCTTTCAGGGACTGGGCTCGGGGCTGCTAAGCCCACAGGGCATCGGCATGATCCAGCAGTATTTCCGGGGCCCCGAACGCGGTCGGGCATTTGGCTATCTGGGTACCGTCGTGGGCTTCTCGGTTGCGATCGGACCCGTACTCGGGGGCCTTCTAATCGAGCTGGGCGGGCCCGACATTGGTTGGCGGCTGACTTTCTTGATCAACGTTCCCATCGGGCTCATGACGATTGTTCTGGGCTTGCTCTGGTTTCCGCGCCCCCTCATTTCCCATATCGGCAATCGTAAGCAACTGCCATCAGGCCAGAACAGCGGCATTCTGCGCTCGCTGGACCCGATAGGCGCGGGCCTGCTCGGCCTGGCGGTGCTAGCCGTCCTTTTTCCCTTCATGGAATCCCGCAGCACGCCCTTAACATGGCTGTTGTTGCCGGCAGGCCTTTTACTGGCTTATATGTGGGTCAGGTGGGAGCGTCGTTATGCTCGCCTGGGCGGCAGCCCAATGGTCGATCTGAATATTTTCTCCATCTCGAGTTTTACCAATGGAACCCTGATCATGACGCTGTACTTTCTGGGCATGACCAGCGTCTGGGTGCTGGTAGCCCTATACGTACAGATGGGTACGGGTAAGACGGCATTTGAAGCCGGGCTGTTTGGTGTGCCGGCGGCGCTGCTTTCAGCCTATGCCGCCGCCTGGGCCGGCAAACGGGTCATGCGCTATGGCCGCAGGATCGTCATCTGCGGCCTTTTACTGGCGCTACTCGGCTTGGCGTTAAGCGTACTGGTTGCGTGGCTGCACGAAAAAGACATGGTCAGCGTCTGGTGGCTGTTGTTGACGCTATCGTTCATTGGTCTGGCACAAGGCTCCGTCATTAGCCCGAACCAGGCGCTGACACTGGCCGATGTGCCGCTGGCCTACGCCGGCAGCTCGGGCGCCATTATGCAGACTGGCCAGCGCATAGGCACCTCGATAGGCATCGCTGTGATCACCGCCGCCACCTTTGCATCCCTGGATGCCTCATCGTCATGGGCAACCGCCGTCATGGTAGGCTTTGGCGTAATCTCCCTTGTGGTCTTCCTGACCTTGATAGTGGCCGTCAAAGACCTGTATGACCGCGAATAAATCCCGGCTTTAGCGGCTGCCGTGGGCGTCCTAAGTGATTGGGTGTTTACTTCCCTTCTCTAAGCTCGGACGCCAGCCGGGTACGAGCCAATCGGCCGGCCGCCGCACTGCTGGCACCTTGCCAGTATTCGGAATCGACATTCTTGATACGCCCCGCCGTGTTCAACATGTGATGAAATGCCGAAGTCCTGGCGGCTTCAATATTCTGGCTTTCAATCGCGGCACGTATGGCTTCATGTTCATTGCGTACGCTCTCGGCAAGGTGGGCCTGACGCGCTTCATTTCCGCGCGTGACTCGTATCGCATCCTTCAGGGCTCGCGTCAGCATGCCGAGCAGTTCCGGGTAATGCGGATTGCCCGTGGCCTGAGCAATAGCCATATGGAAAGCCAAATCCTCTTCTACGCCGTCGCCATTCATCTGGACGGCGTTGTCTATTTCGGCAAGCGCCCGGTTAATACGCAACATATCCTGCTTGGTGCGCCGCTCTGCGGCCAAAGCAGCCATTTCCCCCTCCAGTCCACGACGTAACTCAATGATTCGCAAAACCCCACGGGCTGGATCTTCATCAGGTCGGCCCAGGCGGAACGCGTCGCTGGATGCCAGATCCAGCACAACAGTGCCGCTGCCCTGTCGAGTCTCCACCAAGCCTTCTGACTTGAGACGCGAAATGACTTCCCGCACAACGGTACGGCTCACGCCATATTCCTCCGTCATGAGCTTCTCAGTGGGCAACCTGGAGTTGACGGGATAGGCGCCGCTGCGGATCTCTCGGGCCAGTATGTCCGTCAGACGGTCTGATAGCGTTCTTTCACTGCCTGGCTTGTTCTCTTGCATGACTCAACGGTCGCCTCTTAATCCTTCTACCTTCGGGCCGGAAGTTGAAACTAACGTCTTCCGGCCACTCGCCTCACGGGCCTACCCTATGGGAATAATACAAATTCTATCAGCTAGAAAACTTCTTGACAAAGTTGTCATATGAATTCATAGTACAACAAATTCAAAAAGGAGGCATTGCGGAATATGGTTCTTAGTACACAAAAACACACAGCATTCCTGTGCCGGCGATTCACTGAAAGTGTAGAAGCAGCCTTGCACAAACGTTACGATTTGCTTGTCAACAAGAACGACAGTCTGCTTACCCCCGACGAAATCGTAAGTTCTGCGCAAGGCTCCCAGGTGTTGTTAGCCAGTGCGACTGAACAAATTAACGAGAGTGTCCTGCGCCAGTTATCCCCCACCTTGCGCTACGTAGCCACGCTCTCGGTGGGCTACGACCACATCAACATGACTGTGGCGCAAGAGCTGGGTATCGGCGTACTGCATACGCCCGACGTGCTAAGTGATGCCTGCTCGGAAATCGCAATGATGTTGATGCTCAACGCTTGCCGTCGCGGATACGAAGCGGACTGCATGGTGCGTAGCGGCAACTGGACGGGATGGAGTCCTACCCAATTATTGGGATCCGGCCTGAAAGGGAAACGCGTTGTGGTGTTCGGCATGGGCCGCATAGGGCAGGAAATCGCTACGCGCGCCCGGGCCTTCGGCATGGAAATCCATTATCACAATCGACGCCAACTACCGCCAGAGCAAGAGGCTGGCGCAACTTATCATCCAGCACTTGACGAAGCATTGAAAATCGCCGACGTGTTGGTGATTGCCGCACCCGGCTCCCCCCGGTTAAAAGGCATCATCAACGCAGAGCGAATAGCGCACTTACCGCCGCGCGCCGTGCTCGTGAACATATCGCGCGGCGAGCTAGTTGACGATGACGCGCTAATCGATGCACTGGCAACAGGCCGCGTGTTCGCGGCGGGCCTCGATGTATTTGCCAACGAACCCAATATCGACCCACGCTACCGTGAACTCGACAATGTTTTTCTGTCGCCGCACATTGGCAGCGCCACACAAGAAACCCGCGACGCCATGGGTTGGCTGCTGGTAGATGGACTGGACGCCCTTTATCAAGGCCGCACACCAAGCAATTTACTCGTCCCACGCTAACACTACGCACTTACCCGAGACTATCTGATGAACCTGAAACGACCATCATTATTCCGTCAGCAATGTTATATAGGCGGCACATGGACCGATGCTTCCAATGGGCAAGCCATTGAGGTCCGCAACCCGACGGATCAATCCGTGCTTGGCACAGTGCCCTCCCTCACCCAAAAGGATGTGTGCAAGGCCGTCGACGCTGCGAACCGCGCCCTGCCCGCCTGGCGCGCCATGGCTGCCAAACAGCGCGCACAGCTGATTCGCCGCTGGTACGAGTTATGCATGGCTCATCAAGAGGATCTTGCCAGGCTGCTTACCCTCGAACAGGGCAAACCCATTAAAGAGTCCCGCGGCGAAATTGCGTATGGCGCGTCCTTCCTGGAATGGTTTGCAGAGGAAGCAAAGCGTGTGTATGGCGACATCATTCCTGCCGCAACGCCAGACCGCCGTATCATAGTCATCAAGCAACCCGTAGGGGTGGTCGCCGCCATCACGCCATGGAACTTCCCCAATGCAATGATCACGCGCAAGGCAGGCGCCGCGCTGGCAGCGGGGTGCACCATTGTCATCAAACCTGCCAGCGCAACACCCTTCTCTGCGCTAGCTCTGGCTGAACTGGCACAGGAAGCGGGCATCCCTGCTGGCGTGCTCAACGTGGTCACGGGCAACTCGGGAACTGTGGGCGAAGAGCTGACCAGCAACCCTCTCGTGCGCAAACTGTCATTCACCGGCTCAACCAGCGTGGGCAAGCATCTGATGCAGCAGTGCGCAGGCACAATGAAAAAAGTGTCAATGGAACTGGGCGGCAACGCACCCTTCATCGTTTTTGATGATGCTGACCTCGACCTGGCAGTGGCGGGCGTCATCGCATCGAAATTCCGGAATGCGGGCCAGACCTGCGTGTGCGCTAACCGGATTTTTGTCCAGGAAGGCATCTACGACGCGTTCGCCGAACGTCTCAAGCGGGCAGTGCAGTCGTTGCGAGTGGGCGATGGCCTGGCAGAGGACATCGACCTAGGCCCCCTGATCGATCAAGCCGCAGTCGACAAAGTAAAAGAACATATTGAAGATGCCATTTCCATGGGAGCGAGCGTGCTGACTGGCGGTCGTACACATAAATTGGGGGGACTATTTTATGAACCCTCTATTCTTGTCAACGTTTCGCTTCAGGCGAAGTTAATGCAGGAAGAAACATTCGGGCCAGTTGCTCCGCTAATACGCTTCACCACCGAGCAGGAAGTCATCGATCTGGCAAACGACACCCCATTTGGGCTGGCGGCCTACTTCTACACGTCGGACTACCGCCGCTCATGGCAAGTGGCAGAAGCGCTCGAAGTCGGCATCGTGGGGCTGAACGAGGGCATTATTTCGACCGAACTGGCCCCGTTTGGCGGCGTCAAGGAGTCAGGTGTCGGACGCGAAGGGTCCAAGTATGGTGTAGACGATTACGTCGAAATTAAATATATCTGCGCCGGCGGGCTCGGCACCCCGAACTGATATTAAAAAGGAAAACCCTCATGACTGAACAAAAACCAAATATCGGCCTGATCGGCGTCGGCCTGATGGGTTCCGGCATTGCCGCCAGCTTGTTGCGCAACGGCTTTCCACTGACCGTACTCGATCACCCAGGCAACCAGCCTCTGGACACGCTGCTCGCCGCTGGGGCAAAGGTTAACCAGCAGGCTTCGGACTTGGCCAGCGCCGTCGACATACTAATCCTGTGCGTAACAGGGTCTCCTCAGGTGGAAGAGGTGCTCTTTCAGAAGGGCGGCGTGCTTGAAGGTTTGAGGCGTGGCAGCACGGTCATCGACTGCTCTACCGCCATACCCTCCTCCACCTTCAAAATCGCCAAAGCGGTCCAGGATGCGGGTGGGCACTTCCTTGACGCCCCCATGACTCGCACGCCGAAGGAAGCCGCCGAAGGCCGGCTGAATCTTATTGTTGGCGGCGACCGCCAGGTGTACGAAAACTGTCTGCCCGTTCTACAGAGTTACGCTGAAAATATCGCCTATGCAGGCGGCGTAGGCTCCGGCCACCAGATGAAATTGCTGCACAACTACGTGTCGCTAGGATTCTCGGCCGTACTGGCCGAGGCAGCCGCATGCGCGCGCCAGACCAATACTGATCCACAAACATTCTGCGATATCCTGGCCGCGGGGGGGGGCGCCGGCGTTGTACTGAACCGGCTGCGTCCCTACATCGAATCTGACGACCCCTCGGGCTTCCGTTTTTCGATGTCCAATGCATTGAAGGACATGGGCTATTACTGCACCATGGCCGACGAGCAAGGCGCCCATGGCTCGCTCGCTCTTGCAATCAAGACGCTATACGCCGAAGCCGCACAGGCGGGACTTGAGCAATCGCCCGTGCCGGCCCTGATCGATCATCTTTCTACATCGCCGGCACCTGTCACCGCCTCCGGCAAATAACAACGAGCCAACCATGTCCCAGAACACCTATACCATCTCAGTAATTCCCGGCGACGGCATCGGTAAAGAGGTTGTCCCGGCCGGTTTGCGCGTACTTGACGCCGTAAGCCAATTGCACGGTTTCAAGCTGCAGTACAAACACTATGACTGGAGTTGCGAAACATACAAAGCCACCGGAAAAATGATGCCCGACGATGGCATTGACCAACTGCGCGACAGCGATGCAATCTTTCTTGGAGCCGTCGGATTTCCTGGTGTCCCCGATCATATCTCGCTGTGGAACCTGCTCATTCCCATACGCCGGGAGTTCGACCAATACGTGAACCTGCGTCCTGTACGATTGCTTCCCGGCGTCCCCTGTCCACTGGCCAATGCGCACGAACGAAAAATTGATTTCTGGATTGTCCGCGAGAACACCGAGGGCGAATACTCTCAAATTGGCGGTCGCATGTTTGCAGGCACCGAGCACGAGTTCGTCACTCAGTCGGCCATCTTTACGCGCCGCGGCACCGATCGTATTCTCCGGTTCGCCTTTGAACTAGCCGCACGCCAAGGAGTAAACCACGTCACCTCCGCCACCAAGTCCAACGGTATCTACCACTCGATGCCGTTCTGGGACGAGCGGTTTTCCGCGGTAGCCGCCGAGTATCCCGATATCGTTACCGATCAGTACCACATAGACATACTGGCTGCGCGTTTCGTCATGTCGCCCGAGCGTTTTAAAGTGGTGGTCGGCTCCAACCTCTTCGGCGACATCCTGTCAGACCTGGGGCCAGGCGTTACTGGAACCATCGCCGTTGCACCCAGTGCGAACATCAACCCCGAACGCAAACATCCTTCCATGTTCGAACCCGTCCATGGCTCGGCGCCCGACATCGCGGGCCAGGGTATTGCCAACCCGATCGGGCAAATCTGGTCGGCGGCGATGATGTTGGAGCACCTCGGTGAAAACGCCGCCGCGTCGACGGTAATGCGTGCGATCGAAGCGGCCCTGTCGGCAGATGACCGGCAAGTGACACCCGACCTGGGCGGGCAGGCAAGCACAGAAATTTTCACGAAGCAAATCCTAAGCCAAGTGAAATAACACGGTCTGAATTCACCGTCAGATCAATTAAATCAAAGGAGACGTTGACATGTTGAAATATCTAATTGGTTTTATTTTTTGCGCAAGCGCCGCAGTGGCGGGTGCTGAGCAATTTCCGGATCGCCCGATTACCCTCGTCGTGCCATTTTCACCTGGCGGCACCTCGGATGTCACAGCGCGGCCGCTTGCGGAGATCATGTCGCAAAATCTTGGTCAAAGTATTATTGTGCAGAACAAACCAGGTGCCGGCGGCGCCATAGGCATGGCACACGCCACCAAGGCGAAACCTGATGGCTACACGCTATTAATGGCCCTGCCCAGCATTTCAATCATTCCCGCAGCCGATCGAGTTTCGGGGCGCACGCCACTGTACTCCCAATCGCAACTTGAGCCGATTGCGCGGATTACGGCCGACCCCACTGTATTTGCCGTACATGCAAGCAGTCCGTGGAAAACATTGGATGATTTCGTTCAGGACGCCAAGAAAAATCCCGGAAAAATCAGTTACAGCACGTCCGGAATTTACGGCACGACGCACATTGCGATGGAAATGTTTGCCCAGGCTGCCAATATCAAACTCTTGCATGCCCCGTATCCAGGAGGTGGCCAGCAAGTCATGGCTGTAGTAAGCCAGGACGTGCAATCAACCCCCCAGGCGCTAGCACCGCTTCTACCCCACATTAAGTCCGGAAAGTTGCGCGTCTTGGCAGTCTGGGGCTCAGAACGCTTGAGCGCGCTACCCGATGTGCCTTCAATGAAAGAGTTGGGATACGACGTCCAGTTTCAACTATGGACAGGCATATTTGTACCCACCGGGACGCCAACTAACGTCATCAATCGCCTGCGCGACTCAGTTCGGAAAGCCGTTCACGATCCGAAATTTGTATCAATACTAACGACAATGCAGACACCCATCCAATATCTCGATACCGATGAATTCAAGAAATTCCTTGCCGTTGATTCCAGCCGCCTCGAAGCCAGCGTAATTAATATGGGTAAGTTGCAATAAACCGGAAAGGGATGTCGCCCGCCGCCTAGGCGGTACATCCCGACTCAAATTGCTATCAAAGATAGCAAATCTCTTAAAAGTAAAAACGATATGAAATTAATTAATTTTGAAGTCAATGGTGCTCTACGTGTCGGAGTTCTAGAGGACGAACAGGTCATCGATCTTTTAGAAGTCCATAACCAGGCTCAATGTTTTGATGCTGGACAAGTTAAGGTGTTGAGCAACACGGTCTCCGTCATCACACATTGGAAGCTTCTTAAGCCTGCTATCGATAGTTGCCTGGCCATCAGCCGAAAACAGCAACTGGGCCGCCATCCGCTTACGAAAACCAAACTCGTTGCTCCGATAGTGCCCAGCACTATCCTGTGTTCAGGCAGCAATTACTTAAGCCACAACGCGGAAAAGGCCAATGCCGATACAAGCGGGAAAGAACCGGAATTCTTTGTCAAGACAGCCGATTGCGTTATTGGCCCCGGAGAGGGCATTGTTCATGATCGGACGCTGACTCAGAAGCTGGACGGTGAAGTAGAGCTTGCGATCGTAATCGGTAAAGCCGGACGCCATATCCCGATTGAAAATGCGCTCGAGCATGTATTCGGCTACACCATTGTCAATGACGTTACAGCAAGAGATCGTCAGGTTCGCAACCGGCCCGATGGCTCTCACTGGTATGAGTTGGGAAGAGGAAAGTTATTCGATACCAGTGCACCGCTCGGACCGTGCATCACGACGTCTGATGAGATTACTGATCCTCAGAAACTCACCATCAAGTCCTGGGTAAACGGCGAACTCAGGCAGACCTCCGATACATCGCAAATGATCTGGACCTGCGCGCAGCTGATTCATTTCTTCTCCATCAACATGACATTGAAGCCGGGCATGGTCATTATTACCGGCACGCCTAGCGGCACAGCATGGTCAACCGATACGGAGCTCGGCGGGAATTGGTCTGGCACTGATGGCATGATTCCGGCAAAAGGTTACCTAAAACCAGGGGACACCATCTCGTGCGAGGTGGAAAGCATAGGTCGTCTGGAGAACCCTATTATTGAAATCTAATTGGCACGATAAAACAGGTGATTTCCGTTGAAGATCCTTGCGCTGGCAGCTCGATTCCCCAGCCACCAATAGAGTTACACTAGCATAAACACTTAGCCCGGACACCGCCCTGGGCTAAGTGGACCAAGCAGAAAGCAGCCGCGCTCGATTACTATTGAAGCTTTCCGAATATACGCTACCACCACGGTACTACTTACTCCATGGCCGGATCAGCATTAAATAAGGTTAGTCATGTCCGTTCGCAACATCGGGCTGCTGCAGCAAGTCTCTGTTGTACATTTTGTCAGCCATTTGCACATCATGGCGCTGCCTGCCTTGCTACCGATTCTTCCCGAATTCTTCGACGTGGGGTTTATTGAGCTTGGGCTGGCGCTTAGTGTATTTAACGTCGTCTCGGCGCTTGTACAGGCACCCCTGGGCTTTGCTGTCGATCATTACGGCGCCAAACGCGTTCTGGTGTCGGGTCTGGTTCTTGGCAGCAGTTGCTTTCTCGCCGTGGCGCTTATTCCCAACTATGCCTGTTTACTTATTGCCATGGGGCTGGCCGGCGTCGCCAACGGTGTTTATCATCCTGCAGACTATTCTTTGCTGTCCAAAGGTATCGATCCTAGCCGGATTGGCAGAGCTTTTTCCATACACACCTTTGCGGGATTTCTAGGGGCTGCCATTGCCCCCGCATTTCTATTGGGCATCGCGGCGCTGGGCAGTCCACAAATAGCTTTTGCAGCAACGGCCGTTGCCGGACTCATGGCTGCCGCCATGCTTCTTATACCTGGCTCCGGCATTTCGAAAGTCATCCAGACCCGCGTTGCTGCCGGCAATCCCGACAAACCGCCCCGCAAATTGCGTCGCCTCTCGATCTTCACGCCTATGATTGGTGTGCTCACGCTGCTATTTGTCCTTCTTAGTCTAAGCACCAGCGCCATCGAAAAATTCTCGGTAGCTGCCTTGGTTCAAGGTCACCGGGCAACACTTCCGTGGGCCAACACGGCCTTGACGGTGTTTCTATTTGCCAGTGCCTTAGGTGTGCTTTCGGGCGGCGTACTGGCGGATCGCACTAAAAGACATGGACTGGTCGCTGCTGTTGCCTTCGGTGTGGCCGCCGTATTGACAGCGATCGTTGCCATGACATCGCTTCATGAGCTTGCGCTGACCTTTATGCTTGGCGTAATAGGGTTTTTAACTGGAGTAATCGCTCCCTCGCGCGATATGCTTGTACGCGCCGCGGCACCCGCGGGATCGGAAGGAAAAGCATTTGGAATCGTGTCCACCGGTTTTAATATCGGCGGAGCTATCGGGCCCGTAATGTTCGGCTGGATGCTGGACAACGGCCACCCCAATTCCATTTTCTGGGCATCGGTAACCTTTATGAGCCTGACCGTCGTTCTGACATTACTGCAAGAATGGTATTTGGCTAAAACCAGACCTGGCTCTTCAACGCTGATGCAGGCGAAATAATACTGCGTCCAGACATTTTCCCATGTCACGGCAAGGACGCCCTAATTTCTTGACGATGCGCATCAAGGGTAGTGCCAACGCCCACGATAAGCGCTGGCAAATTTACGACGCATTCAGATGAGCCCTGGAAAGGCTACATAGCTTGATCGTCATCTTCGCCCGTCACCTTTATTGTTCGTTGCCGTTTTTCCGCGCGGTTAACTTCCCGCGACTCCAGGTCGCCTTTACTATCGAACTTCGTGTGCACCCTTACCTTTAAATCTTCTTCAGTGTTGATGTCTGCCTCCAGCTCGGAACACCCTCCACTTTTATCCCCGAGCGCCTGAAACTGTTTTCTTAGACGCTCGAGATCCTCGTCGCTCAGTTGGTCGATATTGATCATTCCCGTTCGGGCTCCGCGCATAGAGCGAAGCAATTCATCCAGCTTCAATTGAACGGCGACAGCATCCCGATTCTGGGCATTCTGGATAAGAAACACCATCAGAAATGTGACAATTGTTGTTCCGGTGTTGATGATCAGTTGCCAAGTGTCCGAAAACCCGAAGAGCGGGCCGCTGGCCATCCAGAGCAGCACAACGAACAAGGCGATTGAAAACGCCTGCGGCGTACCGGCAGCGCTTGAAATTCGCTCCGCCCCTGTTCGAAATTTGTCACGTATACGTAAATGCAAGGTGGCGCTCGCTTGAGGGTCGCCACTTCCCGGCTGTTTACCAGCTTGCCGAACGTCGAAAATGTGCATGATTGCTTACCTTAGGATGAAGGCCCATCAAATAGAAGCCGAAACCCTCGGTAGCGCATTGCATTGCAAAATCTTCGCGCCCAGCAGGAGCCGGCAACCACATCAGCAAGATTCATTCCGCCCGGCGACAACTTTGCCTGGGATGGCGGAGTAATCTGTAGAAAACCCGCCATAACGAGCGCCGGCGCAACGCAAGGCTGCTGCCGGCGCTCCAGTTCTACTCTACTTTACCTCTTCAATGCTACGGACTTCCGAGGAGTTTACTTTGACTTCCTTACCGTCTTTCTCGTAAGTGATAAAGTCATCTTCGTTATTGATTTCCGGTTTATCCGCTGTCATGGTCTTCTGACCGTCACGAGTGGTAACTTCAGTTGGCGTCGAGCACGCCGCAATGGCACCGCAACCTGCAATCGTCAATGTAAACAAGAGTTTCTTTAAAATCATATGATGCTCCAGACAGTGATCGAAAGAAAAGGATAACAAGGCGCCGACTAAGGCGTTGTAAGGTTATGTCAGCGTCAACCACAAAGTTCTACTCCTATTTTTATGAATAAAACCGCCAGCGTCTAGCTGCGCCATCGACATACCTGCCTTTACTTAATTACCCCTTGCAATCACGGTCCGGCTCGATATTCGTGCCATCAAGCCGGACGCTGTACATCAAAACAACAACAGAAACTCCATATCAGCTAAGTGATACGGGTAAAGAAGACTTTCAACATCCGAGCCTTTATACAACGCTGGACAAGGCCCTCTTTTCCGATGCCCCTGCCTCTACTCTATTCGCATCTATAACCGTTAACGCCGTCATATTGATAATGCGCCGCACCGAAGAGCTTGATGTCAAAATATGTACAGGCGCGTTGACCCCCAGCAAAAACGGCCCCACGGCGACGTTGCTGCCCGCTGCCGTTTTAAGCAGGTTATAGGCGATATTGGCAGCATCGACATTAGGACAAACCAACAAGTTCGCCGCTCCCGTCAACCGCGACGTGGGCAGGATGCGCTGCCGCAAGCCTTCATCCAGGGCGCAATCGCCGTGCATTTCTCCGTCGATTTCCAAAGCTGGCGCTTGCTGGCGCACCAGTTCCAGCGCCTGGCGCATTTTTGCTCCGGACGCGGAACTGCCGGAACCAAAATTCGAGCGCGACAGCAATGCCACCTTCGGAGTCAGGTCCACCCGGCTCAAGACGTCAGCCGCCGCCAGTGTGAACTCGGCGATCTGCTCGGCAGTCGGGTCTTCGTTAACATGAGTGTCAACCATGGCGACCACCCGCTCATCCAGCAGCAGTATATTCATGGCGGCGTAGCTTTGCGCATCAGGCTTCTTGCCAATGACTTGCTCAATGAAACGCAGATGCTCAAGATAGGCGCCGACCGTACCGCAAATCATGCCGTCGGCGTCTCCGAGACGCACCATCATGGCCCCGATCAGGGTCAGCCTGCGTCGCATTTCTACCCGGGCCATCTCTTTGGTAATGCCGCTTCGGCACATCTGCTCCCAGTAGACCGTCCAGTACTGATGGAAACGCTCGTCAGCCTCTGGATTAGTGACTTCTACGTCCTGCCCCAGACGCAGCCGCAGGCCATATTTTTCGATGCGCGACAGCAATACGGCAGGACGCCCTACCAATATGGGCCGGGCCAGCTTTTCGTCGACAACGACTTGTACGGCCCTTAGCACTCGCTCGTCTTCCCCCTCGGTGAAGACAATGCGAGCCTTGCCTCCTTCTCGAACCAACTGCCTGGCCGACGCAAACAGCGGCTTCATAAAAGCCCCCGAGTGGTAGACAAATTGCTGTAGTTTTTCTGCGTAAGCATCCAGGTCATCCAAAGGACGCATAGCCACGCCGCCCTCCATGGCGGCTTTGGCTACCGCCGGCGCGATCCGTACGATCAGGCGCGGATCGAACGGCTTGGGTATAAGGTATTCGGGCCCGAACGAGAGTCCATAACCACCATAGGCAGCAGCAACGACCTCGTTCTGCTCCTCTTCGGCCAGCTTGGCAATCGCATGGACGGCGGCCTTTTCCATTTCCCGCGTAATAGTGGTCGCCCCCACGTCCAGCGCTCCCCGAAAAATGTACGGAAAGCACAAAACATTATTGACCTGGTTGGGA
Source organism: Eoetvoesiella sp. (assembly GCA_036567205.1). Lineage (GTDB taxonomy): Bacteria > Pseudomonadota > Gammaproteobacteria > Burkholderiales > Burkholderiaceae_B > DATCVA01. The sequence continues at coordinate 16,980 of DATCVA010000203.1, read as the reverse complement.
TAGTCCGACCGCCCCGTAGCCATGACAACATCGTCACGCACCGAATGCGCAACCTCGGGCAGGATTTCCGGCGAGGGATTAGCCAGGGCCAAAATCAGCGGACGAGCCGCCATGCTTTGAAGCATTTCAGGTTTAAGCACACCGCCGGCCGACAAGCCGAGAAACACATCAGCATCTTTGATGACGTCGCTTAGGCTGCGTGCCCGGGTCTTCTGTGCAAATCGAGCCATTTCTGGTCCCATCGCGGTCTTGCGGCCCTGGTGAACCACTCCGTCAATATCGGTGACCCAGATATTTTCCTGCGGCAACCCCAGGTCAACCATAAGATCCAGACAGGCCAGTGCAGCCGCGCCAGCACCGGATGTTACGACTTTGACCTTGGAAATGTCCTTGCCCACCACTTTCAGCCCATTAATAAATGCGGCGGATACCGTAATCGCCGTGCCGTGCTGATCGTCATGAAACACCGGTATTTTCATCCGCTCGCGCAGCTTGCGTTCAACAATGAAGCACTCGGGGGCCTTGATATCCTCGAGGTTGATGCCGCCAAAAGTCGGCTCCAGTCCAGCGATGATTTCCACCAGCTTGTCGGGATCCGTTTCGTTGATCTCAATATCGAACACGTCGATGCCGGCGAACTTCTTGAACAGCACGGCCTTTCCTTCCATGACCGGTTTAGATGCCAGGGCGCCAATATTGCCTAAACCCAGTACGGCCGTGCCATTGGTAATGACACCGACCAGATTGCCACGGCTAGTGTAGCGAAAGGCATTCATAGGATCAGCAACGATTTCTTCACACGCAACAGCAACGCCAGGCGTATAGGCCAAGCCTAAGTCGCGCTGGGTCGTCAACGGCTTCGAAGCCGTAACCGAGATTTTTCCAGGAGCCGGGAACTCGTGATAATCCAAAGCGGCCTGCCTATCAATCGTGCTCATTCTTCATCCTTTTTATACGCCCATGCTTAATCTGTGGACGCGGCGCCAAACTGGCAACATTCACTATTAGAGGACGCTACTCAGCGCCTGCCTTCTGATCGAGTGTAGCCAAGATACATAAGCCGAGCATTTGAGATTAAGATACCCCCATTACTTTTACCTTATGGATGAATTGCCGACATGGGTTTCCCCGAGCCAAACGAGACCGTCCGACGCCTGGTTAGCCGCCTGAAGATTCGTCACCTGGCCTTACTGTTACAGATCCATAAGCAAGGCTCGCTGACTAAAGTGGCTGAGCATATGGCCACCAGCCAACCCGCTGTCACGCACGCGCTGGGTGAACTGGAAGCAATGTTCGGCACAAAATTATTCGAACGCTCGGTAAGAGGCATGACGGCCACAACACAGGGAAAAGTTGTATTAGCCCGTGCCCGCGCAATGCTGAATGACCTTGATCTGCTTACTCAGGATATGGATGCGGTTGCCTCTGGCAAGGTGGCGCACCTTCATATCGGCGCCATCCCTTTTATTTCGGGTCAACTGTTGTCCACAGCCATTCAACGCACGCTTCCTGATGACCGCCGGCTGACGGTCACCATACATAACGGCACCAGCGATCAATTGCTTACCATGTTGCGCGACCATGCTCTGGATTTCGTTATTGGACGGCCATCGGCAACATTGAATATGGCCGGCATTACCCACGAGGTTCTGTATCACCAGCCTCCTCGGCTGATAGCCAGCCGAACATTGGCCGCGCGATTGGGCCGGCGACGCCTGGAGTGGGACAAACTAATGGATCTGGACTGGATTCTGGGCCCACGCCACACATCAATGCGCGAACAAGTCGCCGATATTTTTTTACGTGCTGGCCTGACACCGCCATCACCCGCCGTTGAAAGCTATTCGTCCAAGCTCATTGGCGAAATGATCGTCGCCAATGATCGAGCTGTGTCCATTGTGCCGGCAGATATCGCCGAGGAACTGGTGCGCATCGCTGGCGTCGCCATCGTGCCCTATTCCTTCGACTGGCTTTTGTCACCGGTTGTGCTGTTCGCGCGCGAGGACTCATCGCCCCGAAGCATCGACACTCAGTTTTCAGCCGCCTTGCGAGAACTCTGCGCGCACAGCGGAACGAAATCGGACGGCGCCTACTATCAATATTAAGTTAAGCCTTGTGATCCAGGTGAAGAGCCGGCTTGATGCACTGCATCTGCCGTTACGGCTGTAGCGGCGACTCAGACTCCAGGGCGGCAGTATTAACAAGATCCACCCTGTCCGGAACCTCGACCCTCTTTTCTTCGTGTATCCATTCGCGCCATATCGCCACCAACAACGCCATAAGCACAGGACCAACGAACAGCCCTACGATGCCCATCGTCTTGAAGCCACCTATCAGTCCAAAAAAAGTAGGTAAAAAGGGCAGTTTCACGGGGCCTCCAACCAGGCGCGGCCGCAATGTTTTGTCGACGATGAACAACTCGATGGTGCCCCAAAGGAACAAACCCAGGCCCGCCATTGCATTGCCGGAGCCGACCAAATAAAGAGACACAAGGGAAAATGACAGCGGCGCGCCGCCAGGAATCAGAGCCATAAAGCCCGTCACGACGCCCAGCAACACCGGCGAAGGGACGCCAACCACCCAATAAGCAATGCCCAGCACTACGCCTTCGCCCAACGCAATCAGGCCCATACCGGTAACGGTGGAATTGATCGTCGCCGGCACCACGCGCGAAAAGCGTTTCCAACGTCCAGGCAAAACACGCTCGCCTACAATGTCTAATTGTCCAAGGATACGGGCCCCATCCTTGTAAATAAAAAACAACGTAATGAGCATGAACAACACCGTCAACAACAAACGAAATATATCGCCTGTTGCCGACAACAACATGCGATAAATATTTCCCAGGTGCTCGCCGCTGACCATTTCCACCACAGTACCCAACGCATGCGGCTCGCCCAAATAAGTAACCCAGTATTCAGCCAGCCGATCGCCGACAAGGGGCAACGCCAGAATCCAGGCGGGTGTCGGCATACCGTCCCGGTTGCCTGCCAATGCCCACGCAATGAAGGTGCTGGCTTCCTGGATGGCATAGCTCAGGGCCAGCGACAACGGAACAATGAGCACAATAACGACAATGACCAATGCCAGCGAAGCCGCCAGCGCCGGGCGCCCGCTACAGCGCCGTAGCAAGCGTTGATAAAGCGACCAACTCGCCAAACTAACAATCAGGGCCGCCAGCACCGGCACAAGAAAATCGCGAAGGAAGTAAAGTCCGGCCAGGACGACCAGCACGAGCAGCCAACGGGCAAGTAAGAAAGCAGGCAGAACAGGTTGCATGTTTTAAGGTGATTGTTTTCGAAGTAGAACTGCGGCCATCGGGAAAAGAACAGATATACAAGTTTTCGACAATATCACGGAATGCTTGCGGCACGTAGAACGATTCATCCAGCCGATAGTCCCAACCAGCGCAACACACCCTGCCCCGCCACATGGCCACTGGCAAAACATGCAGTAAGCAGATAGCCGCCAGTCGGGGCTTCCCAGTCCAGCATCTCGCCCGCGCAAAACACACCCGGCAATGACAGCAGCATTGAATCTTGATTCACGCTTTCAAACCGCACGCCACCCGCCGTGCTGATTGCCTCGTCCAGCGGGCGCATTCCATACAGGCGCACTGGCAGACATTTGATCGCCGCCGCCAGTGTTTCAGGATGCTCAAAGGCCTCTTTAGCCAAGCACTCGCGCAATAGGCCAACCTTAACACCATGCAAACCCAACCGGCTGCCCAGATGACTGGACCAGGATCGCGAGCCGCGTGGCCAGGTGACCTGTTCCAGCACATGCGCATAATCGCGCGCCGGCAGCAAATCAACATGCAACAACGCCTGCCCTTTGGTTAGCACCGCATCGCGCAAACTCGCCGACCAGGCATAGAGCAGCCCTCCTTCCAGACCATCGCTTGTCACCATGCATTCGCCGCGGCGCATTCCAAAATCGCCTTGTGGCGCAATGGCAACGGATTTCAACGGCTGGCCGGCGAAACGCTCCGAGAAATAAGGACTCCAGTCCGCCAGAAAGCCGCAGTTGGCGGGCTGCAGCGGCGCAACGACCACTCCTTTGTCCTCTAACAGCGATTGCCAGGCTCCGTCCGACCCCAGACGGGACCAGCTGCCTCCACCAAGGGCCAGCACCACGGCATCCGCACGCCGGACCGTCGTGCCCTGGGGCGTGTCCAGCAATAATGCACCATCATCCGTCCAGCCACGCCAGACATGCCGCGCATGCACTTTCACTCCACTGGCACGCAGCCTTTGCAACCACGCCCTAAGCAAAGGCGCGGCTTTCATTTCTTTGGGAAATACACGGCCCGACGATCCGACAAAGGTTTCCGTGCCCAAGTCATGAGCCCACTGCCGCAAGGCCTGAACATCAAACTGCTCCAGCCATGGCGACACCTGTGATGCGCGCGCGCCAAACCGCGACCTGAATGCAGCAGCCGGTTCGCTATGCGTCAGATTCAAACCGCCCCGACCGGCCAGCAAAAACTTGCGGCCCACAGACGGCATGGCGTCGTAGACATCGACCTGTACGCCGGCCTTTACCAACGTTTCAGCCGCCATCAACCCCGCCGGGCCGCCGCCTATTACGGCTACAGAACAAAAAGACATAAAGAAACCGTATGGGCCGGAACAGGCTTAAGAAAAATCGTACGGTAGCATAAAGTCGCCCTGTCAGAACCTGTAAGTCGCACTGGCCACGATGGAGCGGCGCGAGCCGTACCAGCAGTCGCCTCGGCTCAGGCACGTGCTGACGTAGGTTTTGTCGAACAGATTATTGGCATTGAGCGCATAGCGCCACGACGGCGTCTCGTAGGCCAGCATCGCATCGACCAGCGTGACGCTGGGGGTGCGGGGCGCAGCGCCGTCCTTGAAGCCGCCCAACCAGCGAACGCCGGCGCCGGCCGACAGGCCGTTTATGTTGCCAATGGAAAATCGGTACTTGCCCCAGACGGATGCCTGATGTTTGGGCAAGCCTTCGAGCTGTTCATCCAGGTCGATGTAGTTATAGTTGGCAATCAAGTCGGCCTGGCGGCCGATTGCAGTCTTGAGCTCGAGTTCGATGCCGCGATTGCGAGTCTTGCCCAGTTGCGCCTGCCTGGTGGGATTGAGCGGATCATTGATCAGGCGGTTTTCTTCCCGCAACGTATAAGCTGCGGCGTTGACAATCAGACCGCCGTTGGCGGACTCATACTTGACCCCGGCTTCCACTTGCTTGCCGCGCAGGGGAATGAACGATTCGCCTGACGCATCGCGGCCCAGTACCGGCGTGAATGATTCACTATAGCTAAGGTAAGGCGAAAAACCGTTGTCGGCCGTGTACATGACACCCAGGCGTTTGGACGTGGCGCGGCTGACTTGGCCTTCACTGCCCTCAACAACGTTCTTGGAACGGTCTCGCCGCAGGCCCGCCATGGCAATCCAGTTGCCATAACGCAGTTGATCCTGCAGATAGACGCCCATGTCACGCTGGCGCGCCGTCGGCTTATGGTCCGTGAAGGCGGGCGGAGTATAGGCCGGATAGACCGGATTAAAGGCGTCAATCAGCGGCACAGTGTCCGGTGATTCGAACGCAGCCACCTTGTCTTCACTGGAATAGGTCGCGTCGAAGCCAAATAGCAGCTGATGCTCGATCGGCCCGGTATCAAACCTGCCTTCCAGATGCTGGTCTGCCGAGGCCATCCTCACGGTGGTAATCGTGCCATCCGCGTAACGGCTAAGCAGACGCTTGTTGACGGGATCCGCCGGCCAGCCGTCGGCGCCGCCGAATGCGTTGGCGTACAGGCTACGGTAGTCAACCTCGTTGTGCGACCAGCGCGTATTCTGGCGTACCGTCCAATTGTCGTTGAAGGCGTGCTCGAAGCTCCAACCTATGGCGCGTCGGCGCGAGTTATAGCGATCCCAGTCAGGGTCGCCGATGAAGGTGTCGGTCGGGATCCGGCCATTCGGGTTGGGCAAGGAAACGCCTTCCCAGGGGAAAAATTGCGCCGTCGACCCCGACTTGTCTTCCTGCAGCAAAGCCCGCAGGGTGAGCGATGTGCTGGCCGTGGGCTGCCACGTCAGCGATGGCGCAAGCACCCAGCGATCATCCGGCACATGTTTCACCTGCGTGTCTGAAAGACGGCCCAGCGCGACAACGCGGTACAGCCATTCACCGTCTTCGTCGATCGGGCCGGTGAAATCAGCCTGAACCTGACGACGGTTGTGCGAACCATAGGACACCCCGATCTCGCGCATAGGCTCGGCCAGCGGACGCTTGGTGACCATGTTCACCACACCTGCCGTGCTGCCCTGACCATACAGCATGGACGACGGGCCGCGCAGCACCTCGATGCGTTCCAGCGTATAGGGCTCGGCACGGGTGGTGCTGGTGTACCAGTTGTAGTTGCTGCGCAGGCCGTCCAGGAATACAGACGGTTCCGAACCTCGGATGCGAAAGCTGTCGGAACGGGAATCAAGTCCGTATGCATCCGAGCGGACGCCGGCTGCATAGTTAAGGGCGTCTTGCAGACCGGTTGCTCCCCGATCCTGGATCTCTTCGCTGGTGACCACGCTTACCGACTGCGGCGTTTCGCTTAGTGGAGTATTAGTCTTGGTCGCCGAGATCGATCGCCTGGCGATATACCCATCCACCGGCTCGAAGGGCGATTCCGGCGCCGGTTGCGCAGTGACGGTGATCGGCGCCAGGGTGCGTGTATCGCCCTGCTGAGCTGGCGCTGTAACCTGAGCCAACGCAACCGGCATGCCTCCCGCCAATGAATACGAAAGCCAACCCGTTGCGGCAAGCGCGCGCACGGCCGGCCGGGTCAATGTCTTGCACGGCATATAAATTCCCTTCCTATTTTTCGTTGAATTCAAATCGATTTGTTGTAACGCCGTATCAGAGACCCAGACGCCGAAATTGAGTGAATGAATTAATCAGACGCACACTAACGTCGTGGAAGCACCCAGAACCAGACACCGGCCACCACCGGCGCCGCAAGCGCCACCCAGGCCATCCAGTGCCAAATATCGACGCCCAGCAGCGCGGCCAACAAGCCGAAACAGGTCAACACCCCAAGCACCGCAGGGGCGCCCCACAACCGCCAGATTGCGGCATACTTTTTTGCCGCCATCAGGAACTCACCGAGGCCGGGCTGGCCGAGCAGTCACGCGCCATCCGTTCGATGCGGGCGTCATTGGCCTTGCGGCGCGCAATCCACAGATACAGGCCACTGGCCAGCACCACGATCGTCAGCAGATCGAGCAAGGCCCAGATCACCTTTAAAGGGATGCCGCCGTAATCCCCAAAGTGCAGCGGGCGCGACAGTTCAAGCAGATTCAGATACCAGGGCGGATGCGCCACGGCAGTCACGGCGCCCGTGCCCGCGTCCACCAGTACGGGAGTAAACAAGTGGCCAGTCAGCGGCGTACTGCCTTTAGTCCAGATCACGTAGTGATGGAAGGTGGCGTAACGGTTGCCCGGGTAGCTGATGCTGACCACTTCATTGCCCGGCACCGCGCCTGCGGCGGCCATAACGGCGGCGTCCATGGATGTGTGCTGCAAAGGCGGCGCGTCGTTGCGATACGAGGCGATCAGCTCGGCCACTTCCGTGGACTGCCACAGGCTATACAGCGGCACGGCCAGTTCATTGATGACGCCCGTTACGCCGACAACCGTAGCCCAGACCAGCGTCACGGCGCCCAGCAGATTGTGCAGGTCCAGCCACTTGAGCCGCCTGGAGCGCTGCTTGCGCACCGTGCCGAATGACAGCTTTTTCATGAAAGGGCCATACAGCACCACGCCCGAAACGATGGCGACGACGAACAACAAGCCCATAACGCCCAGGAACAACTGACCGGGCAGGCCTGCAAACATGTCTACGTGCAGCGCCAGCATCAAGCCCATAAACGTGAACTGCTCCTGAGCCACCGTATCACCGTCCTGCAGCAGCGCGCCGGTATGGGCGTCGAAGCGCATGTAATGGTGTTGTTTGGGATCGGACTCGTAGGAAGCCGACATGCCGACGTACACGAGCGGCTCGTGGTCATCCATGTACACGTATTGGGTCACTTCGCCGGGATATTGCTGGCGCGCGTTTTGAACGATACTGTCAAGACTGGCGCGCGGCGTGCCTTCCGCCACCACCGCATAAGGCTTGCCGTCATCCAGCAGGTGCTCGAGTTCCTCGTGAAATACCAGGGGCAGCCCGGTAACACAGATCACCAGCAGGAATAACGTACATACCAGACTGGACCACTTATGGACCCAGTACCAGGATTTGAGCGACGCGGCGGCCGTCATGCCGCCCGTTCCACGCCGAAATGGACGCTATAGCGTCCCGCAAATTTTCGCATCGTAAAGCCCCGTGTTATTTATTATTCATAGAAACAAGAATCGTTATCATTCTAGTTTCTATTATTTTTGGCTGTCAACAAAAATTTTCTGTGTGCTGGTGCAACGTGAAGTTGTCCGGTATCTGCTAAATAGAAATGCCCGGGACAATGGAGGTTTGCAGACTATGTGGGCCGTAAGGAACAGGGGAATACGATGAGCGCGTGACTATCGCCCTCACGCTTTACAAATACGCAGGGGCGACAGCTAAGGCGATAATTAATTATTAAATTACTGTCTGGTTATGCCTGCGTTTCTAATTACATCGCCATATTTTTTATGCACTTCTTTCAGCATGACATTAAACTGCGGCGCGGTATTTGTGGAAACACCAAATCCCATTGCTTCAATTTGTGCTTTTGTTTTCGGATCAGTGACGATCTGCGTAACGTCTTTATTGATCTTTTCAATTATTTCCAAGGGCGTACCCTTTGGCGCCAACAAGCCTTGCCAGCTTTCGAAGTTCACCCCCGGATATCCTGACTCAATCATCGTTGGCAAGTCTGGGAAAACCGGCGAACGATAATCCGTTGTAACGGCCAAGGCGCGCAGTTTGCCGGTTTTAATATATTCCGTGACTGCCGCCAGCGTAATAACAGTTGCGTTAATGTGCCCGCCCATCACATCAAGCGCAGCGGGTGCGCCCCCCGAATAGGGAATGTAATTCACATCAATATTTGCTTCATCGGCAAGCACCTCATGAGCAATATGTGCAATTCCGCCACTGGTGGGTAGCCCAAGCGATATTTCGCCAGGTTTTTTCTTGGCCAATGCCACATATTCTTTAAACGTTTTGGCTTCAAACGATGGATTGGCCACCAGAACCTGAGGATTTACAACCGGACGAATAACTCCGGTCAAATCCTCAAGGGTGTAAGGCGGCTTTTTCAATAAAATTGTATTTAAAACAATAGCGTCACTATGAAAAACCAAGGTATAGCCGTCAGGCTTTGACCTGGACACTTGCGCAGCACCTACTGCACCGCCAGCCCCCGTCAGATTCTCCACAACAACAGGCTGATTCCACAAGGCACCAAGCTTTTCGGCGAGTAGTCTTGCTATCTTGTCGGTGCTTCCACCTGCTGATACCGGAACTACAACCCGAACCGAACGTTCGGGATAAGCTGCGGCTGCAGGTTGGGCATATGCCACACCGATGACACCCGCCATAAAAGGGAGTGCCAGCATATCTCTAATAAACTTAAGCTTCGAATTAAGGTTCATAGAACGTCTCCATTATTGTTGTTGAACTTAGTGATTGAACTTATATGAGGCCTTCTCCTGCTCGTCCAATTGCGACACTAAATTGGTTTCCCAGGCCAAGTACTGCCGTGCTGCCTGTTTATTACCATCATGACGATCGTGAACAAAAAAGAGATAGTCGATGCAATCCTCGTCTGCTGGGATATCTGCTGTTGTTTCAAGTGCTAAACCGGCCGTTTTCCACTGTGCCGTATCTGCGCTGATAAAGAATGTCTTTTCCCGTTGCTGAGGCGTCAGTTCTCCTGCCGCCAGCGCGGCTACTTGCGCATCTTCTGCAATAAAGACAATGGTTTCGTATCCTGTGGCGTCCCTCTGCACCCTGCAGCGGGTTGACCAGATTGAGCCAGATACATGCGATTCACGGTAAACCATACTGGGCCGCAGATCTATTAACCGTACACCGTCGCGCCCTATCAGCTCCTGAAAATCCTTAACTCCGACTTCAGGAAGAAGCTTAAGAGACAGTGCATGATTATCATGAGTAAAGTCCAACCCTTCCAGATTGACCTGATGATCCAGCACATAGACCTCATAGCCCATCTGACTCAGCCAGACCCCCATTAAACGGGCGCGGATGCCATCCGTGTCATATAACACCACCCGGGAATTGCGTACTCCGACATATAAGTCCGTACCTTGTATTAACTGGCCGCCTTCGGCATGAACGGCACCGGTCACCGAGCCTTTGGCAAACTCCTCGGGGGTACGCACGTCGAACAGATAAGTCGTACGCAACGGGTCGCTAATCCAAAGTATTAATTGCTCGGCAGATACGCTACCGACATTGCAATCTTCAGCGGCAGTCCTAGTTTGCTTGCGTATCTGTTCGAGTTGCCGATCATCTGCTGATACGTCAGGATAGAATCGATTGCCGCCATGCTCCAGCTCAAAGTCATTCAAATACCAACCTTGCGTTCCGTTCTCGAGCGCGTAGACGGGATTTTCCACGCCGGCATTAATTAATGACTGAGCGCCTATAATGCTTCGGGTGCGACCAGCACAATTCACAACCACCGGAGTTGAGGCGTCGGGAGCAAGTTTATGAAGACGATACGCAAGCTCGGCGTTAGGGCAGCAAATTGCCCCCGGTATAGTCATTTTTTTGTACTCTTGCCTGGGCCTGCCATCCAGAACCACCACTGCCGGGTTGCTAGCGATCAATTCGCTTAACTGTTGTGCAGTAAGGCTTGGTGTATGGCACTTTAGCTCGACCAGTTCACCAAATGTCTTCGAAGGCACATGCACGCCTTTATACAAGGTATATCCTGCGTCCACCCACGCCTGTACTCCGCCTTGCAATACTTTTGCATTCAGATATCCTAATGAATGAAGGTGCTGTAGTGCCTGCAAGCTAAGTTTGTCATCATTACTAAAAAGTACGATTCGAACAGTCGGGTTCGGGATTAGTCGCCCTATATCAAGCTCAAGCCGACTATAAGCCAACGGCACGGCATGGAACGGATGGCCTTCACCATACTGCCCCTGCTCCCGTATATCCAGTAGCGAAATTTCGTTTCCGTCCGCCAGTTGCCTTTTCAGTTCCAGCGCATCGATAAAATCAGTCATTGTGTTCTTGAATCAAAGTAAGCATCCAGCCAAGTCTATGCAATACTTTGATGTGGCACAATTTAATAATATCGTCCGACCTATTAACGCAGCTAATAGTTCATGCCTAATTTCGACCTATCGCGGCTAAGAGCATTCATGGCCATTATCGAACACCCCAACTTTAGTGCAGCAACTATGGCCGCACACCTCACATAATTGGCGGTAGCTCAACAAATACAACGAATTGAGGAATAACTCGGCTTTCGGCTGTCAGTCGCAGCCCCGAACACAACAAGTCATCAATGATCAATGCCCTTGGAGTCAACACGCGGGCCTCGGCCCTCGCCGACCGGGCACCGGGGTCTGTCTAACGTAGTTCAAACCCCAGATTATTAAGCGCCTCTTTCAGCCGATGCCGGCCTTGCATTGCCTCGGGCCCACGAACTCTATTCAAGGAATGCAGATCCCACGGGCCATGCGTTTTCATTCCTTGTGTGCGATAGAACTCAGTCATGGTGGAGTTATAAGCATCGGCCGTTGCGTCCACTACGGTGGAGTCATAGACTTCGTTATGCAGCACGGCCTCTTGTGGCAAACGCGGCTTTATCGACGCCGGCCGCTCGGGATCCGGATGCCCAATACACATACCAAACGTCGCAAAAGCATAGTCTGGCAGGCTCAGTTCTTTTGCGACCTCTTCAGGATGGTTACGAATTCCGCCGATATAGGAAACCCCCAGACCCATGGATTCCGCAGCAACGGCTGCATTCTGGGCGGCAAGGGCCGTATCGATCGAAGCAACCAGAAACATTTCAAGGTACGGCAAGCTGTCATAAGCAACGGCTCGCTTCATGCCAAGGGCTTTCAGTCGGGCCAGATCAGCAACCCAAACAAGAAACAAGGGGCAGGTGCGGATATGCTCCTGATCGTTTGATAGCTTCGCCAGACGGGCTTTACGCGCCGGATCCTGCACGGCCACAACACTCCATGCCTGCAAGTTGGAGGACGATGACGCAGACTGGGCTGCAGCCACTAATAGCTCGAGCGTATTGGGCAATAATGGCTGGCTGCTATAGGCGCGAATCGAACGGTGACTTAACAGCGTTTCGATGGTTTGGCTTAGGTCATCCGGCAGATCCGGTATCTGATCGTAGCGGGCATTAAGCAATGTAGACAAGGAGCTTTGCGTGTTTGTTTTCATATGTTCTTTGCAACAGATGTTTTATAAGCCATGACGGGTATCCAAAACCAGATACCCGCCATCATGCCGTGTTAAGCGCTAAGACTAAACTATTTAGCCATTTTTTTCATCCGTTTTTAAGCGGTCACAGTTAGTGGCAATGAAGTCATGCAACGCCTCACACTTGATACGGTGACCGCATCAAGCCTACCCGCAAAGTCTTCGCGTATATGTAGGCGCACGCGCCGCCAGTCGCATTTCAAGAAAGCTGTGCGCAGGCCCGCTTCAGACGTGCACATCCTTCTTCCAGAACATCGAGAGAAGTCGCATACGAAATCCGGAAAAAAGGTGAAGCGCCATAGGCCTCGCCCTGCAATACAGCCAGATTTTCCGCCTCGAGAAGGTAAAGAATAAAATCCTGGTCGGACGTCAAAACCTGCCCCGACGGCGTTTTCTTGCCGATAAGGTCGCGGCAAGATGGGTACACATAAAAAGCCCCCTCGGGCAGATGACAGCTTAAACCAGGAACATCATTAATAAGCGACACGACTTTGTCGCGGCGGCTCTGAAATATTGCCGTACGCTGAGCGATGTAGTCTTGCGGTCCGGTCAGGGCCTCCAGCGCAGCGGCCTGACTAATCGAGGAAGCGCTGGAAGTGCTTTGCGATTGCAGTTTGGTCATGGCCTTGATCAGCTCTGCCGGCGCGCCGCAATACCCAATACGCCAGCCTGTCATGGCATAGGCTTTAGATACTCCGTTCATAGTCAGCGTACGATTTTTCAGCTCTGGCTCTATCTGTGCCATCGTAAAAAACTTCCGCTGGTCATACACAATATGCTCGTAGATGTCATCGGACAATAGCCATACGTGCTTGTGCCGAAGTAATACCTGGGCCAGGGCTTTAAGTTCCTGCTGTGAATACAACGCTCCGCTGGGATTGTTAGGAGCATTCAATACAAGCCACTTCGTGCGCGGCGTAATGGCTTTCTCCAAGTCCTGGGGCTGCAGCTTGAACCCCTTCTCGGGCGGCCCCTGGACAAAAACAGGTGTACCGCCGGCAAGCAATACGATATCGGGATAAGAGACCCAGAACGGAGCCGGAATAATCACCTCGTCCCCATGATCAACGGTGCTCATCAAGGCATTGAAAATTATCTGCTTGCCGCCGTTACTGGCAATAACCTCATTGGTCGCATAATCCAGCTGGTTTTCCCTGCGGAATTTTTCACGTATAGCTGCTTTTAACTCAGGCGTACCGCCAACGTCGGTGTATTTGGTTTTGGACTCTGCCATTGCGCGCATGACAGCCTGGGTCACATTCTCGGGTGTATCAAAGTCAGGTTCGCCTGCGGTCAGGCTGACGATATCGCGTCCTGTTGCCCTAAGTTCACGTGCGCGCTGACCAGCCATCGAGCTCGGTGAAGGTTTAATCCGATTGATACGCTCTGCAATGAACGACATTTTTACTCCTATGAAAAAATATGGGTTGCGTCTTGCTGCTGATTCGGGCGCCTTATAAGGCGCCACATGCCGGCATTGCGCGAATACAAGTTGCTTTCCGAACCCGCCCAAAACGCAAGCCTGCCATTCATTGACTTATTAACCAGCCTTGATATTGGCCTTGCGCACGAGCTCGCCCCATTTTTCCGTTTCTGAGTCGATATGCTTCTGAAACGCCTGTGCGCTACCACCCGTGGCCTGTGCCCCCAGCTCATTCAGCCGTTTCTTCACAGCCGGATCAGCCAAAATTGCATTAACCTCCCGGTTTAGAAGTTCAATGACCGCAGGCGGTGTTCCAGCCGGCGCAACAACCCCCGTCCAGGACAAGGACTCGTAGCCTTTCAAGCCGGCGCTATCCACAGTAGGCACTCCAGGAAGCGCGGCCAACGGCTGCAGCGCCGTTACCCCTAAAGCCTTCACTTTTTTTGTCTGTGCCAGTGGAACAGCCGAAGGAGCATTATCAAAAAGCATGTCGATTTCACCGCTCATCAAATCGATGAGTGCTTGTGTGCTTCCCCGGTACGGGATATGCACTAAATCAACCCCCGCCATACTTTTGAACAACTCGCCCGAAAGATGAGTTGAGCTTCCCGCGCCCGACGATGCAAACGTAAGCCCTTTGGGCTTCGACTTGGCCAGGGCAATAAGCTCCTGCACGTTGTTCACCGGCAAAGACGGATTAACAATCAATACATTACTGATGGAAGCCGTATAAATTACAGGTGTCAGGTCTGTCTTTACGTTGTACCCGGGATTTGGATAAACGAATTGATTGACCGTAAGAATTCCTGTCGTTCCAAACAATAAGGTCTGGCCATCGGGACGAGACTGAGCGACATGAGCCGCGCCAATATTTCCACCCGCTCCTGAACGATTCTCAACCACAACAGATTGCTTTAATGCCACTGCCAATCGCTCTGCCAGCAAACGGCCGATGATGTCGGTAGAACCACCCGGAGCGAAAGGCACCACCAATGTAACAGGGCCTTTCGGATAGGCCGGCTTAGTTTGAGCCATTGAACTGCCTGCGGCTATAAAAGCCAGCGACATCCCAACCACCCCAACGGTAAAGGCCTTAGTAATACCATTCATGTGTTTCATACTCCCCCCTGGTCAATTCGTTTTAGTTATCCCTAATTCACCAACGAGTTTAGTAACGAAGCCGCATCATTACTAATTATTAATATTTGCCTATAATTCGTTTTATTTGATAAATAGAAAAACTGTAATTCCATGTCTTCCAAACTGCGCAACGTTTCATTAAGACATTTGCGATGCTTCCTGGCTGTGGCGGAATCCAGTTCCTTCACCATCGCGGCTTCCCGGCTTTTTCTTACCCAGTCAGCACTGACTGCGACTATCCAGCAATTTGAAGAGGCGGTGGGACTTAAGCTATTTGACCGCAGCACCAGGCGCGTCACGATGACGCACGAAGCTCGCCGCTTCAAGGACGAGGCTGAAAAAATACTTAACCATTTTGATAGTGCCATTAGCGACCTGCAAGCGTTCGCCAACGGACAAAAGGGGCAGGTCCGAATAGCCGCGGTGGTCTCTGTTATTTATCATTTCCTTGTAGATACAATCCGCGAGCTTCAGCAAGCCTACCCGAACATCACCGTTTCGTTACACGACGCAGGTGCCGAGCTTGTAGAAAAAATGGTCGTCAACGGCGAGATCGACTTTGCAATATCAACTCCCCATAAAGGATTTGAAGACTTGGTATACACGCCGCTTTTCGAAGATCGTTACGGCGTCATATGCGGCCCTGAATATGGCCTGGCAAAAAAAACCGGCGCGGTTTGCTGGTCGGAATTAAATCCGAATGACTACATCGGATATACAGCCAACACTGGCATTGGTACATATTTACGGACACATGGCGGGAGTCAGGCGTTCTTCGATACTCCGCATAATGAGATTTCAAGCATTACCTTATTACAGGCTTTGCTGAAAATTGGCGATAAGTTTTCTATCGTGCCGGCGCTGTCAGCTCACACAGGAGAGCTCTCTGCGTTTACGTTCAAAGAGCTCGAGGGGCCTGCACTATCGCGCGAGATTTTTGTAATTACCAGAAAACTGCGATCACTATCACCAAGCTCCGAACGATTTCTAAATATCATGAAAGAAACCATCGCGCGGGCGCACCTTCCCCCGGGGATCACTGTCAGCCTGAAGCAGTCAGATCACGCTGACGTCAAGGGCGAATCGAAAACTTCGGGCGCTCCCAACAAACACGAGTAATTTTGATTTAGAGTATGGTCTCATTTGCCCATTTCAGAAAAAACACAAGAGACCCACGATGACAAAGGCAGCGCCAGGCTGGCTTGTACCCATAACAGCAATTCTCATACTCCAAACTACGACTTCGTTTCTGATGCGGTTCATTCCCATCATTTCACCTGAGCTGTCTGCGGAATTCGGCTGGAGCGGCAGCTCTATTGGTTACCTGTCCGCAGTCAATATGTTCGGCGGACTTATCGTTCTAATGGGCGGCTCGTCGCTAATGCATCAGATCGGCGGGGTTCGCGCCTTGCAGTTCAGCTTGCTGATCGGGGCGGCAAGCCTGTCTCTTTTTCTATCGCCCAGCTTAAGTATTGCGCTACTGGCCTGTTGCCTTATAGGCATGAGCAACGGCACCGCAACACCGGCGGGCAGCGAAGTACTACAACGATTTTCTCCGCCCAACAAAAGAAATCTGGTGTTTTCAATCAAGCAGGCCGGAGTGCCGCTTGGCGGAGTCATCGCCGGCCTTATCATTCCGGCCATCGTTGCTGTAGCGGGATGGCGCATGGCTTTATTGGCCGCGGCAGGCATGGTTATTATTGCCACAGTCCTTACCTGGCGCATGAGCGCCGGCATCGACGAGCCGCAAAAAAACATAAAGATCAAGCGTCCCCGC
The DNA here is from genome assembly GCA_036567205.1 of Eoetvoesiella sp. Taxonomy (GTDB): domain Bacteria; phylum Pseudomonadota; class Gammaproteobacteria; order Burkholderiales; family Burkholderiaceae_B; genus DATCVA01. The sequence goes on along the minus strand of DATCVA010000203.1, from coordinate 216 downwards.
CTCAGTTCGCTGCGCCTGCTTGCGGTACCGCTGCGGTCTCTGACCCAAGGGCCGGGGCTGCTAAGGATGTCCGTTGTCGGCAGCTTGTTTGCTATTGCCCAAAGCTGCTGGTTCACCTTTACCGTTATTTATTTAATTGACGGCCTGGGCTATTCGCTGGGACTGGCCGGCGGTGTTTTCGCGGTCATGCAAGCGGGCGGCATTGTCGGCAGGATT
>DATCVA010000202.1:0-3815 GCA_036567205.1 Eoetvoesiella sp. | reverse complement strand
GTAGACGTTGAATCGCTCCATCAGAACATCCTGTACTTCGTCAATGGCAGGCCGTGCTTCTCGACGAAAGCGTTAGAACTATCAATAGCTTCTTCATTTTCTTCCAGCCAGAGTTCTGTTTGCCTGCGCGCGATGGCCTGTACAAGCCCAGCTTCAGCGGCTTGTGAAATATTGATGTGCAGTGCCTTGGCTTCGGAGAGCAGGTTTTCCGCCAGGGACACGTTAGTCGCCCGCTTTGGGGCGCTTCGGGGATTGCTTGACGAGGACATGAGCCGGCTCCTTTTAAAACATAATCAATGGTGTCATATATGCGCATGTTTTACAACATGGTTTATGCCGGGGCGATTTCACCGGCGTTTCGAATGAATCGGCCACTGCTAATTCAAGACCAAGACAAAAAATGGCGAACCGAAGTTCGCCATTTTCAATTGATAACGCGTTCAATATGCAACGCGGACTTGATGGGTGGATTTGAATAAACCCGGATTCAGCCGGGACCTGCGGCGCCCAGTAGATCTTCCGGCGAACCGGCGACCAGGATGCGGCCCGTCCAGTCGGATAGCGCGGCCTCGTCGGCTGCCTCCAGTCGGGCCTTCGCCCAGGACGGCAAGGGGCCGAATTTCAGAACCATCAACTGCTGCAAAGTCATCAGCTTGCCGCGGAATTCGCCCTGTTCCAGCCCGCGCTCAAGTCCTTGTTCAAGTCCCTGTTCCATGCCGCGCTTTTCGGCCCGCCGCTCAATACTCGTCACATAAGCCACGTTATGCTCCTTTTCTATCGCTTCCAGCGCTTGTTCGAATGCCGGCTCCAGCGCCGACGGCAGAATCAACATCCAGTCGACCAGACGGTACAGGCTGATTATCGTCGCGGCCATATTCGTGGCGATAGAGCAGCCCCATTAAATGGGTTTTTGCAGCCAGCCGCCTGGCGCCATTGCGATGATGGGTGTGGGCCTGCAACTGCGCCATGACAATCACGGCAAAGGGATTGGAGCTGGCCAGCGCTTCCAGTTCCGGCCAGCGCGACCACCACTGCCCCAGATGTATCACCGGGCAGCGGAACTGCATGCCGCTACCCTGGAATCCCGCACTGCCCTGGAACTCCAACCTGTGGTCCAGTTGCGGACGGCAGGACGGTGTTCGACGTGTCTGCAGAGGAAACGACGCGTCTAGCAGAAGACAACAAAACTGCGAGCGAGCTTCCTTAAAAACGGGGCGATATGTTAGGTCGCGACGATGTTACTTGGAGTTTTCTGGTGCTTCAGCATGAGTTGCAATAGGTCCGTGATCTGCCATGACGAATAAAACTCAGGTAAAAAGCTCAATACTTGCAGCAGTGCATGAAACAGCCATTGACTTGCATCGACAAGGGTTCATTAGCAAGCACACGATGAGCCGTTACGATGCGCTTTGCCTGGAACCGATTCCTGCCTACAACAGCGAAGACATCCGCGCAGGGCGGCACAATCGACCGATGAGACTTTAACACTGAGGTTAAAACAACATGCCACAACAAGTTTGACTCCCCCCTGCCATTACCTTTACAATAGCTGCAATATGGCCGGTGCCTCTGCATTCTTTGTACGCGCCGGTTCTCATTTCCGCTTCCATATTTCCCACTCCCGCCACCCGGGAACAACACCGAAATCCTGCAAGCTTACGGCCTTACATTCGGTCTTTGGAAATGCATCCATCAAAGCGATGAACCGTTCGTTCCAACATGAATTCGGGCAAAGCACCAACAGCATTTTCTGCATCAGGCAAAAATAAAAGAAAGGCCGTGCATTGTTTATGCCACGCCACTGCGGCTGATTCTTGGGAGCAGGCGACAATTCCAGAACATTAATATTCCATAAGCGACTGTGATGTGCCGATACGTTACGCATGAAGTTCAAGCTGCGCAACCATTTCGAAAAGGACTCCCCATCTTGAGCCCCATACTTTCTCGCAATGGGCTGTTGGTCTGCATGACGCATGCCTGCATATAATTTCGACATCTGCCCGAAATCCCAAACCTCAATAGCCACCCAAATCGGAAGTTTTCCGCCATAGCGGGCCTGATGGTGCTGAATGAAAGACTGTTTACGAGCCTGATGCACGAGTACAGTGTGCTTCTCTAACCAAAGCTGATGCTCTGTCTTGCCCGCGTGGAGCCCATGCAGCCGCCTTTTCTTCGTGAAGTTGCCATGTAAAAAAGCAGCATTCTCGTGGGCACAAGGATCAAATTTTCCTAGCAAATACGCCACATCCACTCGCACAGCCATTTCAATACGCTCTAATGCATCAAGCGCAAGCAAGCGCAATTTTTTATCGAATACATACAAATCAATGACGTCTTTAAAGCGGCTTCCTTGCAGAAACAGACCTTTGCGCACTGGCTTGCCCTGCTCAAGAGACGCCTGCCCATCTAGCTCACGAAAGGGATACCAGTAGCCACTAAGCCGGTAATATCCAATGCGCGCAAGGTAACTTAGCGCGGCCGCGTTACTATCGACTTCAAGGCCTCTTTCCTGCAACAAGGCCAACTGCTCTTCAAAGGTTTTCCAAGGCTTCAAGTCGGCCATGCTCTTACCCGCCCGTCAAATATAAGTTGAGATATTCTGGACGTTGTTTGGCGCCTTTTCATATGAGCTAAATACTACTGAAATAATGGCGACCAGATTAGATTTGCAAACCGGAGATCCAAGCAACAATATTTGACGACCAAAGACGTCCCGTGTTTACCAAACTTGCAGGGTTCGCCTACATCGTCATTTTGACCAGGGATATTGACGACAGTGGCGAGCAATGGCGTCTGCTGCGTATGGATCGTAACGCGGTTCCCTCTCCCTGCCAATGAGCGCCCCGCCGAACATTCCCCCGCCAAAGTGTAAACTCCTAGGTTTTTGTCCCGGGTGCTATGGTGCAAGAACTACCACGGCGCACGAGTTTCAGCGGGCCGGCGCTTATCCGCATGCTTGCCCGTATGAACGATGCCGATATCCTCGAACCTAGACAATCGCTTTCGGACCGTCTGAGCCTATGGCTCGGCTGGACGGACGCTATCGCGCTGGCTGGGGCTTTGAGCGGCTCTTCGCCGGCGGTTCCGGCGGTTCCGGCGGTTCCGGCGGTTCCGGCGATTGCGGCGGGCGCGGGGGTTCCCGACGGTGAAGGGGAAAGCGAGTACGCCCGCGTGCGGGCCGCGCTGAAAGACGCTGTTACCGGCGTCAATACGCCCCCGGTCGCCAGGCATCGAGGGCGGCGGGTTGCCGCTGTGCAAGGCGATGCCAAGCCCGCGGCGGCCGTCGAGTTCTCGACGTATCGCCGGCGCTATATCTCGCTTCAGCAGACGATGGAAACCAGCATCGCCAGCCTGCGCGGCCGCTTGCGCTCGATGCTGGCTTCGCGGACGCCCGGAATGGCCAGCCTTGCGGGTGTGGATGCCGCCATGGAGCATGCCTTGGGCGAGCGCGAGTACCGCCTGCTGGCGGGCGTGCCGGCCTTGCTCGAAGCGCATTTCGGGCGTTTGTGGCAAGCGGAACTGGCGAGGCTGGCCGCTGCAGCCGCAGTGGCTGCAACCGCTGAGCTTGCTGGGACTGCTGAGCCAGCTGGAACTGCTGGAACTGCTGGACTTGCTGGACTTGCTGGACCTGATGCAACTGATGCAACTGATCAAACCGAGCCGCAATCGCCACAATCGCCACAGTCGCAGCAACAGCAACGACAGCGGCAAAAGCCGCCGGCGGCCAGGCCCGGCGCATGGCTGGATGTGTTTCACAAGGATATGCAGAGCGTATTGCTCGCCGAATTGGATATTCGTTTACAACCGGTCGAAGG
>DATCVA010000201.1:0-10688 GCA_036567205.1 Eoetvoesiella sp. | reverse complement strand
TCAATCGTCGCCCTTGGCGGCGCATTGCCAGCCGCTACCCATACTTCCCAGGCTTTATTCATGCCATCGAACTCTTGCATATTAGCCACGAAAATCTGAGCCATCAGGATCCGGGTCTTGTCGGAACCAACACTGGCCAACAAGCGATCGATAGTGGCCAGCACTTGCCTGGTCTGCCCTTCGATATCGAGCGACCCGTCGTCGGGCACCTGCCCCGCCAAATACGCTACGCCGTTAAATACCGCTACATCCGACAATCGTTTCCCTACATTGATGCGCTTGATTTCGCTCATACTAATATCCGTCGTAAATAAAAAGTGATGCCTTGATAAAACTCAGGCAGGAGGCAACTCGAAAACCTGACGCAAGTAAGCCAGGTAGGCGGCATCATCGCACATTGTTTTCTCGGGCGCATCCGACACCTTAGCAACTGGCTGGCCATTACAGCGCACCATTTTCATGACGATTTGCAGCGGCTCGTGCCCCAGATCGTTAGTTAGATTGGTGCCGATGCCGAATGACACCTTGCACTGTCCCGCAAAGTGCTTGGCCAGGTCGATAGCGCGGGGAATGGTAAGGGCATCGGAAAACACCAATGTTTTGGGCCGAGGGTCTGTACGGTTGGCCACATAATGCGCCAACATACGTTCGCCCCACACAAAAGGATCGCCAGAATCATGGCGCGCCCCATCGAACAACTTACAGAAATACATATCGAAGTCGCGCAAAAAGGCATCCATGCCATAGACATCCGATAAAGCAATACCCAGGTCCCCGCGATATTCTTTAGCCCAGACTTCCAGCGCATACACTTGCGAGTCGCGCAAACGCGGACCAAGCGCCTGACAGGCCTGCAAATATTCGTGAGCCATCGTACCAAGCGGAGTCACACCATACTTCATTGCCAGTTCGACATTGCTGGTGCCTGCGAAGTGCACGCCCATTTGCGCTTTCATGGTGGTAAGGACTTCTTCGTGCCAATGCTTGGAAAAGCGGCGGCGCGTGCCGTACTCGGCCACACGAAAGTCGGCCAAAGCCGGATCGTCGGTAACCAGCTGCATTTTCGACTGAAGGCGCTTGCGCCCCTCGTCCCAGGCAGGTTCCCGGCATTCGTTGCGAAAATACACTTCGTTCACTATGGCCAGCACAGGGATCTCGAACAAGATCGTATGCAGCCAGGGCCCTTTGACCGCGATGTCAATTTCACCGGGCAACGCGCCTTCGGACACCGTAATGCATTTTTCAGGCAAATGGAACAAGCCTAAAAAATCGACGAAATCGCTTTTTATAAAGCGCAAACCGCGCAAATACTGCAGTTCGCTTTCTGTGAATTTCAGCTGGCACAATTCATGAATCTCGGCCCGGATCTCGTCCAGATATATGCTGAGATTGATATTGGGCGTCCGGCATTTATAGCGATATTCGACCTGAGCAGCCGGAAAGTGGTGCAGCACCACTTGCATCATGGTGAACTTATACAGATCGGTATCGAGAAGCGAGGTGATGATCATTGGAATACGCAGGTTACAGACAGGTACATTGGTTATTTGCTAACCATAGCACAGCACGCGAACTCTTTCTGGCGACGAGCGATCTTATTCCGTTCCCAAATCAATTGTGAACACGAAGGCAAAGCGCAGACAGCACCTTTGTACGGCAAGCGAAGCCGACACAGGTCACAGTTGAAATTCCGTTTCCAAATCAATTGTGAACACGAAGGCGAAGCGCAGACAGTACCTTTGTACGGCAAGCGAAGCCGACACAGGTCACGGTTGATTTGGAAATGGAATTAAAAGCCCGTGCGCCTGGTATGCGTATACAAGGGGGCTTGCGTTTAATTGGGTAAAATCGCCCTATAGAGCAATAATAGTATTGCAAGTAACTGATGATGCCGGAGCCTTGTTATGACACACGTAGTGACCGAAAACTGTATTAAATGTAAATTTACCGACTGCGTCGATGTCTGTCCGGTTGATTGCTTTCGCGAAGGGCCGAACTTCCTGGTCATTGATCCCGACGAGTGTATTGACTGTGCCGTCTGTGTTCCAGAATGCCCGGCTAATGCCATTTTTGCCGAAGAAGACGTTCCCCAGGATCAAATTGCATTTATTGCGCTCAACGCAGAACTTACTCCGGAATTTGGCACGATCAACCGTTCAGGCAAGCCCGCGCCCGACGCCGATGAATGGAATGGCGTTGAAGACAAACTAAAGTACCTCGAACGTTAATCAAGCGCGACCAGGTCGCCGGAGTCCCCACCACACACCATGCCAGATCGTAAATATACACAGCAAACCGTCATAAGCGTAAAAAAGTGGTTATCGGAAAAGCTACTTTCCATCACGACAACACGCGATCCCGCCTTCACCTTCAAAGCAGGGCAGTTTGCGCGGTTAGGCTTGCCGGACACATCTCAAGCGGATGGCGTGCCCTCTATTTGGCGCGCCTACTCTATGGTCAATGCTCCCGGCGACGATACGCTTGAGTTTTATTCAATCGTGGTGCCTGAAGGCGAATTTAGCCCGCGCTTTGCCCAATTGCGCCCCAACGATCCCATTTATATCGATAAAACCGCATTTGGGTTTTTGACAGTCGACCGTTTTGAACCCAATGGCCATTTGTGGCTGCTGGCCACCGGTACAGGGCTATCGGCATATTTGTCCATGTTGCAAGACAGCAACACCTGGTCCTCCTTTGACCGCATAATTTTGGTGCATGGTGTGCGAACGACGGACGAACTGGCTTACCGGGATCAGTTGGCCCAATGGGCGCAAACCGGGCTGGCCGAAAGTCACGCCGCCGGCACGCCGCGTGCGCGGCTTACTTACCTTCCAATTCCCACTCAAGAATCCTTGCCCAACACGCCGCAGGGCCGTCTGACCACCTTAATCGCCAACGGCCAGCTCGAACAGCATGCTGGTTGCAGCCTCGACCCCGCACAGTCCAAAGTAATGCTTTGCGGCAATCCCGACATGCTGACCGAGGCACGCAAACTGCTGTCCGATCGTGGGTTCGCCGTTGGACGCCGGGGAAATTACGGCAATCTGGCCGTCGAAAATTACTGGTAATTCCGGCAATTCTGTGATTAGCTAATGTCAATAAGTTTGTTTTTTTGATTGCCAGCATCTTTGAGCAATCAAAGGGATACCCTGCCCTGGCACATCGGCTCCCAAAAACAACAACCTGACTAAGGGGCTTGCATTTTATGCTGTATGACTTACACGAGCTACAACGGTCGTTTCTGACTCCGCTGGCTGCTTTTACCGACACCGGATCGCAGCTCTTTTCGAATCCCTATAGCCCATTCGCCTACACACCTGTATCGCGTCAAATTGCAGCCACCTATGAACTGGTGCACCGGCTGGGCAAAGACTACGAAAAACCCGCATGGGGGCTGCCGACCACAGTCATTGACGGCAAAGAAGTCAATATCACCGAGCAACCAGCGCTTCAAAAGCCATTTTGCAACCTGGTGCATTTCCAGCGCCAGGTCCCAAAATCCAGGCCACCTGATCCAAAGGTATTACTGGTAGCCCCACTATCAGGCCACCATGCCACCTTGCTGCGCGACACCGTGCGGGCTCTACTACCGCAGCATGACGTCTATGTCACCGACTGGGTCGATGCACGCATGGTCCCTCCTGCCGCGGGCCCCTTCCACCTAAACGACTACGTCAAGTATGTGCAGGAATTCATTCGCCTGCTGGGTCCCGACGTGCATGTCATTTCCGTCTGTCAACCCACAGTGCCCGTGCTTGCTGCGATCTCGCTGATGGCCGCCAATAACGAGCCCTGCTTGCCGCGCAGCATGATAATGATGGGCGGGCCGATCGACACCCGCGAATCGCCCACACAAGTCAACCGCCTGGCTACGACCAAGCCCTACTCGTGGTTTGAAAATAATCTTATTCACCGTGTACCGTCCCGATTTCCCGGTGGCGGGCGACCTGTATATCCCGGTTTTTTGCAGCACATGGGCTTTGTCGCCATGAACCCGGATCGCCACTTGCGTTCTCATTACGATTTTTACCTGGACCTGATCAAAGGCGACGACAGCGACGCCGAGGCCCACCGCCGTTTTTACGACGAATACAATGCGGTCATGGATATGCCGGCCGAGTTCTATCTGGACTCGATCAAAATCGTTTTCCAGGAGCACCAGCTACCTTCCGGCACATGGGAGGTCGACGGCCAGAAAGTTGACCCGGGCGCCATCACCGGCGTTGCGCTGCTTACTATCGAAGGCGAGCTGGACGATATTTCCGGACAGGGCCAGACACGCGCTGCCCAAAACCTTTGCAGCAGCATCCCCAAAAACCGCAAACAGCATTACACCGCACCGCAGTGCGGCCATTACGGCATTTTCTCGGGCCGCCGCTGGCGCGAAATGATTTGTCCTAAAATAGCTCAATTCATACGCCAGTCAGCGTAAAGCCGAACTCGGGAACGAAATTCGGGGCCAGGTCTGACAAGGCCTGGCCCCGAATCGTTCACCTGCATATTTACTTGAGTCTCACGGCTCACCTTCTAGCCTTATGTCTCCTGAATTGCTTATTGATCGTATTGATGCGTTGCTTCCGCAAACGCAATGCACCAAATGCGGCTACGACGGCTGCCGTCCCTATGCCCAGGCGCTGGCGGTTGACGGCGAAGCTATTAACCGTTGCCCGCCCGGCGGCCAAACAGGCATACGCGCTCTTGCCGCGCTGCTGAATAAAGCCGAGCTGCCGCTGGATGTCGAATGCGGCGAGCATATGCCTTTAATGGTTGCCGTTATTGACGAAGCGCATTGCATAGGCTGCACCCTGTGCATACAGGCCTGCCCTGTCGATGCCATTGTTGGCGCCAACAAATTGATGCACACCGTCGTTGCCGGCCTATGCACGGGCTGCGATCTGTGTATTGCGCCATGCCCCGTCGATTGCATTACGATGGAGCCCGCTCAACGTGAGTGGACGCCGGAAGACGCCCGGGCAGCACGCATTCATCATCAAAAGCGGCAAAAACGGCTAGACATGCTGCATCCGGAAACTTCGTCGTTGGCTGCCAGAACGCTATCAAACAAAGCGGCAGTTGCCGCCCCCGGCGACGCAGCCGCCAAACAACAAGTAATCGCCGATGCGTTGGCGCGCGCGCGCGCACGTCGACTCGGACACGCAGCACAAACCAATAACGAACAAGACCCGCCTCTTAAGCCGCATGAACAACATTAAACGCCACGAAATTTTTGCCCGATTGCGGGCTGCCAATCCGTCGCCCACCACCGAACTTAATTACGACAGCCCCTTCCAGTTGCTTATAGCCGTCATTCTGTCGGCACAGGCCACAGACAGATCGGTCAATATTGCCACGGCCAAGTTTTTTCCTGATCACGGCACGCCCGAAGGCTTGCTAGCGCTGGGCCTGGAGGCCTTGACCGACTATGTAAGAACCATCGGTCTATACAAAACAAAAGCCAAGAATGTTATTAAAACGTGCGAAATTTTGCTGGAACGGCATCAAGGACAGGTTCCTAGCGACAGAGCCTCTTTAGAAGCGCTGCCCGGCGTAGGGCGCAAAACAGCCAACGTTGTCCTGAACACCGCTTTTGGCCATCCAACCATAGCAGTAGATACTCATATTTTCCGGGTTGCAAACCGTACAGGCCTGGCACCTGGAAAAACCGTGCTCGAAGTTGAAAGAAAACTCGAAAAAACCATACCCAAAAAATATTTACTGGATGCCCATCACTGGATTCTTTTACACGGCCGCTATGTTTGCGTTGCGCGCACACCCAAATGCCCACAATGCGGCATTGCCGACCTGTGTGAATACAAGCATAAAACCCGTCTTGCTTAAACGGCACGGGCCGCCATTGAAACCAACAGCCCGGCGTTACATCAGTCTCATAACGCTACGACCCATGCCCCCTTGCGGGTTTTCCATAGACCTATGACAAACCCGCATAGTGCAGTGCAAAGAAACCTTGCATACTTCAAGCCTAACCCAATAACTACTTATGAACTAGTTGGCTGGCATGAGCGAATACATATTAGAGACCAAAAATCTGGTTAAAGAGTTTCGAGGGTTTGTCGCTGTCAGCGACGTCAGTCTGCAAGTCAAACGCGGCCACATTCATGCGCTGATCGGGCCTAATGGCGCGGGCAAGACCACTTTTTTTAATTTACTGACCAAATTTCTAACACCAACGTCGGGCACCATTCTCTTTGCGGGTACCGAAATAACAAAAGATAAGCCGGCCCAAATCGCACGTCGCGGAATCATCCGGTCCTTCCAGATTTCCGCCGTCTTCCCGCAGCTTACTCTTCTTGAAAATGTACGCATTGGCCTCCAGCGCAGCACAGGCCAGTCGTATCAGTTCTGGCGTAGCGACCGAACCTTGAATCGCCTTAATGGCACCGCCCTGGACCTGCTCAAAGAAGTCGATCTCGCCGCGTTCGCCAACGAGCTCACCGTCAATCTTCCCTATGGGCGCAAACGGGCACTCGAAATCGCAACGACACTGGCCATGGATCCCGAGGTCATGCTTCTGGATGAACCTACGCAAGGTATGGGCCACGAAGACGTCGACCGCGTTACCCAACTCATTAAAAAAGTCAGTGTGGGACGTACCATCCTTATGGTTGAACACAATATGAAAGTCGTCTCTTCAATTGCCGATCGAATTACCGTGCTGGCGCGCGGCTCGGTTCTGGCCGAAGGTAATTATCAGGAAGTTTCAAATAATGCCGCTGTCATGCAGGCCTATATGGGCACTACCCACGGCGAACTCCAAGGGGCACACTAATGGCCACCCCTGCTCTCGAAATCTCCGATCTGCACGCCTGGTACGGGGAATCTCATGTACTCCATGGCGTCAACCTTAACGTTTCCCAAGGCGAAGTCGTGACTCTGCTGGGGCGTAACGGCTCGGGCCGCACAACAACGCTGCGCGCCATGCTGGGCCTGACCGGGGCACGCAAAGGTTCCATCCGTATCAGGGGCACGGAATCCATTCATTTGCCCACTCATAAAGTGGCGCACCTGGGCATAGGCTACTGCCCTGAAGAGCGCGGAATTTTTGCCGGCTTGTCATGCGAGGAAAATCTGCTTCTGCCTCCCGCTGTTGGCACGACGCTAGGCGGAGGCATGTCGCTGGCCGAAATTTACGACATGTTCCCCAACCTCGAAGAACGCAAGCATTCGCCTGGCACCCGCTTGTCGGGCGGCGAACAGCAAATGCTTGCTGTCGCACGCATATTGCGCACGGGCGCCAACCTGCTGTTACTTGACGAAATTTCTGAAGGGCTTGCACCGGTCATTGTCCAGGCACTGGCCCGAATGATCAAAGCACTTAAAGAAAAAGGTTACACCATTGTCATGGTCGAACAAAATTTTCACTTTGCCGCCCCGCTGGCCGACCGTTTCTATGTCATGGAACACGGCCAAATCGTAGAGCAATTTAACTCGGCTGAATTGCCAGCCAAGCAAGAAGTGCTTAACACCCTATTGGGCGTTTAAACACAACAAAACGAACCGACCGGTTCCAAAAAGGAGAAGCTTAATGAAACTGCGTACCCTATCCGCCGCTTTTGTTGTTGCAGGTCTCGGCCTTACAGCTCCCAGCCAAGCCGCCGGCATATCTGATGATGTGATTCGCATCGGCTTTCTCACCGACATGTCCAGCGTGTACTCCGACCTCGACGGCAAGGCGGGCGCCGACTCGATCCGCATGGCAATCGACGATGCGGGCGGACAAATCAATGGCAAAAAAATTGAATTTATCTACGCCGACCACCAAAACAAGGCCGACATTGCGTCGGCCCGCGCACGCGAATGGTTCGACGAACAAAAAATCGACCTGCTGATTGGCGGCACAAACTCATCCACATCGCTCGCCATGGCCGCTCTGGCAGCAGAAAAGAAAAAACCCTTTATCTCCATCGGAGCCGGCTCGTCGAACCTGACCAACTCGCAATGCACGCCCTACACCATTCACTATGCCTACGACACAATCGCCCTGGCCCGTGGCACCGGCGGAGCTGTCGTTAAACAGGGCGGTAAAGACTGGTTCTTCATAACAGCCGACTATGCATTCGGCCACTCACTCGAGCGCGACACGGCCGAGGTCGTCAAGAAAGCTGGCGGTACGGTTAAAGGCGCCGTGCGCGTTCCGCTGGGCAATACCGACTTCTCGTCCTTTATGCTTCAAGCCCAGTCTTCCGGCGCGAAAATTCTAGGCCTGGCCAACGCTGGCGGCGATTTCGTCAATTCCGTCAAGGCAGCCAAAGAGTTTGGCGTTACACAAACCATGAACCTGGCCGGCCTGCTTGTGTTCATTAATGACGTCCATGCTCTGGGCCTTGACGCCACACAGGGCATGTACCTGACCACAGGCTGGTACTGGGATCAGGACGACGCTTCGCGCAAGTGGGCCCAACGCTTCTTCGATCAGCACAAACGCATGCCGTCCTTCGTGCAGGCTGCCGACTATTCCAGCACAGCGTTCTACCTGAAAGGTGTGAAGGAAACCGGCACCGATGACGGCGACGCACTTATGAAATGGATGAAAAGCAACAAAATCAACGACTTTTTTACAAAAAATGGCGTTGTTCGTGAAGATGGCCGCATGATCTACGACATGTATCTTGCACAAGTCAAAAAACCATCTGAATCCAAAAAACCATGGGACTACTACAACATCGTCTCCACACTGCCGGGCAACGAGGTCTATGTATCTCTTGCCGAGTCCACTTGCAAATACATTAAAAAATAAGTTCTTGTCATACCAAAGAGGCCGGCGCCTGGCCAAAAGCCGGGCTGCCGCCCCTTTTAGGATGTAGACACACAATATGTCTTGTCATGGATTCCTTCGAAAATGACTGAATTATTCGGTATTCCTATCCAGGCCTTATTGGGGCAGTTGCTGCTGGGGCTGGTAAACGGTTCCTTTTACGCTGTACTGTCCCTTGGGCTGGCCATCATATTTGGCCTCCTCAACGTCATTAACTTCGCTCACGGCGCCCTGTACATGCTGGGAGCATTCGTAGCATGGATGGGTTTAAATTACCTGGGCCTTAATTACTGGTTAATGCTGCTTTTTGCGCCACTCATCGTTGGCCTGTTCGGCATCATCGTTGAACGCACTCTTCTCAAGCCTCTGTACAAGCTCGATCACCTATACGGTCTTTTACTAACGTTCGGCCTGACCCTGGTGGTTGAAGGCGTCTTCCGCAGCTTCTATGGCGTATCGGGGCAAAGCTACCCAACACCCGCCCTATTGCAGGGCGTCGTAAACCTCGGGTTTATGTATTTACCCATCTATCGCGCCTGGGTCGTGCTCGCCTCGCTTGCCATATGCCTGCTGACCTGGTTTCTCATCGAAAAAACACGCCTCGGGGCGGTGCTGCGCGCCGGAACGGAAAATCCCAGGCTGGTCGAAGCCTTTGGCATTAACGTGCCCCTGATCGTCACCCTTACCTACGGATTTGGCGTCGCACTGGCAGGCTTTGCGGGAGTACTGGCGGCGCCTATTTCACAAGTCTCGCCGCTTATGGGCTCCCATCTTATTATTGTGGTCTTTGCCGTGGTGGTTATCGGCGGCATGGGCTCTATACTCGGTTCCATCGTAACCGGCCTGGGCCTGGGCGTAATCGAAGGCTTCACAAAAGTTTTCTGGCCCGAAGCATCGAACACCGTTGTATTTATCATTATGGTCATCGTGCTGCTGCTTCGTCCTGCCGGCTTATTCGGGAAAGAGAAATGAATCGTCAATTAACAGGCTACTTGATCGTTGCGATACTCATTGCCTTACTACCGGCAATCGGGGCCTATCCCATTTTCGTCATGAAGGTCATGTGCTATGCACTGTTTGCCTGTGCTTTCAATCTATTGCTCGGATACACCGGCTTGCTGTCGTTCGGGCATGCAGCCTTTCTGGGCAGCGCTGCTTACGCAACAGGCCATGCGCTAACCGTCTGGGGTGTACCAACCATAGTCGGCCTGATGTTCGGCGCCGGTGTAGCCGCCATTCTGGGCTTGATCATGGGTGCCCTGGCCATTCGCCGCAGCGGCATTTACTTTGCCATGATTACTCTTGCCATGGCTCAAATGGTGTACTTCTATTTTTTACAGGCCCCTTTTACTCACGGGGAAGACGGACTCCAAAGCATTCCACGCGGCGAGCTCTTTGGGTTGGACCTTAGTAACGACCTCACGCTTTACTATGTGGTCATGGTTATTTTCTTCTTGGGTTTTGCTCTTTGCTGGCGCACAATCAATTCGCCGTTTGGGCAGGTGCTCAAAGCTATTCGCGAAAACGAACCCAGAGCCATTTCGCTGGGCTATAACGTCGACAATTTCAAGCTTCTGGTTTTTGTCATCTCCGCTGCACTGGCCGGCCTGGCCGGATCCACCAAGGCTCTAATCTTTGTATCGGCAACCCTGTCGGATGCCACCTGGCAAATGTCGGGCATGGTCATTCTAATGACGCTAATCGGCGGCCTGGGTACTTTTGTCGGCCCCGTGGTGGGCGCCATCATCATTGTCATTCTCGAGAACAAAGTCGGTGCATTCGGCCGCACGCTTAGCCAAGCCACTGGTATCGAGTGGTTCATGGTGCTGGGCCAGTCGGTAACCATTGTTATCGGTCTTATTTTTATTCTGTGCGTATTGGCTTTCCGACGCGGCATTATCGGCGAGATCATTTA
>DATCVA010000200.1:0-5259 GCA_036567205.1 Eoetvoesiella sp. | reverse complement strand
GTCTATCAGGGTTGCCAAAATAGCTATCGTAAGAATATTGGTCATCACCCCGACCATATCCGCTGTCTCGCCCGCATAAGCCAGCGAGCGCCCCAAACCCTGACCAAAGCCAATAAGCATTTCCGCAGAAATCAACGCGCGCCAAGCGTTGCCAAAAGCCAGTTGCGCGCCGGTAATCAGTTCGGGCATGACCGCCGGCAAATAAACACGTTTAAGCATATCCCAGCGGCTTGCTCCCATGACTCGCGCCGCCGACACATGGACGCTCAATACGCTTTCAGTGGCGTTCATCACCGAAAGAGCAGCGGGAAAAAAAGCAGCCAGCGCAATCACGACAATAATGGGCAGATTGCCAAAACCCATCATAATAAGAAAAAGCGGGACCCACGCAATCGATGGAATCGACTGCAAAATAATAATTACGGACTTTAAAACCTCTCGAAAGAAAAACAGCACCCCGCCTACTAGCCCAAATCCGATTCCAAACAGCAAGGCCGCCCCATAA
Organism: Eoetvoesiella sp.; assembly: GCA_036567205.1. GTDB lineage: Bacteria > Pseudomonadota > Gammaproteobacteria > Burkholderiales > Burkholderiaceae_B > DATCVA01. The sequence goes on along the minus strand of DATCVA010000200.1, from coordinate 4,754 downwards.
CCAAAACCCAGCCGGCTTAAGCTGCTTGATAATACGGAGTGAAATGTGGACGAGCCGATTTCTTCCCATAAACGCACCATGACAACCGCTACGTCTGGCATCAGAAAGTCTGGCAGCGACCATGCCGCAATCTGCCAGAAAAGCAAAATTGATAATATGGCGACAACCATGGCGAGTTGTTTTCTATAGCCCGAAAGACGATTTGGCGTGCTCATTAGTGCTTCAAAATACGATGGCCGGATTAGTCCGGCCATTAGTAATACAAGGGATACAGCTGGCGCTGCGCTATACCGGATTTATTGCCGCATACAAAATTTAGCGTTCAATATTGCTTGGCGCTTTTACAGTTTGCGGGCTTTCTGCCAATCCAGATCAACAATTTCCTTAACCGAAAACGAGGAACCATCCTTGGTTTTCAGTGCGCCCTGCTCCTGCATAATATCGGCGATTTCTTGCATTCTGGATAGCTCTTGCGGGGTAAGAATCGGGCTAAACGTTTGGCTCTTGATCGCATCGCGGATTACGTCTTCGCGGGGCACATCGCCATTATTAAGCGTTTTCAACGTAGGCTCGGCAATAAAATAGCTTGCAATGAGCTTGGCTGCGTCTTGCGGCTTATTCTGCAATAAGTCGATAGCGTCGCGCTGGGCATCCAGAGACTTCCAGACTGCCTCTTTATTATTCTTCAGGGTATCGCCCGATGTAATGACCACCATGCAAGGGAATGGCCACACTTCACCAATTTCATAAATCTGTTTAACAGGGGCGATAAGCTGTGCAATGCTTGCCTGCGGCTCGAACAGGAATGCCGCATCGACACGTTTTCCTACCAGTGATTGCACAGCCACTTGTGGGCTGACCCCCATAATAGTCAACTCGTCGGGTGTGAGCCCTGCATTTTTCAACACGACGCCTTTCAACACCGTGTCTGCGGTACTGCCTTCTTTTTGGGAGGCCAGTGTGCGGCCCTTCAGATCGGCCACATTTTTAATGCCGGTGTCATCGCGCACTACAATCGCATGAAAGCCGTGCTGCGCGCCGCCTACGACCTTAAGGTCGGCCCCTTTGGACGACCAGGACGCCGCGTTGGTAAAACCCAGAACACCGGTGTCCAGCTGCCCGCCAACGATAGCCTTAATCAAATCGGTTCCCGACTTGAACTCGACCAGCTCAACATCAAGGCCATGTTTCTGATAATAGCCGCCTTCATAAGCGGCAATAACCTGGGCGTCGTCCATGACACGCAAATAACCAACCTTGAATTTCTCGGCAGCCACGGCCGGCCCGGCCAGGGCAAGTGCAACAAGCGCCGGGACCAATGAGCGTAAGATCTTCATGCTTCTGCTTCCTCTGTTAATTGAACTGCCTCGTCGCATTCGGCATGTATGCCGAGCAGACCCAAAATTTCACGGCGCATCGCGGCAAACTCAGACAAATCGTGTGTTTTTTCGTGATGTGCCAAATTAAACTCTTTAAGCACAGTGGCGGGACGCGGGCTGAATACCAAAATGCGATCAGCCAGAAACAAGGCTTCGTCAACATCATGCGTAACAAGCAAAACCGTAGGCCGCGCTTCGCGTATTAGTTGACGCAACACATCTTGAAGCGTCATGCGGGTTAACGCGTCGAGCGCCCCAAAGGGCTCGTCCAGCAACAACACTTTTGGACTTGAAATAAACGCACGGGCCAATGCGGCACGCTGGCGCATCCCTCCCGAAACCTGGTGAGGGTAGTAGTCTTCAAAATTCTTGAGATTGACCTTTTCCAGCCATGCCTGCGCCTGCTTACGCGCTTCAAGTTTGTCAATTTTCTGGAACTCGAGCGCGAGGGCAACGTTCTGCACCAATGTCAGCCATGGATACAACGCATTTTCCTGAAACATCAGGGTGCGTTCTGGGTGCGGACCGCTTATCGGACGGCCATCGGCAAGCATGCTGCCTGCGCTTGGCGTTTCGAGGCCAGCGGCAATATGCAGCAAGGTCGATTTGCCACAGCCTGAGGGCCCCACCAGGGCAACCAGCTCGCCCTCTTCGATGTCACGGCTAAAGTCATCGATGACTAGGAGGTCGGAAAAATTCTTTTTTATATGTTGGAAAGACAGCTTCATTGCGGCTCGATTTTTCGGTAGCGTTTTGCTTATCTGTAACTTTACTTACCGATCTAATGCCCTACAACTATTTTTAAAAGCTATGTATATACGAATAGGTAATATAGGCAGTCATACCAATTCGTCTACAGCAAAAGAGCCTCTTTATGTTTATACGCAGAAAATAAAAACCGTATTATCGACACAGGCAAATGAAATAAATTTGCAACACTGGCCCGGACGGAAATAATCTCGAGCGATAATATAGGGTAAACCGCCATGCTGAAGGCGGCGATCACGATTCGTATTGCACGGTTCGCGATCAGATTTGACCCACATTATTGGATATCACGCATTTTGAGTACAAGAAACAAACGCTGGAACGGCAATTTAGACACCTTGGCCGTTGACTATATCGACGAGATCATTGAAAGAATGGTTGCCTATGGCAACCAGGTGCAATTCGACCTACCAGGCAAAGGACAACGGCCAAACTACCAGGTTATGGGCAACAGCGGCAGAAAAATGGCATTTGACAGCAAAAACCTGCTGATGAGACCAAACGAAAACGGTGATGTCAGCGACAATCTGTCAGCCATTTTTACACTAGACCAAATAAAGGCAGCCAAGGCATATAGCGGAATAAAAAGGACTAAACCCCGCGCCCCGCGCACCACTACCGCAAGCAGTGCCGGCGGCGCGGTTGCCAGCCGCAGCGCCGCTCCGGCTGCTGTGCCTGTAGACACCATTGACGCTGAAAAATACCAATACTTCAAGAACAATCGCGATACCTTGCCCGAGGGTATTCAAAAGCACTCCGCAACGATCAGCGACCTGATGAGGACCGGTTTATCGGCAGAAGCTGCATTTGGCGAAATCATCAAGCAACACTATTAAGTTGCTCAAGCAGACGCTTTCCTATGAGTTTTGAATCTCTGTAATCCTGGGGGCTGCGGACGTGGCTGGCAAACGAGGACCATCCGCGTCTGCCAGCACCATCGTGCTGGGCGCCGACAGCGGCATTCCCGCTTCGCGCAGGCGCGTCAAGACATCAAACAACAAAGCACTGCGTACTGCGGACGTAGTTCGAGGCGAACTCACATATCCGGTTGCGTTAAACAATAAACCACTGGCATCAATACCATCGAGCAACACGTCCGGCGCAGGCTCATCGCGTATGTCAAGATTTTCCAGAAACACCGAAAGAATAAGGTCTCGCACCTGCTGCGGATCTGTGGTTACCGGCATGGCAAGTTTTATCTGAACCCGTCCAAGGGGATTGGCGTGCGTTACATTGCGCACAATTTTAGTAATGAACTCCGAGTTGGGCACAATAACGGTAGAGTGATCACCCATCTGAATCTCCGTCGCCCGCACATTAATACGACGAATGTCGCCCTCGACTCCTCCCAGGCTTACCCAGTCGCCCACTTTAACCGGACGCTCGGCCAGCAAAATAAGGCCTGACACAAAATTTTGCACAACTGCCTGAAGGCCAAAACCAATCCCCACGGACAGCGCACTGGCAATCCATGCCACCCGCTCGAGTCCTATGCCAACGGCAGACAGGGCCAACGCTATCGCCAGCACATAGCCGGCATAACCGAACAGCGTCGCCGCGGACAGGCGCATGCCGGGATCCAGACTAGTGGTGGGCAAATACTGCTCGGCAAGCCACTGCTTCAATACTCTTACACCGCCTAAACCGACAAATAACACCAATAACGCAAACAATACCGCTGTTGGGCGAATCTGCACTTCACCGATTGGAATCCCCCCGTACAGTTGCTCCGCCCTGCGAAGCCATTCCACGGGCCCTTCGCCAAAAGGGGCCAGAAGCAGCATCAATGCAACCAGCACCACGATCAAACGGCCTATTCCAGACAGCAAAACAATGAACTGGCTGCGTGCTCCAGTCCAGGAATAGACACTGTCCGCATCGTCGGCATTGCGCTTGATCGTCGACAGCATTGTGCTGCAACCGTCAGCGATCAACAGGGACAGAAGATAAGCGCTGCCTAATACCAGAGCGATCCAGACCACTTGCTTAACGATGAAACTGCCAAGCGCCACATACCCCACCAACAAACAAATAACGCTGGTGCCAAGGGCTAGCCATGTCAGTGCCAACAACACCGTGAGCCATAACGGATAAGGAAGCGGGGCTGGTTTGTCCGGGTCCAGCATAACTAGACGGCGCAGGCGATTCGCGCGCGACATTCCCCAGCCCATGGTAATACCCAACGCCAGCGATGTAATGTAATCGAGTGCGACGGTGGCGGCCAGGCTGGCATTGATTAATGTAGCCAAACGCGATGCGGCCCAGCCCGAACCGATAAGAATGGCCAAAGCCAGGGGAAACCAGCGCAAGCCTGATGCCACAGTATCGAGCATGGACGGAAGCCGCCAGGTTGGCCGCTCTGGTGCCAGCAACGCATGACCCAGCCCGGCAACAAAGCCTCCTAAATAGACTATGCCAACCAGCGAATCCAGTATCGTTTCCATGTTTTCAGACATGGGACTGCTTTGAGCAAGGCCAAAACTCACGACCTCGGCTATCAAGCCAGGCACAACAACAGCAAGCAGCACCAGGGCTGAAGCGTAGAGCGAACGCCGCAAACGCCCCGGCGCAACGCGCGTAGTGGTCAGTTTCATCAGCGCACGCCCC
>DATCVA010000199.1:0-4977 GCA_036567205.1 Eoetvoesiella sp. | reverse complement strand
TCAACACGTTGCCGAACGCGCTGCGTTGGGCATTCCCCCACTTCCCCTGTCAGCACAACAAACGGCTGAACTCATCGAGCTGCTGAAAAACCCGCCTGCTGGCGAAGAAGCCTATTTGCTCGACTTAATCACTCACCGCATACCCGCCGGTGTCGATGATGCCGCCAAGGTTAAGGCATCCTATCTTGCTGCAGTGGCGTTCGGCAAAGAAGCCTGCCCGCTCATCGACAGCAAAAAAGCGATTGAACTGCTTGGTACCATGCTGGGCGGTTACAACATCAGCCCGCTGGTCGAGCTGCTGGATAATCCCAAACTGGCTTCATTCGCCGCCGAAGGCCTTAAGAAGACCCTGCTCGTGTTTGACTCGTTCCACGACGTTCAGGAAAAGGCCGAAAAGGGTAACGAATACGCCAAGGCCATTCTGCAAAGCTGGGCCGACGCCGAGTGGTTCACCAGCCGTCCCGAGGTGCCAGAAAGCCTTACGCTTACAGTATTCAAGGTAACCGGCGAAACCAATACCGACGACCTTTCTCCCGCGCCCGACGCATGGAGCCGCCCCGACATCCCATTGCACGCGCTGGCCATGCTTAAAAACCCGCGCGCCGGCATCGAGCCTGAAGAGCCCGGCAAAATCGGCCCTATCAAGTTCATCCAAAGCCTGAAAGAAAAAGGCCACCTCATTGCCTATGTCGGCGATGTGGTCGGCACAGGCTCTTCCCGCAAATCGGCAACCAACTCAGTGCTATGGCATACGGGCGAAGACATTCCGTTCGTCCCCAACAAGCGCTTTGGCGGTGTTTGCCTGGGCAGCAAGATTGCTCCTATCTTCTATAACACCATGGAAGATGCAGGCGCCTTGCCGATCGAACTTGATGTATCGCAAATGAATATGGGCGATGTGATCGAACTGCGCCCATACGAAGGTAAAGCGCTTAAAGACGGCGCTGTCATTGCCGAATTCCAGGTTAAATCCGATGTCTTGTTCGACGAGGCCCGCGCCGGCGGCCGCATTCCGCTAATTATTGGCCGCGGCCTTACCGCCAAAGCCCGGGAAGCATTGGGGCTGCCCGCCTCTACTCTGTTCCGCCTGCCCGTTAACCCGGCGGACTCGAACAAAGGCTACACACTGGCACAAAAAATGGTCGGACGCGCCTGTGGCTTGCCTGAAGGCAAAGGCGTACGTCCCGGCACATACTGCGAACCTAAAATGACGTCGGTCGGCAGCCAGGACACAACCGGCCCCATGACTCGCGACGAACTTAAAGACCTGGCGTGCCTGGGCTTTTCGGCCGATCTGGTCATGCAGTCGTTTTGTCACACCGCGGCCTATCCCAAACCGGTCGACGTAAAAACCCACCACGAACTGCCGGACTTCATCAGCACTCGCGGCGGAGTTTCCTTGCGTCCCGGCGACGGCATCATCCACTCGTGGCTGAACCGCATGCTGTTGCCCGATACGGTCGGTACAGGCGGCGACTCGCATACACGCTTTCCTATTGGCATCAGCTTCCCGGCAGGTTCCGGCCTGGTGGCATTTGCCGCCGCCACCGGCGTTATGCCGCTGGACATGCCAGAATCGGTACTGGTGCGCTTTAAAGGCAGCCTGCAACCGGGCGTTACGCTGCGCGATCTGGTCAACGCCATTCCGCTTTATGCCATCAAACAAGGCTTGCTGACTGTAGAAACCCAAGGCAAGAAAAACATCTTTTCAGGCCGTATTCTTGAAATCGAGGGTTTGCCCAACCTCAAAATCGAGCAAGCATTCGAGTTGTCCGATGCGTCAGCAGAACGCTCCGCCGCCGGATGCACCGTGCGCCTGAACCAAGAGCCAATCATCGAATACATTACCAGCAACATTACCTTGCTCAAATGGATGATTGCCAACGGCTACGAAGACGAGCGCACGCTGGCTCGCCGCATCAAAGGGATGGAGGCCTGGCTTGCCAACCCGCAGTTGCTCGAGCCCGACGCCGACGCCCAATACGCTGCCATTATTGAAATTGATCTGGCCGATGTACACGAACCCATCGTTGCATGCCCGAACGATCCTGATGACGTCAAGACCTTGTCCGACGTCGCCGGCACAGCCATCGACGAAGTTTTTATCGGTAGCTGCATGACCAACATCGGCCACTTCCGCGCCGCGTCCAAACTGCTCGAAGGTAAACGCGATATCCCCGTCAAGCTGTGGGTTGCCCCTCCAACCAAAATGGATCAAAAACAGCTGACCGAAGAAGGCCACTATGGCGTTCTGGGCAGTGCGGGCGCCCGCATGGAAATGCCGGGCTGCTCGTTATGCATGGGCAACCAGGCACAGGTACGTGAAGGCGCTACGGTCATGTCGACCAGTACCCGCAACTTCCCGAACCGCCTGGGTAAAAACTCCAACGTGTTCCTGGGCTCTGCCGAACTGGCCGCCATTTGCTCGCGTCTGGGCCGTATTCCCACCAGGGAAGAATATATGGCCGACATGGGCGTGCTCAATAAGGACAGTGCACAGATCTACCGTTACATGAACTTCGATCAAATCGAAGATTTCAAGGAAATCGCCGATTCGGTTGGCGTGTAGACCACGTTTAGTTAATCGCTGATCTGCAATCCCCCGTACAGTAATGTCGGGGGATTTTTCTTCGCCAAAATTTCTTGATAACGCCTAAAATAATGCGTCTTCAAGCGCATTTAGAAATGCAACCCAACTCCACGGAGCAGAATATGCCACATAACACCTTCAACAGCCTGCAAAAATTCAAGGTCGGAAAAAAAACCGCTAATTTCTACTCCCTGCCCGCACTTGGCAAAACGCTGGGTGTCGATATCCAACGCCTGCCGCTATCGATCCGCATCGTACTGGAGTCGGTACTGCGTAACTGCGATGGCAAAAAAATCACCGAAAAGCACGTAAGGCAGCTGGCAGACTGGAAACCGTCTGCAACGCGTACCGACGAGATCCCGTTCGTCGTGGCACGCGTCGTTTTGCAAGACTTTACCGGCGTGCCATTGCTGGCCGATATTGCAGCTATGCGTTCGGTTGCCGCAGCCATGGGCAAAGATCCTAAAAGCATCGAACCTTTAGTGCCGGTCGACCTGGTGGTGGACCACTCCGTCATGATCGATTATTTTGGCACCAAAAATGCGCTGGACCTGAACATGAAGCTCGAATTCAAGCGCAATCAGGAGCGCTATCAATTTATGAAATGGGGCATGCAAGCCTTCGATACCTTCGGTGTTGTGCCTCCGGGATTCGGAATCGTCCACCAGGTCAATCTCGAGCATCTTGCTCGCGGCGTTCATTTCGACCGGCAAAACAAGGTCTACTATCCCGACACCCTTGTAGGCACTGACAGCCATACAACCATGATCAACGGCATTGGCGTCGTTGGCTGGGGGGTAGGAGGCATCGAGGCCGAAGCAGGTATGCTGGGCCAGCCTGTGTATATCCTTACCCCCGATGTGGTGGGCGTTGAACTTACAGGCGAGCTGCGGGGCGGAATTACCGCTACCGACCTGGTGCTAACCATTACCGAACTGCTGCGCAAACAAAAAGTGGTGGGCAAATTTGTCGAGTTCTGTGGGCCGGGCACATCCAGTCTGTCGGTTACAGACCGTGCCACGATTGGCAATATGGCGCCCGAATATGGCGCCACCATGGGTTTCTTTCCAGTCGACGACCACACCATGCAATACTTTCAAGGCACCGGCCGAACCGAGGAGGAAATCGACGCGTTCAAGGCTTACTTCAAAGCCCAGAAAATGTATGGCGTCCCCAGGGCAAAAGACATCGCCTACTCGCAAGTCGTTACCCTGGACCTGTCTACCGTAACGCCGTCGCTGGCTGGCCCTAAACGCCCTCAAGACCGTATAGAACTGGGCAATGTCAAAACTCAATTTTCCCATTTGTTTACCGACCCTTCCAGCAACGGCTTTAATCAGCCTGCGGAAAAACTGAGCCAGGCATTTACAACCAGCGCCGGCACCAAGGTAAAAAATGGCGACATCCTGATTGCCGCCATTACATCGTGCACCAATACTTCCAACCCCAGTGTATTGCTGGCGGCCGGCCTGATGGCGAAGAAAGCCGTTGAAGCCGGCTTGAAAGTGCCTAAGCACATCAAGACATCGCTCGCGCCCGGTTCCCGGGTTGTTACAGATTACCTTACCAAAACCGGCTTGCTGCCTTACCTGGAAAAACTTGGCTTCGACATCGCCGCCTACGGATGCACAACGTGTATTGGCAATGCCGGCGACCTGAGCCCCGACCTGAACGAGGCCATCAACCAGCACGGCCTGGTCTGCTCAGCGGTGCTTTCAGGTAATCGCAACTTCGAGGCACGCATACACCCGAACATCAAAGCCAACTTCCTGGCTTCGCCACCCCTGGTTGTTGCTTATGCCCTTGCGGGAACTGTTTTACGCGACCTTATGACGGAGCCTGTCGGAAAAGGCAAAAACGGCGATGTCTGGCTGGGCGATATCTGGCCGTCGAACGCAGAAGTGGAAGCCCTGCTGGGGCAGGCGATGGACCCAGAGGTTTTCCGCAGCAACTATAGCGAAATCAAAACCAACCCCGGCAAACTCTGGAAAAAAATCTCCGGGGTCGCGGGCAATGTCTATAACTGGCCAACATCAACCTACATCGCCAAACCACCATTCTTCGCCGATTTCGAAATGGCGCCCAAACCAATGCCATCGGTAAGCGGCGCCCGTGCATTGGCGATTTTTGGCGACTCGGTCACCACCGACCATATCTCGCCGGCCGGTTCCATCAAGGAGTCATCGCCGGCGGGAGTCTGGCTTAAAGAGCACGGGGTAATGAAAGAGGATTTCAACAGCTATGGCTCGCGCCGCGGAAATCACGAAATCATGATGCGCGGCACGTTTGCGAATGTGCGCATTAAAAACCTGATGATTCCGGCCAGCCCTGACGGCTCACGCTTCGAGGGCGGAGAAACATTGCATCAACCAACCGGGGATCGGCTT
>DATCVA010000198.1:0-11522 GCA_036567205.1 Eoetvoesiella sp. | reverse complement strand
CTTGAATTCGGATACACCCGAAATAGACACCTTGGTTTGATGGCTGGCCAGTGAGGTTACCGCCTCGGCACCGCTGGGGTAAGGAATGTAATTGAGCTTGGAAGCGGGGACGCCGGCGGCTTTGGCCAGCAGTGCAGCGGCAACATGGTCGACGCCGCCTACTGACCCGCCGCTAATCGACAAGGCGCCAGGGTCGGCTTTTAAGGCTTTCAGGACGTCGTCGATATTCTTGATGGGGGAGTCTGGCGGCACCGCGACGACGCCTGCGTCGTCAGTAAGGCGTACCAGCGGTACGAATTGGTCGAGCGTTATCGGTGATTTGTTCAGGATAATGGCGCCGACAAGAATGGACCCCATCGACATAATGGCATTGTCATCGCCCTTGCCCGTGCGCGCGAATTCGGCAAGGCCTATGGTGCCGCCAGCCCCGCCTTTGTTGGTAACCTGAGCCCCATCGGTGAAAATGCCGGTTTGCTGCATAACCTGAAGGGGGACGCGGGCAGCGGCATCGTAGCCGCCGCCCGGGCCTCCGGGTGCCATGACCTTCGCCGGAGCAGCCAGCGTAACGGCCACAGGAACCAGCGTGATTGCAAGTGCAGCAGCCAGTTTGGTAATAAAACTCATGGATGTCTCCTTTGTATTGAAAAACCGTTTACGGTGAAAAATTCAATAATTCAATAATTCAGTTTGATGCAGACTCTGCGGTCGCTTAAGTTTTCGGGGCGTCAGGCCTGGCACAAGAATACCGGATGGAGGGTCAAATTGCACCTATAAACTCGATGGGGTTTTCCCGTCCGGCGAGGAGGCCGATTTGATTCTGGTTGTGCAACGCGGTAAAGTATTCGCCTGATCCATTTATTTATCCGTAATGGATCGTCAAAGGCACTGTCGCCCGGGCCATCCGCCCGGTTTTTTGCGCCTGTATTAACTTTGCTGTTGGCCGCGTCAAAAGCGTGTGTTGCCAAAGCTTCCGTTTCTACCTCCCGCGTTTATTGTGAACGCTCGTGCTGTGTTTCGACGAGTGCGTGTTGGGTTGGCAAGGTATCTGGGCGGAATGGTTCCGTGAGCCATGAAGCGCTAGTTTATGTTGCCATATTCGATGCAGCTCAGGCTTTGACTGGCCAGTCGGGATACCAGTACCGGTTACGAAAGGAATTTATTATGGAACTCAATGGCGCCGATATCGTCGTGCAATGCCTGGCCGAACAAGGCGTAGACCATGTGTTTGGCTACCCTGGTGGCGCGGTCTTGTACATTTACGACGCAATTTACAAACAAGAAAGCTTCAAGCACATTCTGGTGCGTCACGAGCAAGCGGCCGTACACGCCGCCGATGCTTATTCCCGCTCTTCCAACAAGATTGGCGTGGCGCTCGTCACCAGCGGTCCGGGACTGACCAATGCCATCACGGGTATTGCGACGGCCTATATGGACTCGATTCCCATGGTGGTCATTAGCGGCCAGGTGCCCAGTCAGGCTATTGGTGAAGATGCATTTCAAGAGTGCGATGCAATAGGCATTACCCGGCCGTGCGTCAAACACAATTTTTTAGTACGTGATGTCAAAGACCTGGCTGAAACCATGCGCCGGGCCTTTTATATTGCCAAAACAGGCCGGCCCGGCCCCGTTTTAGTTGATATCCCCAAAGATATTACCGTTGCCAAATGCAAGTTCTCGCCGCAGCGCGGCGAGGTTCAAATGCGCTCGTATGCGCCGGTGGTCAAGGGGCATCAGGGACAAATCAAGAAAGCCGTGCAAATGTTGCTGGCTGCTGAGCGCCCCATGATTTATTCGGGCGGCGGTGTGGTGTTGTCCGACGCTGCTCCAGAACTGCGTCAGCTGGTGGAGCTGGTTGGCGCGCCTTGCACCAACACCTTGATGGGCCTGGGGGCATTTCCCGCCAGCGACGACAAGTTTGTCGGGATGCCGGGTATGCACGGCACCTACGAAGCCAATATGGCTATGCAAAATTGCGATGTGCTGATTGCCGTAGGGGCCCGGTTCGATGACCGGGTTATTGGCAACCCTAAGCATTTTTCGCAAACTCAGCGCAAAATCGTTCATATCGATATCGATCCGTCGTCCATTTCGAAGCGCGTGCGCGTCGATGTACCTATTGTGGGCAATGTTAAAGACGTTCTGCAAGAACTCAATAGCTTGTATGCGCAAGGTGCGGCCGAAACGCCGCCCAATAAATCGGCGCTGGCCAAGTGGTGGCAGCAAATTGACACCTGGCGTGGCAAAGAGTGCCTTAAGTACGAGGGCTCCGATACGCTTATCAAGCCGCAGTTCGTGGTTGAAAAGTTGTGGGAAATTACGGGTGGCAATGCGTTCGTCACCTCCGATGTCGGGCAGCATCAAATGTGGGCGGCGCAGTACTACCGTTTCGACGAGCCCCGCCGCTGGATTAATTCAGGCGGACTGGGCACCATGGGCGTCGGCTTGCCTTACGCCATGGGTGTTCAAATGGCCAACCCCGGTCGTGATGTCGCTGTAATTACCGGCGAGGGGTCGATTCAAATGAATATTCAAGAATTGTCCACCTGCAAGCAATATCATCTGACGCCCAAAGTGCTTTGCCTTAACAACCGTTATCTGGGCATGGTGCGCCAGTGGCAGCAAATCGATTACGGTTCGCGTTATTCAGAGTCCTATGTCGATGCCTTGCCTGACTTCGTCAAGTTGGTTGAAAGCTACGGCCATGTGGGACTTCGTATTGATAAGCCGGCCGATGTCGAGCCGGCTATCCGCGAGGCTTTTGTCAAACATAAAGACCGTCTGGTGTTTCTGGATTTCATTACCGATCAGACTGAAAATGTTTGGCCCATGGTGAAAGCAGGGCGTGGTTTGACCGAGATGTTGCTCGGTTCCGAAGACCTATAAGGACAGAAAAATGAAACATGTAATTTCCATCCTTTTAGAAAACGAACCGGGTGCGTTGTCGCGGGTTGTCGGCCTGTTTTCGGCGCGGGGCTACAACATCGAAACCTTGACCGTGGCTCCCACCGAAGACCCTACCTTGTCGCGCATGACCATTGTTACTACGGGCTCCGACGAAGTGATCGAGCAAATCACCAAGCATTTGAATCGCCTGGTCGATGTTGTGAAGGTGGTCGATTTGTCGGAAGGGCCGCATATCGAGCGTGAACTCATGCTGATTAAAGTGAGGGCGGTCGGTAAGGAGCGCGAAGAAATGAAGCGCATGGCTGATATTTTCCGTGGCCGTATTATCGACGTTACCGACAAGGTCTATACGATCGAGCTTACCGGCGTGCAAGATAAAATTGAAGCCTTTATCGGCGCGCTGGATCGCAGTTCTATTTTGGAGACAGTACGCACAGGCGTCTCGGGCATAGGCCGTGGCGAACGCGTCCTGAAGTTGTAATCAATACGCGGGCCGTGCGGTTGTTAGCCGGCCCGCGTTTTAGTATTAAATAAATTAACCATTGAATAATCTGAACGCTGGGGCAGGTTCAAATCAAAATACGTTTAGTATTGGAGCACTAGAAATGAAAGTTTTTTACGACAAAGATTGTGACCTTTCCCTGATCAAAGGCAAGAAAGTCGCTATTATCGGCTACGGTTCGCAAGGCCACGCCCACGCACTGAACCTGCATGAGTCAGGCGTAAATGTTGTGGTGGGTTTGCGTAAGGGCGGTGCTTCCTGGAGCAAAGTCGAGAACGCTGGCCTGAAAGTCGCCGAAGTTGCCGAGGCCGTCAAGGGTGCTGATTTGGTCATGATTTTGTTGCCAGACGAAAACATCGCCGAAGTTTATCGCAATCAGATTGAAGCTAATCTGAAAGCGGGCGCGGCCCTGGCGTTTGCTCACGGTTTTAACGTGCACTACGGTCAGGTCCAGCCACGCGCCGACGTTGACGTCATCATGGTCGCTCCTAAAGCGCCAGGCCACACTGTTCGCGGCACATACCGCCAGGGTGGCGGCGTTCCCGCTCTGGTCGCCGTGCACCAGGACAAGTCCGGCGCTGCCCGCGATGTTGCGTTGTCGTACGCTTGCGCCATTGGTAGCGGCCGCGCCGGCATTATCGAAACTAATTTCCGTGAAGAAACTGAAACCGACTTGTTCGGCGAGCAGGCTGTTTTGTGCGGTGGCGCGGTTGAGCTTATCAAAGCCGGCTTCGAAACGCTGGTTGACGCGGGCTACGCGCCTGAAATGGCTTATTTCGAGTGCTTGCACGAACTGAAGCTGATCGTCGACCTGATCTATGAAGGCGGCATCGCCAACATGAACTACTCGATTTCGAACAACGCCGAATACGGCGAGTACGAAACAGGTCCGAAAATCGTTACAGAAGAAACTAAAAAGGCCATGCGTCAGTGTCTGACCGACATTCAAAACGGTGTCTACGCCAAAAACTTCATCCTGGAAAACGCAGCGGGTGCGCCAACCCTCATTTCACGCCGTCGTATTAACGCCGAGTCGCAAATTGAGCAAGTTGGCGGAAAATTGCGCGCCATGATGCCATGGATCGCAGCGAATAAACTGGTTGACCAAACCAAGAACTAAGTTGTGACTCAAGAAAAAAACCGGTTTAGGCCGGTTTTTTTTCGTCCGTGGCGGCTACTGAGGTGCACATTGCTGTTCACTATGGGATAGAAGCCCGCTAGCCTAAAAATTTCGGTTATCCTTCGTCTTACGATGAATAAACCACCTTACCCCCACCCGATTATCGCGCGCGAAGGCTGGCCATTTCTGGCCGGTATCGTGCTTATATCACTTTTAATTGCGATTTGGTCGCCATGGATTTCGATCCCGTTTTGGCTGCTGTCGCTGTTTGTCTTGCAATTTTTTCGCGATCCAGCGCGTATTGCGCCCGATGGCGAACTTAATGTACTTAGCCCGGCCGATGGCCGTGTGGTCGCGGTCGAAGAAGTAAACGATGCGTATGCGCAGCGCAATGCATTAAAAATCAGTGTTTTCATGAATGTCTTTAATGTGCATTCCAATCGTTCTCCGGTTAATGGCGAAGTGTTGACCGTTAATTATTTTGCAGGTAAATTTTTTAACGCGGCAGTCGATAAGGCTTCGCTGGAAAACGAGCGCAATGCTACGGTATTGCGCACTCCTCAAGGCCATATCGTTACGGCGGTGCAAGTAGCAGGTCTTGTTGCCAAGCGTATTCTTTGCTATACCAAACCGGGCGACACGCTATATAGCGGGCAACGCTATGGCTTTATTCGCTTCGGCTCCCGGGTCGACGTCTATTTGCCGCTGGGCTCGCGTCCTCGCGTGGCCATTGGCGACAAAGTGCAAGCTACCAGTACAGTTCTGGCCGAATTGCCTGTAGTCCCTAACGAGTAAAACATGCCTAATCTATCAAGCGACGAAACCAAGGTGTCAACGGAAGAAAGCAAGCGTCGGCGCAGTATTTATTTACTCCCTAACGCGTTCACTACCGCTAATCTGTTTGCGGGCTTCTACGCCGTCGTACAAGCCATGAACGGCCAGTTCGAAGTTGCCGCCATGGCGGTTTTCGCCGCTATGGTTTTTGATGGCATGGATGGCCGTGTAGCTCGTTTAACCAATACGCAGTCCGCCTTTGGCGAGCAGTACGACTCGTTGTCCGATATGGCCTCGTTCGGCATCGCGCCGGCGCTGGTGATGTATGAATGGACATTGCAAGGGCTTGGCCGCTGGGGCTGGCTGGCTGCATTTATTTATGTGGTTGGCGCAGCCCTGCGCCTGGCGCGTTTTAACGCCAATATCGGCATCGTCGACAAGCGTTTCTTTCAGGGCTTGCCCAGTCCTGCCGCCGCGGCACTGGTGGCCGGTTTTGTGTGGCTGGCGGTCGATAACAAATTTCGGCTGCAAGATGGCACTATCGCGTGGGTGGCGTTTACGCTAACGGTCTATGCAGGCATTGCCATGGTATCGAACGCACCGTTTTACAGCGGCAAGTCGTTTGCGCTGGGGCGTAGCGTGCCGTTTTGGGTTATGTTGCTTCTGGTCGCTGTTTTTGTGTTTGTATCCAGCGATCCGCCGGTTGTGCTGTTTGGTTTGTTTGTGGCGTACGGTTTGTCGGGCTGGCTAACGAAATACTGGCGCTGGCGCCGTGCGCGCACATTGACACGAATGCGTCACGAGGGCGCTGAAAGCATGCCTGCCGACGTTGCTTCCACTGAAACGGCGCCAACGCAGGGAATTTCGGGTACGTTCGGTGCTACACAAGCCGCGGCGCCCGATGACGCCGCTCCTGGCAATCGCTCGAAATCCAACGAGCCGTTCATTAAGCGCTAAAACGGAAAGAACCGGTTCTCGCGTGGTTCAAACATAGGGTCGGGACCCGGATGGAAGCGTGTAACGTGCGATCCATCTTGCCCGAAGTACACATACATCAGCGAGTTCCAGGCGCCGCTTTGCAAATAGCGGTAGCCCCATACAATTTGTATGTTCGAGGGCGGGCCAACCCGGGTGATCTCCGCCGGAGGACCAAATTCGCACCGTACTTGTTCGGGCGTCCAGGTGCCTTTGCTCAATACCGCGAAATGTGTATCGGTTAGCGCCGGCACGACCGAGTCCGTGCGGCCGGTACTGTCGACATTCGTAGCCCAGGCGTGTTGGCCCATGGGCTGGGTAGACCAAATAAGCCGTTGTCCGCCGTTGGCGGTCGGGCACGAGTAGGTGGGCGGGCCATATTCGGCCTGAACCTGAGAAATAGGGGTGCCCGGCGGGATGTCGGCCATGGAGGTGCAAGCGCCCAGCAGGCCCAAAGCAACAAGGGGCAGGGCGGTTCGGTTAACGGCGCGCATAATTGAGACCATGATGGTGCTCCTGGTGTGAAAAGGCATTTGCGGCAAGGCAGCAAGCCTGCAAAGCGAGTGTTTGCCATGGTCGCCCAACAATTTTCAGTCAATCCGCTATAATGCCGAATCTTGAAGCGATTAATGCATATGTATAGGTATGGTAAGCGCTTAAGTAAATATTGTATTGTTAATTAATCATCACGTCAGGGCACCTCGGCTCTGACGCCTGTTAAAGAGGCTATAAATGTCTGTTGCTGACATCAAAAAATCCGACATCGTCACACAATTTCAACGTGCCCAAGGCGATACCGGTTCCCCAGAAGTACAAGTGGCATTGCTCACGGCTCGCATCAATGAATTGACTGGTCACTTCAAGGCACACATGAAAGACCATCATTCACGTCGCGGCCTGTTGCGTATGGTTAGCCGTCGCCGCAAACTTTTAGATTACCTGAAGGGCCGCAATCCTGATTCGTATCGTGCGCTGATCGAAAAGCTCGGTCTGCGTAAGTGATACCCGGGGCTGGCTCCCCATTATGTGCAACCGTGGACACTGCGAATTAAATCGCGGTGTACACGGTTTTTTTATTGTAAGGATATTCCGTAATGTTTAATAAAGTGACCAAATCGTTTCAGTACGGTCAGCATACGGTAGTGCTCGAAACCGGCGAGATTGCTCGTCAGGCCTCGGGTGCTGTACTGGTTTCCATTGACGATACTGTTATTTTGGCGACTGTTGTCGCTGCCAAAACGGCCAAGCCTGGCCAGGATTTTTTCCCCCTGACTGTTGATTACGTCGAGAAAACCTATGCGGCTGGCCGCATTCCCGGCGGTTTTTTCAAGCGCGAAGGCAAACCTTCCGAAAAAGAAACTCTTACCTCGCGTTTAATCGATCGTCCGCTACGCCCTTTGTTCCCCGAGGGTTTCTATAACGACGTTCAAGTTATCATTCATACCTTGTCGGTTAACCCGGAAATCGATCCTGACATCCCCGCGATGATCGGTGCGTCGGCCGCCCTGGCTATTTCGGGCATCCCGTTTAACGGTCCCATTGGTGCTGCGCGTGTGGGTTATGTTAATAACCAGTACATCGTCAACCCAACCACCAGCCAATTGAAAGAATCCACTATGGATCTGATCGTGGCAGGTACCGAAGCCGCTGTGCTCATGGTCGAGTCGGAAGCCAAACAGCTTTCCGAAGAGGTTATGTTGGGCGGCGTGGTGTTTGGCCACGAGCAAATGCAAGCGGTCATCAACGCCATTCACGATCTGGTTGCCGAGGCCGGTAAGCCCGAATGGGACTGGAAACCCGCTGCCAAAAACGAGGCGCTTATTACGGCTGTGACGGCTGCGGCCCAGGAAGGCCTGCAAGCTGCCTATCTGGTGCGCGAAAAACAAGAGCGCACAGCGCAATTGCGCGCAGTGTATGCCAACGTTAAAACCAAACTGCTTGAGCACGCAACCGCTAAAGGCGAGTCCGCTCCCGATAGCGTCGAAGTCGAAAACATTCTGTTTGAACTCGAATCCAACATCGTACGCACACAGATTTTAAGCGGCGAGCCGCGCATCGACGGGCGCGATACGCGTACCGTCCGTCCTATCAGTGTGCGTTTGGGTGTTTTGCCCCGTGCCCACGGTAGCGCGCTATTTACGCGTGGCGAAACCCAGGCCCTGGTGGTTGCAACGCTGGGCACCCGGCAGGACGAGCAGATCATTGATTCGATCATGGGCGAATCGCGTGATCGTTTCATGCTGCACTACAATATGCCTCCGTACGCCACTGGCGAAACCGGTCGTTTCGGCGTACCAAAGCGCCGCGAAATCGGACATGGCCGTTTGGCTAAGCGTGCTTTGCTGTCATTGTTGCCAGAGCCGCAAGACTTCCAGTACACAATCCGTGTGGTGTCTGAAATTACCGAGTCCAATGGGTCGTCGTCCATGGCATCGGTATGCGGTGGTTCGCTGGCCATGATGGACGCGGGCGTGCCAGTCAAAGATCACGTGGCTGGCGTGGCCATGGGGCTTATTAAAGACGGCGGAAAGTTCGCTGTTCTAACCGATATTCTGGGCGACGAAGATCACCTTGGCGATATGGACTTTAAAGTCGCCGGTACGGTGCAAGGTATTACCGCGTTGCAAATGGACATCAAAATCCAGGGTATTACTAAAGACATCATGCAAGTGGCGCTGGCTCAGGCCCGCGAAGGCCGTTTGCACATTCTTGGCAAAATGCGTGAGTCGCTTGATAGTTCGCGTACCGAGCTTTCCGAATTTGCTCCACGTATGCTTAGCGTCAAGATCAATCCCGAAAAAATTCGTGACGTAATCGGCAAAGGCGGCGCTACGATCCGTGCACTGACCGAAGAAACCGGCACGCAAATCGATATTGGCGATGACGGTACGATCACGATTTCCAGCGCCGATCTAGACCGCGCCAAAGAGGCGGAGCGCCGTATTAAGGAATTGACCGCTGAAGTCGAAGTGGGTCAAGAATACGAAGGCCCCGTACTGCGCTTGCTGGACTTCGGTGCGATTGTCCAGGTCTTGCCCGGACGTGATGGTTTGTTGCATATCTCTGAAATTGCCAACTATCGCATCGCGAACATCAACGATGTGCTTAAAGTGGGTCAGCTTGTGCGTATCAAGGTTATCGAAGCCGATGACAAGGGTCGCCTGCGTTTGTCCATGAAAGCCATTGGCGGTATCGAAGCTCAAGGCGGGCCGCAAGCGCCTGTAGCGACGCCTGAGGGTTAAGGCCTGGTTGATTTTGATTGACAAGCAGGTTGTATAAAAAGCATCGGGCCCCAAAGTCTTGGGGCCCGATGCTTTTTTAGTACAAGGTGCGTGGTCAAGGGCATGTCAAACCGCATGTGCGGGCCTGATCCCACCAGATCACAATACCCGGCTTCATCCTAGACATCCAGACTTTCTAATGCCACGTCATTGATTTCGACCGTGTACCCCGCATTCACCCAGGCTTCAATGCCACCCGTTAGCGGCCGAACCCTGCCATAGCCTTTTTGCATCAACTGTTTTGAAGCGACGGCGGCCGAGGCCTCATTCGGGCAATCGCAGTACACGATCACTTCGTCGGCCTGTCCCGTATTCATTGCAATAGCTCCAGCGGTAAGAGAAATCGCACCGGGTATGCGCCCTTGCGTTTGCGCCAGCGAAGAGCGTACATCGACAATAATGGGATGGCTGCCCGATTGCAGCATGTCGTGGAGTTCTTCCACGGTGATTCGTTCCATGCACAATGACTTGATAAAGCGCTTGCGTTGCCACCATTTATTGGCGACAAATAGCGACAGCGCGATGCCCAGCAGCAGCACGCCCAGCAGCCCCAGATTGACCAGTACATCCAGCAGTTCGTCGACCGCCGTGCTGAACAAAGAGCCCAGGTAGATGGCGGATCCGGCCCACAGCGCCGCGCCGATAAGGTCGAACAGCAGGAAGCTTCTTTTTGGGGTTCCAACGGCGCCTGCCAGCACACTGGCAATGGACGCAAAACCGGGTATGAACTTGGCCACCATCAGTGACGGCGGCCCCCAGCGCAAGTAAATGGATTCCGTCTGCTTGACACACGAGTCCGGCGATAAGGAAATGCGGCATAGTGTCGAGAGCATTCTGCGACCGTAACGTCGACCTGCCAGATACCAGCAGAAGTCAGCAATCAGTGCACCGAAAACGGCAACGCCCAGCAGGCTGAGCGCGGAATAACCGCTGGTATTGAGCAGCGCGCCGGTGATGACCAGAATAGGGTAGGCCGGCACGGGCGCGCCCGCCTGCTCGACAAGAACGTTAAGGAACACAACGGCAAGGCCGTGTTCCTGGATAAGTTGCAGTATGGATTGCATCATGGCGTGTTTGGATAATCTCAGGCGCGTCGCACGTGGCTATCGTTCAGTTTGCGGA
Organism: Eoetvoesiella sp.; assembly: GCA_036567205.1. Classification (GTDB taxonomy): domain Bacteria; phylum Pseudomonadota; class Gammaproteobacteria; order Burkholderiales; family Burkholderiaceae_B; genus DATCVA01. Next base: position 844 of record DATCVA010000198.1, on the reverse strand, counting down.
TGCTGTCGACGCCGCTATGCAGCACGGTATTGATCGGTTCGCGGTTCATGAACTCTATCACGCCATTCACGGTAACGGTTCTGCGTGCGACGTGCACATAGGCGCATCGGTCATCAGACAAGGCATATTCAAGCGCGTCATCGCCATCTAGAATTGATGCGTAAAGGCTGGGTTGAATGCCCTGCACTTTGGGCGTGATCATTAGGCAGCCTTACGCTGCGATGTACGCCACCAACCTGGCCTGAGCATATCGCTTCAGCTAACTCTGCCTTGACTTGCTCACCGAGAAGACCGGCACGTGACGTGATACGGGAGATTGGCGAAGAGGTTCTTCCGCAAGTCTGGCTGCACTACAGCGGCTGGCATCGTAGATGATTAACCGTGTGTGATGAGTGCCGATCCCCCGATTATGGGGAAGAGCCGTGCATTTTCGGAAACTAACGCTGATGCGGTTATTTTCCGATCTCTGTGAACCGTGGTGCATCCAGCCGGAATCGAACCGGCACGATCAATGATCGAGAGATTTTAAGTCTCTTGCGTCTACCAATTCCGCCATGGATGCGCGGATACAGAAAGTGGCGGAAGCGGTGAGACTGGCACTGGCTTCCGCGCGTAATGCCAATAAAATCAACTGATTAGTATGGGCGATAGCCGTGCATTATGGCATAGTTTTGTGGCATACCGCAAATGACTCTGACTTTAGTGTTGGTGCAACGTGAGAATGTCCGGTATCTGCTAAATAGAAATGTCCGGTTCAATGGAGTTTTGCAGACCATGTGGACGGGCGGGGATGATGATCACGATGAGCACACGGGAAGAGGCTCGCCTGCGGGTGCTGGAGCAA
>DATCVA010000197.1:0-5017 GCA_036567205.1 Eoetvoesiella sp. | reverse complement strand
CGGCCGCGATGCAGCAATTTGCTATCCTGTATGAGGAGCGATTCACACAAGCCTATCGCCAGCTAGACTCTCAGTCGTATGGACAATAGGCAGAATAATGATCTATCAAAACTGCCCGAACACAAAAATTCCGACACTCCCTCCCTTATATTTCGTGGACCTGTCTTATTTTCTCGACAACGTTAAATCGGATTGTCCAGATCCACAAAATCCACTTGTATTCCAAACTCGGCCGCAACGGCCTCGCCTAGCGCCTTGATTCCATAGCGTTCGGTAGCGTGGTGGCCGGCGCCTATGAAACTCGTGCCGCTTTCTTGCGCCAGATGAAAGGTGGGTTCGGAAGCCTCGCCGGTTAAGTAGACCGATGCACCCGCATCGACGGCGGCTTGCATCATGCTTTGGGCCCCGCCCGTGCACCAGGCGACTCGTTGGACCATTTGTTGTGTATTGCCAACAATCAACGGCTCCCGTTGCAAAGTATTGCAAACATGCTGGCCAAGCTCTTTCAGCGTCATGGGCGTGGCGCAACGCCCCAGCCAGATCAACCCGCCGGGTCCGCAGGTAATCGGCGAGCCATCGCTGTCGCGATCAGGCTCGAAATCAAGCATGCGGCCCAGCTGCGCGTTGTTTCCCAAGGTTGGATGAGCGTCAAGCGGCAGGTGGTAAGCAAATAAATTCAGCTCATGCTGCAGCGCCGTCGCCAGGCGTTTGCGCTTTTGGCCGCGCACGCAAGGGTCTTCATTTTTCCAGAACCAGCCGTGATGAACCAGAATCGCATCGGCGTTCCTGCGTGCAGCCTCGTCCAGAAGCGCCTGTGAAGCCGTAACTCCGGTGATAATGTGACTGACTTTACGTTTGCCTTCAACTTGTAGCCCATTGGGACAATAATCGTTAAAGCGTTGGGGTTGTAAAGTGGTATCCAGCCACGTGGCCAATTCGTGTGTCGAAACCTGATTCATTTTCGTCTTTTGCCTTATGCATCGATTGTGGTTGCTATTTGCCCAAACCGTAACGGTATGCCTTGCCATTTTATTCATTGTGGCAACCTTGCGTCCCGACTGGATTTCGCCTTCGCCGAGCACGACTCCCGTCGCTCCGGCGGTACCGCCGGCCCTTACCAGTAGCAGTCCCAGGGTAAATTCGCCCGCGCCGGCCCGCTCGTACGCAGACGCCGTCATGTTGGCGGCGCCGGCTGTTGTCAACGTTTATACCAGTAAACAGATTAACGAGCCTGCCTTGCCATTGATGACCGATCCCGATCTGATTCGGCTGTTCGGCGACTTGCCGGGGTTTACACGCCGTAAGAGAACGACCGCATTGGGCTCTGGGGTGATTGTCCGCAAAGACGGTTACCTGCTTACCAATTACCATGTCATCGAGGCCGCCGATTCGATTGAAGTCGCCTTGAACGATGGCCGCTCGGCGCCTGCCGAACTAGTCGGGGCAGACCCGGAAAGTGATCTGGCCGTTCTGAAAATCGACCTGCCCAATTTGGCCACTATTACCTTTAATGGCAACCACATCTTGAAAGTGGGCGACGTCGTATTAGCTATTGGCAATCCATTCGGCGTCGGGCAGACCACCACCATGGGAATCATATCCGCCCTGGGGCGTAACCGCCTTGGCATCAATATTTACGAGAATTTCATTCAGACCGACGCCGCCATCAATCCCGGCAATTCGGGCGGCGCCTTAATCGACACCGAAGGCCGGCTGGTGGGAATCAACACAGCGATCTATTCCGAATCGGGCGGCTCTTTGGGAATTGGCTTTGCCATTCCCGCTGAAGCGGCCCACACCATCATGGATCAAATCATTGCCACCGGCGCCGTGACTCGCGGCTGGCTGGGCATCGAGCCACAGGACATCACCTCGGAACTTGCCAAGGCCTTTAAGTTAAAAACGCAAGACGGCGTGATTGTAGCCGGAGTCCTGCGCAACGGACCCGCCTGGAATGCTGGCATGAGGGTGGGCGACATCGTGCTGAAGATTAACGATGAAATGGTTTACGACACCGTTGGCTTTTTGAACCAGATAGCCCCGCTCGCTCCAAAAAACGAAGTCATCATCACCATTTTACGCAACGGAAAAAAACACAAGCTAGAAGTAACCGTCGGCGCGCGCCCCGCCAGCAAACGACCCAGCTCCCGCATCCGATAATCACGTCGCAGCGATACGCCGACGCGCTGGATAGGTCCCGCAAGGACGATACGTGAACGCACTGTTGAACAGGCGGATGCCCGGACGGCGCAACGAAATACTGAAAAATCAATATGCCGTTAAATATGCCTTTGCGTTGAACCCTGGACGGCCGAATGCCCAATTCCTAGGCGCGGCGGAAGGGGACTGGATGGGCGATTCGTAGACGCCGGGCAAGCAGCCAGATCAGGGATGCAAGATCGCGCTTGTTTGACCCGGACGCTTGATGACAATCCGGGGGATTGTCATCCCGGGAAGTTCGCGATCGCCCTGATCTGGCTGCTTGCCCGGGAAGTCACGGCAAAGCCGTGACCGGGAGTGTCGGAGCCCATTCAGTCCTCTTGCGCCGCGCCGGCTAAAGAAACCCAACACACTTGCCCAAGAACCCTGCCAAAACCAGCCCCATCACTCGTTAGGTGTAGCCACTTCATCCGAAGAAGGCTCCTGCTCTGCCTCGCGCTTCTTCAGCATACTGGCAACAATCACGCCAACCTCGAACAATAAACACAACGGCACCGCCAGCATAAACTGGCTAAGCACATCCGGCGGCGTAACCACCGCAGCAATGACGAACGCGCCCACAATTACATACCCACGAGCCGCCCGCAACTTTTCAACCGTAACAATACCCGCCTTAACCAGCAAAATAACCGCAATAGGCACTTCGAACGTTACCCCGAAGGCAATGAACATAGTCATGACAAAGCTGACATAAGCCTCGATATCTGGCGCAGGCGTTATCGACTCGGGCGCGAAACCCGCAATAAAGTGGAAAACCGTGCGAAACACCACAAAATAACAAAATGCCATGCCCAGCAAAAACAACAAAGTGCTGGACATAATCAGCGGCAACGCAAGGCGCTGTTCATGCTTGTACAGGCCTGGCGCCACGAACGCCCATGCCTGATACAGCACAACCGGCAGCGCAATCACAAACGCGGCAAGCAGCGTAACTTTAATAGGCACCATGAACGGCGTAATAACACCCGTGGCAATCATGCGAGTGCCTTCAGGCAACGAAGCCAGCATCGGCTGCGCCAGCAAATCATAAATTTTTGAAGCCCCCGGATAAAGAAACAGCACCACAAAGATGACAAGCACCGCTGCAACTGCTTTTAACAGGCGCGTGCGTAACTCGACCAGATGTGAGATAAAAGTGTCTTGTGGGCCCTCTGGAGCGTTCTGAGTGCTATTTTCCTGCGTCACGTTGGCGTCGTCCCGGTAGAAGGTTTGGTTGCAGCGTTGGGCAACGTATGTTCATCGTCGAACCCCGGCAACGGCAAAGTCGCCTCGGAGGGATCGGGTTCAGGGCGCTCTTCCTGGGGCGTTGCGGCTGCTATTGCTTCGTTCGAAGAACCTATGGCCAGTCCGGCCGCAGCACTCGATGCAAGCGCTGCACCAGCTTTTTCGGCGTCGCCTTTATCTTCAAGGGCGGGCTTGACCGCCGCATTAACTGAGTCGGTCGCGTCCTTAAGCGATGCCTGGGCATCTTTAAGCGCCTCTTTAGCCTCGTCGATAGGATTGCGCAGACTATTGCCAGCATCGGCAATGGACGCCTTGACCGTGTTGGCGGCTTCTTCCATTTGCCCTTTAAGGTTTGTTATTTCGTCGACGTCCATCTCGCGCTGAATGTCGGTTTTGACATCGCTAACGTAGCGTTGCGCGCGCCCGACCAAATGCCCGATGGTACGCGCCACTTTGGGCAGGCGTTCGGGGCCGATGACGATGAGCGCAATAACGCCAATCAAAAGAAGTTCGCTGAAGCTGACATCAAACATGAATTACAGATCGCTTAAAAGAAAATCGCGGCGTCGCCCGGCAGAGCGGCGCCGATGCACTCGAAACCGCTGTTAAACGTCGTTTTTTTCTTTTGCTTGCACGTCGATGGTTTCGCCGCTTTGCACACGTTCGGTGACTGATTCGGGCTTGCCGGCCCCGTCGGCGCTGGCATCGTTCATGCCCTTTTTAAAGCCTTTGACTGCGCCGCCCAGGTCTTCACCCATATTGCGCAGCTTTTTGGTGCCGAAAATCAGCGCCACAATAACCAAAACGATGAGCCAGTGCCAAATGCTAAAACTACCCATACTTGTTCTCCGTTAAGCGGCAGGTGCCGCGCGTCTGTCCCAGGGCCGTGGGCCCCCGATTATATGAAAATGTAAATGTTCCACTTCTTGTCCGCCGTCGACGCCGCTGTTGACGACAATGCGAAAACCGCCTTCAGTGCCCGGGCGGCAGCCATTTTCCGCTGCCAGTTGCGGCGCTAACGCCATCATCCTGCCCAGCCACGGCGCATCGTTGGTTTGAATATCCTGCATTGAAACGATATGCCGTTTAGGGATAAGCAGCAAGTGTACGGGAGCTGCGGGATTTATGTCGTGAAAAGCAAAAAAATCCTCATCTTCGTAAACTTTTTTTGCCGGAATGTCGCCCTTGGCAATTTTGCAGAAAAGACAGTTGTCGCTCATTGAGGTACGGTCCTTGTGAATGTTGATTTTATTCCACATCCAAATCAGCCGTGAATTGTGTCGGTGCAGCAGCAGTACAAAGGTGCTGTCTGCGCTTCGCCTTCGTGTTCACACTTGGTTTGGAAATGAAATTACGTTTAGCCGGCATTGGGGCGGCTGGCCTTCTCGATCAGGCCCGAAGTGCCTTCACGCCGGGCCAGTTCGCGCAACACGTCTTCCGGGCGCAAATTGTAATGAGCCAATGCGACAAGGCTGTGAAACCACAAATCGGCCGTTTCAGCCACGATGCGATCAGGCGCGTTGTCTTTGGCCGCCATAACCAGTTCGGTGGCCTCTTCGCCAATTTTCTTTAA
>DATCVA010000196.1:0-11797 GCA_036567205.1 Eoetvoesiella sp. | reverse complement strand
TGGGCACGCCTACTCGGGCCACCTTTAGCTATTATCATTTGCAAACCGATGGCATGCCCGATTATGGCGTGCCATTGACCCGGAAAATTCCTGGACTGCATACCGACAGCGGTATTGTGGATGTTGATCGCGATACCTTCTACGGATTGTATGATCGCGACTATCACAAGACTCAAGCCGATATCGGCACAATAGAGCTGGAACACGATTTTACCGAGCGCCTTACCTTGCGCAATGCCACTCGTTATGGCGAGACGATCAACGATTATGTGGTAACGAACCCGGGCGACGGCACTGCCAGGTTCGATGCTGCAACAAATCAGTACTGGTTGCAGCGCGGCACTAAATCACGTTGGCAGAAAAGCGAACTCTTGACGAACGCGACCGAGCTGTATGGGAAGCTTGATACCGGTAGCATCAAGCATAGTTTCAATCTGGGCGTCGAGTTTTCGCGCGAAACCAATAAGAATGCAAGCTATACCGTCGCAACCACTGCTGGCGCAGCATGTCCGGCCAGTTTTTCGGCAGGCAGTCTGGATTGCACACCTTTTTTCCGTCCTAATCCCAGTGATTCCTGGTCAGGCTCGATTACGCGCCAGCCGCTAAACCTGGACTCAAAGTCTACTACGCGCGCCGCTTACCTTTTCGATACCATCGAGTTTTCGGAGCAGTTTCAGGCTAATGCGGGCGTTCGCCTGGACAACTATCGGATATCGGGCGACTTCTTGCAGCGTGGCGCCACGGCAATGACGTCCGAGAGCGGCAGCTGGAACATGTTCAATTATCAATTGGGACTGGTATACAAGCCGACGAAAAATGGCAGTGTTTATATTTCTTATTCCACCGCATCTACTCCCCCCAGCATCAGCGGTGGAGACCAGGAAGGTCTTTCTGTAGGTCTGGGCGACCTGAAACCGGAAAAAAGCCGTACATTGGAGCTGGGTACCAAGTGGAATGTATTGGATGAACGTTTGAACCTGACTGCCGCAATTTTCCAAAATGACAGGCGAGACGCCCAGATTGAAGTAGACCCGGGCATTTTTGCGCAAGCCGGGGAAACCAGGGTGCGGGGACTGGAATTGGGTGTGTCGGGGGAAATTACCTCTAAATGGAATGTATACGGTGGCTATACCTATATGGATAGCGAACTTGTCAAAGGCGCCTACAGTGGTGTCAACGAAGGCGATTCTTTGGCAAACACGCCTGAACATAGCTTTAGTTTATGGTCTACCTATAAATTGCTGCCTCCATTAACCGTGGGAGCAGGGGCTTATTACGTTAGCAAGACGTTTGGCGGCAATCAAGGCGGTGCGGGCGGCGGAACTAGCGCTGTCTATATGCCTGCGTACTGGCGGTTTGACGCGATGGCCGCATATCAGGTCAATAAAACCCTGGCGTTGCAGCTGAATGCGCTTAATCTGACGGATAAGAATTACTACTCGCGCACCAATGGCGTGCACCATGCCGATTTTGGACCGGGCAGGCAAATTATTCTAAGCGCCAACTTGCGGTATTGATAGCCGGACTGCCTTGTTCTGGCCGGCCTTCAGAAACGTCGGGCCGTGCCAGTCAAGCTTTTGCCGGAAATGCCAAAAGCATTTTGGGTAAGAGCTTGGCTAAAAAAGCCCTGCTTTATATGAGTGAACACTAATTTTTGAACTTTTTATTGTTGGCATGGGTCTTACTTTATTCCTGCCAGTGTGTGTTGCTGTCAAGTCCGCTGATTAACGCCTTTGTTTTGGCGTTCTGTCCATTCATTGATATCGTGTGTTAACGTGTGACGAAGGTGCCATGGTGCAATAGGTTATTGCACCATTTTTAGATGCGCAATGTGTTCCATTTTTTCGGAATCAGTGTTCTCGGCAATCGGTAAGTATGCTTCGAATAATACACTTGCGGTCGGGTTGCTTCCCGCTGGCGCTGTGCTAGTGGGTTTCTTGCGTTCTTGTTTTTTTCCCCACGCTGCCGTTTCAGCTTGCCTATCGAAAATGCCGTGTTTTTGTTGGCTGCCTAATCATCAGTTCACCACGCTGCTTCTCGGTCCAGCCCATGGGCTTATGCAATACCATGTCTGGAAAAAAGCCTTTACAGATAAAAAAAGCTCTGTAAATCAAAGATTTACAGAGCTTTTTGACTGCTTGTACTGGTGCCCAGAAGAGGACTCGAACCTCCACACCTTGCGGCACATGGACCTGAACCATGCGCGTCTACCAATTCCGCCATCTGGGCATAAAGTGTATGCTAATGTACTGCCTGTATTAGCGTTTAAACTTTAAGAGGCGCAAAGTATAACCTAATTTTTAATTGAATGGAAACATCCTTTGATCAAACGATCTAAAAACGAAACGAATAACCAGATCCCCAATGGTTCAGCTCAGTTGCCGCCTGATTTTGATCCCGCTGTACCAAGCCGAGAAGTCCTTCTCGAGTATTTGCGTTCATCGGGGCAGGCTATTGCTCCCGAGGCTCTGGCTAAGGTTCTTGGCGCAGCAATACCCCTGACCATAGGCTTTGAGCGTCGCCTGAAGGCGATGGAACGCGACGGACAGGTTTTTTACAACGCCCAGGGGCAATTGACCGCCGCCAGCAAAACTGATTTTATTGCTGGCCGGGTACAGGGCCATCGTGACGGCTTCGGATTTTTGCTGCGCGACGATGGCGGTCCCGACTTGTTTTTGTCGCCGCGTGAAATGCTTAAGGTGTTGCATGGCGACCGCGTCTTGGCGAAACCCGACGGCGAGTACCGCGGCAAGTCTCAAGCCGCTATTGTCGAAGTAATCGAGCGGCGTACCGATAAGCTGGTGGGCCGGTTCCTGAATGAGCGCGGCGCACTTATCGTTGCTCCGGAAGATCAGCGTATCAAGCACGACATTTTGATACCCGTTGCGGACACAGGCGGGGCCGAACATGGGCAGGTCGTCACCGTTCAAATTGTTCAGCAGCCAACGCGCCATTCGCAGCCATTGGGCCGTGTTATCGAGGTGCTGGGTGAAATTGACGACCCCGGGATGGAAATCGAAATTGCGGTCCGCAAGTTCGATGTTCCTCATATTTTTTCGGATGGGGCGCAAGCCCAGGCTGCCAAGCTGCCCAGTACGGTTAAACGGGGCGAGCTGAATGGCCGGGTGGATTTGCGCGATGTCCCGTTCGTTACTATCGATGGCGAAGACGCTCGCGATTTCGATGATGCCGTCTTTTGCACGCCGATTGAGTTGGGGACCGAAAAGCGCAAGAAACCGGGTTGGCGTTTGTTAGTCGCCATTGCCGACGTCAGTCATTACGTCAGGCCGGGCGATCCTATCGACGAGGATGCCATCGATCGTGGCACCAGCGTTTATTTCCCGCGTCGCGTCATTCCGATGTTGCCCGAATCGTTATCCAATGGGCTTTGTTCGCTTAATCCCGATGTCGACCGCCTGGTGCTGGTTTGCGATATTGTTATTCCCGCTACAGGCGCCAAAGCAGGTACTGTCAGCGCTTATCAGTTTTATAACGCTGTTATTCATTCTCACGCACGCACCACCTATACCGATGTCTGGGCAGGGCTGCAGCAACCTTCGGGGCCGGCGGCACAAGCGATGGGGGCGGTTTTTCCGTATATTCAAAACCTGCATGAGCTGTATCAGTTGTTGTCCGAGTCGCGCATTAAACGCGGTGCCATTGATTTCGACACGATAGAAACCAAAATTATCTGCAATCCATTGGGTCGCATCGAAAAAATTATTCCCTATGCGCGTAACGATGCACATCGTTTAATTGAAGAGTGCATGCTGGCGGCCAATACCTGCGCCGCCGATTTTGTGAAACGAAACAAACGCATTGGTTTGTACCGCGTGCACGAAGGGCCTACTCCCGAGAAACTCCAGGCCTTGCGCGATTACCTGCGTAATCTTGGCCTTACGCTGGAAGGCGGAGACGACCCCACTACCCACGATTACGCGAAGCTGGTTCAGGCTGTGCGTGGCCGGCCTGATTACGAAGTTATTCAAACGATGTGTCTGCGATCACTGCAGCAGGCCATATATAGCCCGGAGCAGTCGGGCCACTTCGGTCTGGCCTATGAGCACTATGCGCACTTTACGTCGCCGATTCGCCGTTACCCCGATTTGTTAACCCACCGCGTGATCAAGTCTGTGCTTGAAGGCAAGCGGTATGTTCCCGACATTCCCGATCTGGCTGCCACTGCGGCATTGCCGCAGCGCGAGCGCGAGCATGCGGTATGGGAGAAGCTGGGTTTGTTGTTGTCCGCTCGCGAGCGGCGTGCCGACGACGCTTCACGCGATGTCGAGGCGTGGCTTAAATGCTGGTTCGTCAAAGAGCATGTCGGCGAAGTCTTCAGCGGACGTGTGACGGGTGTGGCTACGTTCGGAATTTTCATTACTCTTGATACGTTGTTTGTTGAGGGAATGGTTCATGTATCTGAACTGGGTTCCGATTATTTTCAGTACAACGAGGCCATGCACGAGTTGCGCGGCGAGCGCACGGGCATGCGTTATCGTTTGACCGATGCCGTTCAGGTGCAAGTGGCGCGAGTCGACCTGGAGGCGCGCCGTATCGAATTCAGGCTCGTCAAGGGCACTACATTTAAAGAGCTGCATAAAGCTGTTAACGAGCCTAAGGAAGAACCTAAACGTCGTATTAAACGGGCGGCGCCCGCTAAGCCCGAAGCGCTTAAAGGCACTACCTCGCGTCAGCGCAGAGCCGAAGCCAAACGTGGCGCAAAGGTTGCGGCAACCGTCAAAAAATCCAGCCGAAACCGGCGCTAGTATTTGTCCTGCGCGTCCCGTTTCGGGCCAGGAGCGCAAGAGAGCATCTATTACCCGGTAGCCACGTCCCTTTCGGGGCGTGGCTTTGTACGTTGGGTTGTATTACAGCGAATGTCAGATAAGAATAAAATACGTAATTCCATTTTTAAATCAACCGTGAATTGTGTCGGCGCAGCAGCGGTGCAAATGTACTGTCTGCGCTTCGCTTTCGTGCCCGCAATTGATTTGGAAATGGAATAACCACCAGGTATCTTTGGCTTGGCTGTGCTTGCGTGCGCTATAGTTAAAAAGTAATAAGAAAGGAAATTTATGTCGTCCCATCAGGTTTTGGCCGGTTTTCACGCAGTGACCGCACGGCTACGCCACGCGCCCACTTCGATCAAAGAGCTTTATGTTGAGGCTTCGCGGCGCGACAAGCGTATGCAGTCATTTATAGAGCAGGCCCAGGCGGCCAATATCCGTGTGCTTCCGGTTTCGGCCGATCGGCTTGATGGCCTGGCGCGCGGTACGCGTCATCAGGGCGTGGTGGCGTTGGCTGATGCCAATCAGCTGGCGGTCGATGTCGACGAGGTTCTTGATCTGCTCGAGGATAAAAACCAGACCCCTTTGTTTTTGATTCTCGATGGCGTGACAGATCCTCATAATCTGGGGGCTTGCCTGCGTACAGCGGATGCCGCCGGGGTACATGCTGTCATTGCGCCGCGCGACCGCGCGGTGGGTTTGAACAGTACTGTTCAACGTGTTGCTTGCGGTGCAGCGGAAACGGTGCCCTATATTATGGTGACCAATCTTGCGCGGACGATGCGTCAGATGAAGGAGCGCGATGTCTGGCTTGTGGGCACCGATGACGAAGCGAGCAGCAGCATGCATGCTGTGGATGCGCGGCGTTCCATGGCATGGGTTATGGGGGCTGAAGGCGAGGGTATGCGCCGTCTGACACGTGAAACGTGCGACGAATTAGTTACGATTCCAATGCTGGGTTCGGTGGAAAGCCTTAATGTCAGCGTAGCCAGCGCCGTATGTTTATACGAAGCCGTGCGCCAGCGGGCCGCCTGATTGCCGCTGTTTTTGCCTGTTCCCAATTTTTCTAATTTTTCTATATAACATCCACCATGGCTAAGAACGGCTTTACCACTACCATTTTGCATTCCGATCGGCGCGACGGCGTTGAGCACGGTGCGGTTCACAAGCCCATGCATCCTTCTTCCGAGTATGCGTTCGCCGACTCGCGCGAGCTGGCCGCTGTGTTTCAGGGCAAGGCGGGTTTTACTTATGCCCGTCAGGGAACGCCCACTACGGCAGCGCTAGAGGTTAAGGTTTCGCAAATGGAGGGCGGGGTAAGTACCGTTAGTTTCGCCACAGGAATGGCGGCTTTATCGGCCATTTTTTTTACCTTGTTGCGCCGCGGAGACCACCTGATCAGTAGCAAGTATATTTTTGGCAATACCAATAGCTTGTTTAGTACATTGCGCGAACTGGGTGTCGAGATAACCCTGGTTGACGCAACCGACATGCGCAACGTTGCAGCCGCGTATCGGCCCGAAACCAAAATGGTATTTACCGAAGCCATTGCCAATCCCGGCACGCAAGTGGCCGACCTGCATGCCATCGGAGAATGGTGTAAGGATAAAAATCTTGTTTATGTTCTGGACAATACGCTGGCTACCCCCTGGCTGTGCCGGGGCATTGATGTCGGCGCGTCGTTGGTGATGAATTCGTTGTCCAAAGCGATTGGCGGTCATGGTAATGCCCTGGGCGGCGCTGTAACCGACACCGGTCTGTATGACTGGTCCGATTATGACAATATCTTCGAAGCGTATCGCCGGGGTAAGCCCACATCCTGGGGGCTGACGCAAATAAAGAAAAAGGGTTTGCGCGACATGGGGGCTACGCTTTCCGCTGAAGCGGCGCATCGTATCGCGGCAGGAGCAGAAACTCTGGCCTTGCGTATGGAAAAATCGTGCTCCAATGCATTGGTTTTGGCGCAGTATTTAAGTGCGCATCCCAAGGTTTCAAAAGTGCATTATCCGGGGCTTCCGAATCACCCTCAACATCAGCGCTCGGCCAACCTGTTCAATAACCGGTTTGGTGCGTTGCTGGGCATAGAGCTGGCCGACGGAATCGATGTGTTCGAGTTCCTTAATCAATTGCAGGTTTTTATTCTGGCGACGCATTTGGGCGATACGCGTACCTTGGTTTTGCCTGTTGCCCATACCATCTATTATGAAATGGGGGCCGAAAGCCGGGCGCTGATGGGTATAGCCGACAGTCTGCTAAGAGTATCGGTGGGGATCGAAGATACTCAGGACTTGATCGATGACTTTGCTCAGGCTCTGGCAAGCAGCGACTAACATATCGTGCCCGGACACGGGCCTGGCAACGATTTTTCATTTGAATTTAAGCTGCGTGTTAGGCCTATGTACGGCTAAATTAGGCACGATTGCATTTATTTGCCTGGCACTCTCGGGTTCTGATATATGAATTAATGCCGTTTGCCAGCATCGTAGTGTTGCGGTAAGAAAACAAAAAAGTGAATAACCGTGCGGCTTTTGAGGGGTTTTTGCTTGACATGGCCCGGATTCAAAGGCTTAATACGCGTTAGCCAGCTGAGCGTGCATAATTGTTTGCAGCACGACTCGGTTGTACTGATTGAATCCATTGTTGGTACTACGCACGGCACCTTGGTGCTGCGTATTTTTTCAGTTAGGCGCCAAACACAACCCATGGTCAAGATTTGGCTACAATAACTTTTAGGGGTAATCCTTAATGAACAAAACAGAGCTCATCGAACACATTTCCACCAAAGCCGATTTGTCTAAAGCCGATGCTGGTCGCGCGCTAGAGGCATTTATCGGTGCAGTAAAATTGACCCTTAAAAAGAAGGGTAGTGTTACGTTGGTAGGTTTTGGCACCTTTGCCGTCACCGAGCGTGCAGCCCGCACCGGCCGCAATCCTCGTACAGGCGAAGCCATTAAAATTAAAAAAGCCAAAGTGCCTAAATTCCGTCCTGGTAAAGCTCTTAAAGAAGCCGTTAATTAAATTACCTTCTTGGATTTGCATTAGCAGGAATAGCGCGGTATAATTTGCCCCGCGTTTTGCAAGAAGTGAAGTGGCCCCAAGGCAACAAGGGGTGCTTAGCTCAGTTGGTAGAGCGGCGCCCTTACAAGGCGTAGGTCACAGGTTCGACCCCTGTAGCACCCACCATTACTTCTTGCAACGAAATCAGCCACTTAGGGTTACTTAAGTGGCTTTTTTCATGCCTCTATATCGGCATCACCACTCGAAGTCGCTCTGTACTAGCCACAATATCAGTTTGCTACTACCCGTTCTGCGCCCTACACGGCGAGATTTTACACACCACCAAGGTAGCGCAATGGCAGTAAACACAAGCTCAAGGTGTTTATGCGGTGCCAGCGATGCTGCACGTGTACTCTGATGCATGCCAGAGTACATAAAAAAATCGGCGCTACAGAACAATGTAGCGCCGATTCGAAGGCAGCAGTAGTCCAATCTATCGGTTAGCCTACCAGCGCACCCGCAGTCCAACCATGGCCGTCATAGCATAGCTATCACCGAAGTTGGCCATACTGGTTTTGACTGAGGTTTCGCCATAGAGCGAATACTTGTCGCGAGACCAATTATAAGAACCTCCAACACCGACACCGGCCCAGAGCGGCTCATTCTTGTTGATGAACGTAGTGCCCGCTACATCCGTTCTTGCCCCATCCATAAAATCGTAATAGACATTGGCGATACCGTACACGTTGGAGCGGTCGATAACTCCACCGGCATCATGCGTTTCGTTCTGGTAGTTCAGGGTAACGCCCAGACGACCTGTCAGGTTGTTGCTTCGATCAAGCGAAATCTGCGCACCGAACGGATCGATGAAGCGGTCAAAGTCCACGGACGAATAGGCAAGCTGCGCCTGGGGCGTGACCGACCATTTGGCATCCAGCGCAATGCGTTGTCCGGCTTCCAGGCTCAGGCCGTAACCAAACGCGTTATTGCCGCGGGCAAGCGTACCGACGCCTGCCATGCGCGAGGACAGGTCGCTGTCGTACCATGTGGCTTGAGCTTGCCCGTCCACATAGAAGCCACTATTACCGTACCAGGTCGTTGCAGCTCCCAGCCCGTAACCCGTGGTGCTGATCTTGCCATTACCGTATATGGAATCGATGCCAGCTGAGACCGTTCCATAATTGGCTGAGAGCCCCGCAATCAGGCTACCTTCGGGCGCTTCATGCAGCAACTTGTCCACCCCGACCTGCAAACGCCAGGTATCAAGATCATAGTTGGCGCGGCTGGTGGACTCTTTGGGATCGAAACTGCCGTGGCTAGCCTCCATGCGCGCCCACACGCCGTTGCCCTCAATGGTGCCGTTGGCTAACGTGCCTACGTTGGAGGCCCTGCCCGGAGCCGCTGCCCATGAACGGTTGCCGACACGCTGTTGCAGTGTGCCCAGCGTATTGAAGCTTTGCAAGATGTTGGCATAGCTTTCATAGACCGGTACGCCAGGCTGATAAAGAGGAGCCGAAGGTGTAGGGGGGGCAGCGGGTGTAGAAGGGGCGGAAGGAATGGAAGGAGTCAGCGAGTCATCTAGCGATGAACGCAAATACCAGTCGCCATCGGTCCAAAACCGCCGACCATACTGAATCCGCCGCCTGCGCTGTTCGTGGCACGAAACGCAATGTCACCAGCCAAGTTGACCTTTGTAAAAAAAGAGATCGAGCTGCTTGCAAAATTTCGATGTCTATTGCCAAATCATGATTCAACAACATGAAGGCACTCCTTCATACAGCTACTCAGAAAGTGCTTTAGAACTGACAGTCACAACTGTCCGAAAATAGTCGAAAGATTGGTTTAAGCGAGTACCGATAAAGTGGACTAATCAAAGATTAAGCACATTGAATGCTTCCCCCGAATGAGTGCGGTTCCTGCAGCAATGGGCGCCTCCTGGACTTGTATAGGTTTGGCCGCCGCCAATAATGTTTTTATCGTTTGGATAGAAGATCTATTCAGATGTAGCCATTAAAACCCCGTGATAATTTGTAAGTTGTAAACGGACAACATCAGTCTGATGTATTATTCCTTTATTGCGAATGGTTCTTGTTTCTGTTAACCTGCTTCGCCTGTCACCCATTGGGGTAGACAGGTATTTTCGCCAAACTATTATCCTTTTTGTTGTTGGATTCATGCCGCTTTCTAATGCCGAGCCCAAATCACGTCCTGTACTTATCAAGGTCATGGCGGCCAGTTGCGTAGTGGGTTTGCATCTTGCCGTGTTGGCGGCCATTTTCAATTCGAATCCTACCAAGCCAGAAATTGACATGCCGGATTCGGCCGACATACGTTTTGTGGAAATTGCGCCAGACATTGTCGAGGCGGCACCTAATCCTGAGCCGGTTAACGAGTTAACAGCGCCCGAACCCGAGGTGCAGCCCGAACCCATTCCCGAGCCTGTGATCGAAGAGCCTGAACCGGAACGCGAACCGCTCATTGAAGAGCCGGAGCCGGAGCCAGTGGTTGAAGAGCCCGAGCCAGAAGCTATTACGCCGGAACCTGTGCCTGAACCGCCTAAAGTCGAGCCGAAGCCACAGCCGAAACCACAGCCGAAACCACAGCCAAAGCCAAAACCGCAGCCCAAACCTAAACCTGTTGTCAAGCCGGCCCCGGTAAATTCGCCACCGGCTCCAACGGTCTCGGCAGCGTCGGGTGAAGCTCGGAAACAGGCTGCACCTACGGCTCCAACGCCGCCGGCGGATGCCAATAAGCCGCGCTTGATTGGCAAGGTCGACTACCTGGGTCGACGGCCTAACCCGGTTTATCCGCGTGCCTCCATGCGGCGTGGTGAGACAGGGCGGGTGGTCGTACGAGTATTGATTTCGCCACAGGGCGCAGTTGCTGATGTGTCCGTGCGCACGTCCTCGGGCTATGCACGACTGGATGAATCGGCGCTGAAGGCGGTGCGCTCGGCCCGCTTCAAACCGTATACCGAAAATGGCGTTGCGTATTCAGCAATGGCCGATATTCCATTTGATTTTGTTTTATAGGAACAACCATGTTCGATTTTTTACAAAGCGCAATGCAAATACTGGCCCAGGTCAGCGAAGGCGCGGCGCAAGCCCAGTCTCTAGCCAACAGTGTGGGTTCGGCAGCAGTGACCTTGCCGGCGGCGCTAACCGAGACGACCGCCTCCGCCGTCGCCGAAGGAGGGGGCATGCTGCATTTCGTGTCGCAAAGCGATGTAGTGGGCAAGACTTTATTTGCGATTTTAATATTGATGTCGCTGATGAGCTGGTATTTGATCTTTGTGAAGTCGTTCTTCAATTTTCGCATCCACCGGCGATCCAGAAAATTCCTGAATGAGTTTTGGGCCGCAAGCTCGCTTGAGCAGGTAGAGAACGAAATCAAGACGCACGGCGCGAGCGAGCCGTTTTCGCATCTGGCCAGCCATGCCATTCATGCGCGCAATCATCACGCCAAATATGGGGCGCTGAAACTTGAAGAAAAAGGCTCGACGGGGGCGTTCGTAACACGGATTATTCGCAAGGTTATCGACGAAGAAACCGCCCGGCTTGAAAACGGCTTGACTATTTTGGCTTCGATTGGCTCGACAGCGCCGTTTGTTGGCTTGTTCGGCACAGTGTGGGGCGTGTATCACGCCCTGGTTGGAATTGGCCTGTCCGATGGCGTAACGGTCAACCGCATTGCCGGACCGGTGGGCGAGGCTTTGATCATGACTGGGTTGGGATTGGCCGTGGCAATTCCGGCGGTATTGGCTTATAACGGTTTTGTGCGTACTAACCGCGTGTATCTTGCGCAACTGGATGCCTTTGCGCATGACCTGTTTACGTTCCTTTCTACTGGTCAACAGGTGGAGTCAAAGAACAATGTGCGCCGGGTGGCGCTGGCCGCCTCCAAAAAGGGTGAGTAACCATGGCGTTTGGAAGCTTTGATAACAAAGGGGCCGGTCATACAGTCTCTGAAATTAATATGGTTCCGCTTATCGATGTGATGTTGGTGCTGCTGGT
>DATCVA010000195.1:0-5223 GCA_036567205.1 Eoetvoesiella sp. | reverse complement strand
TGGTGCTGACGGGTTGCGCCGCTTCGTCATAGGCCATGAATTCAAAGAGCGTATTGCCCATGCCGTGCACAACGCCACCATGCACCTGGCCTTCGGCTGTTTGCGGATTGATGATCACGCCGCTGTCCTGTACGGCCACATAGCGCATAATCGAGACGGCGCCGGTTAGCGGGTCGACCTCGACTTCGCAAGCGTGCGAGGCGCCTGAGTAGGTTTGCGCATCGCAATGGAAATCGACGGTTTCGTCCAGTCCGGGATTCCCGGGTATAGGCAAAACATAACCCGGAACGCCCTTGCATAGCATGGCCAGGCGCGCGAGTGAAACGGATTTTCCTGTCGCATGGGAATGCACTTCGCCCATGCTCAGCTCCAGCGTGCCGGGTTCTACCTCGAGCACAGCGGCGGCGGTCTGGATCACGCGTTCGCGCAGAGTACGCGAAGCCTGGTCCACAGCAGAACCCGCCATAATGGATTGCCGGCTGGCAAATCCGCCCATTCCGTAGCCAATATGGGCGCTATCGCCCGCAATAACTTCAATGGCATTGGGGGGTAAACCGAAATAGGGCGCACAGATCTGGGCCAGCGTTGTTTTAAGCCCCTGGCCCATGGCCAGAGCGCCGGTGTAAATCGAGATCTGTCCCGAAGGCTGTATACGGACGCGGGCTGTTTCGAATGGGCCGCGTCCCGTCGGCTTGACGCTGTTGGCAACGGCGACTCCGATATACGAACCGCGCTCGCGGGCCGCTTTCTGGCGGGCCGGGAAGTTGTCGTAATCAATCGCGTCCAGGGCCCGGGCCTGAAGGGCCGGAAAGTTGCCGCTGTCTATGATTAGCGGCATGCCGGCACGGGACTTGAGCGGCTTGGTGTACGGGATTTTTTCGGCGGGAATAAGATTGCGCCGGCGGCACTCGGCGCGATCGATATTCAGTTCAGTACTGATGCGGTCAAGCAGGCGCTCCATGACGAAAGCCGCTTGCGGATAGCCCGCGCCGCGAATGGTCGCAACGGGAACCTTGTTGGTATAGGCGACTTTGACATCCATCTGGAATGCGGGCACTGAATACGGGCCGGTCATCGACGATGCGGCGTTGTAAGGAACGTTGGTTCCTTGTGGCGTATAGGCGCCGTGGTCATGCACAAAGTTGCCGCGTATGCCCAGTACGCGGCCCTCTTTGTCGGCGGCAACGTTGACGGTCCAGTACTGATCGCGTTCCTGTATGGCCGAGACAAAGTTTTCGCGGCGATCTTCCACCCATTTTACCGGGCGTCCCAGTTTGCGGGCGGCAGCCGGTATGACGACCTCTTCGGGGTAGATCATGAATTTGGCGCCGAAGCCGCCGCCCACATCAGGCGTGATGACGCGCAGCAGATCTTCGGGTTGCCCCAGCATGAGTGCAATGGTGTAGTGCACCTCGTGGGCCATTTGCGTGGAGGACCAGACGGTTAGTGTGCGAGATGCCTTATCCATGCGCGCCAGCACGCCTCGGCCTTCCATGGGATGAGCGCAGCCCCGGTGAGCCCAGAAGCTTTCCTCGAAAACCAGGTCTGCGTTCTGGAACGCGGCGTCGCAGTCCCCGTAGGCCAGGGTGTAGTCTTGCAATATATTAGATTCGAGTTCGGTACGCACAAGCGGGGCGTCTTCGCGCAGCGCGTCCCGGCAGTCGGCAATTACACCCAGCGATTCGTATTCGATGGCGACGAGGGCCGCCGCATCTTCGGCCAGGTGGCGCGACTGGGCTATTACGACGACGATTGCTTCACCGACAAAAGCGACTTCGTCGGCGGCCAGTACAAAAGGCACCGTATTTTCTGGCAAGGCTGCCAGCGGAAATCCCAATGGCATGCGCCAACCGGTCAGTTCTCCGAACAAGTCGCTGGCCGCGTACACGGCTTCGACGCCGGGTAATGCGCGCGCGGCGCTCAGGTCTATGGAAACAATACGGGCGTGTGCATGTGGACTGCGTACGAAACAGGCATGTAGCGGCGACTCGATAGGGACGTCGTCCAGAAACTGTGCTGTTCCGGTCAGCAGTGCGGCATCTTCAATACGGCTTGCCGATTGTCCCAGTCCAGGACTAACGCGCATTTTCATTATCATGCCTCTCGCGTATTAGCTCAGCGGCGCGCAGGGTCGCCGCAACAATATTCTGGTAGCCGGTGCATCGGCACAAATGGCCGGACAGCACATCCCGCACAGTGGCTTCATCGGGCGCCTGGTTGGCAGCCAGCAGTTCGGCGACGGTCATGAGTATGCCGGGCGTGCAGAAACCGCATTGCAAGCCGTGAAGTTCGTGGAAAGCCTGCTGTATGGGATGGAAAGATCCATCGGGATCAGCCAGGCCTTCGACTGTTTCGATCTGGGCGCCGTCGGCCTGGACGGCAAGCATCAGGCAGCTGCGGGCCGTATGGCCGTCAACCAGAACGGTGCAGGCGCCGCACACGCCGTGTTCACAGCCTACGTGCGTGCCGGTAAGGCCCAGTTCGCCGCGAAGAAAATCGGCCAGGTGCATGCGCGGCTCGGCTTGACCTGTGCAGGTTTTACCGTTGACGCGCAAGGTAATGGTTTGCCTGGGGGCGCTGTTATGCTCGCTCATTTTTTTCCTTTGCTCGTTCCAACGCCTTGTTCAGCGCCCGTTCGACTAAAACATTGGCCAGGCGCTGACGATACCAGGCCGGAACATAGCTATCGCCGGATGCGTCGATCTTGGCGCAGATGCGTGCGGCAGCCATCAGAACTTCCGATTCCGGCGACGCGCCGACTAATATTTTTTCTGCTTCGGGCATGCGTACCGGGGCGGCGGATACGCCGCCTAATGTAATGGAAGCCCGTGTCACAATGCCGTTATCGTCCAGCAGCAACAGAACCGCTGCCGAAACAATGGCAAAGTCGCCGTGGCGGCGTGAAAACTCAATAAATGCATGGCCGTGGCCTTCGGGCCAGGGCTGTACCGTCAATCCCGTAAGAAGCTCGTCGGCTTCCATGGACGGCGTCATGTAGGCAGCGGGGAAGTCTGCCATAGCGATCTGGCGTGTACCGCGCACACTTGCAACCGTAAGCGTCGCATCCATCGCCAGTGCTACGGTCGGGATTTCCGCCGAGGGGTCCAATTGGCACAGACTGCCACCGACAGTTCCGCGATTGCGGGTCTGGCGGTGGCCGACGTTCAGAATGGCTTCATGCCATAAAGGCAGCTTTTCGCGGATCAACGGCGAAAACTCGACTTCGCGCTGGCGCGTCATGGCCCCGATCTCAATACCCGCCGTTCCTTCGCGAACGTATGCCAGGTCTGTGATTCGATTGATGTCGATCAGGCAGTCCGGAAATGCAAACCGCATATTCAGCATGGCCATCAGCGATTGTCCGCCCGCGAGAACGCGGGCGTTATCAACCTCGCTTAATAACCGCAATGCGTCCGCGACATTAGTTGGCGCCTGATATTGCAAGACTGGGGCTTTCATGAAACTTTTCCCTTTATATTTTGGATAAATCCAGGGCTGACTCAGCAAAAAGCTCTTCAGGCGCAACCTTGCGTTTGGATAGACCCTGCTCGAAATGATAACGGGAGAACGTCTCGACCACGTGGCGGTTGGCATCAAGGCCGAATGGCCAGTAGTCATCCCCCATGAGCTCACGCGCGGCGTTGTGATGATGCACCATCCAGGGCAACGTTACGGCCAGGTGGCAAATCTCGTCGAGCTCTTTAACCGCAAGGGCTTTGGCTTTGATGAACGCTTTGTAAACGCTTACGGGCAGCCATGGGTTTTCTTCGACCAGCGATTTGCGGATGCCCACCATGTGCATGATCGGGAAAATTTTCGTGCGGCGGAAGTAATCCTGTTCTGCTTCGATGTAATTGCCGAACAGACGGCCGACATTAGGGGCGCCGCGTAAAAAGCAGGATGGAGCCCGGGCGCCAATATAGCCATCGATCTCTCCGCTCTCCAGCATGCCCGACAGGCTTTTGTCGTCGGGAATTTGCGTCAGGCTGATTGACGGGTCAAGGTCGATAGGCGAGCGTTCGCCGCGGCCGGGCTCTTCCACCCCGCCGCGTACCCATTTAATATCGCTGGGCTTGATGCCGTATTCGTCTTCAAGAATACCGCGGATCCAGACGTTGGCGGTAATCTGGTATTCGGGGACGCCAATGGTTTTGCCGCGCAGGTCTTCGGGCTTGTTAATGCCGCGGTCAGTGCGGATGTAAATACCCGACTGGCGAAACACGCGTGAAATGAATGCGGGAATACCAATGTATTCGTTGTCGCCGCGAGCGGTCGTCATCATATGACTACTCATGGAAATTTCCGTTACATCATATTCCTGGTAGCGAAAGGCCCGGTGAAAGGCTTCTTCCGGTTCCAGAGGAACGGCAGTGACATCGCAGCCTTCGATCGGCGCTCTGCCGTCGAACAAGGCGCGCGTACGGTCGTAATCGCCGCAGGACAAACTGATTTTCAACTTACTCATGCAAAACTCCTTGATTAATCTACTTTCAAACCGATTTGCTTGCTAATGGCGGCAAAACGGTCAATATCATCATGAACAATTTTCTGGAAGGCGGCGGGGCCATCGTTTGCGGCACTGTAACCGAGGTCGGCCAGTCGCTTCTGAATGTCCGGACGAGCGACAATCTTGGTGACTGACTCATACAATTTGGTTTTTATGGCGTCGGGCGTACCGCTAGGAGTCAGCAAGCCATGCCATTGGTTTAGTTCATAGCCCGGATAGCCTTGTTCGGCAATGGTGGCAACGTCGGGCAATAACGTGGAGCGTTCTTTGGCTGTTGTGCCCAGGGCGCGCAGCTTGCCGGCCTTGATGTGCGGCATGGCCGACGATGCGGTGACATAGCCCATGGCGATTTGCTGGCCTAAAACGTCGGTTAGCAGCGGGCCGCAGCCTTTGTAGGGAACATGCTGAATATGCGTTTTGGCGCTGATGTTAAGCATTTCGCCAGCCAGGTGCTGCGGCGTGCCGTTGCCGCAGGAGCCGTAGGACACCTGGTTGTCTGTCGGGGCGCCTGCTTTAGTTACATCGCCTAGCGTTTTGTACGGTGAGTCGGGGTGAGTTACCAGGATAGACGGTACGTATGCAAAATTAATGATGGCATCGAAATCCTTTTTCGGATCAAACGGCATTTTGCTGAATACGCCGGGGTTGACCGCGTATGAGCTATTGACCATTAGCAGCGAGTAGCCGTCGGCCGGACGTTCAGCGACCATGCGGGC
>DATCVA010000194.1:0-6386 GCA_036567205.1 Eoetvoesiella sp. | reverse complement strand
ATGTGGAACGCGCCGTGCACGAAGCCATGGTGAACCTGGAAGCGCGCCCCGCGCCCGCCGGCGAGATGACGGTGGTGCTGGGGTCGGGCTGGCCCGGTATTTTGCTGCACGAGGCTGTAGGCCATGGCCTTGAGGGCGACTTTAATCGCAAAGGCTCCAGCGTTTTTGCGGGCCGTATTGGCGAGCGCGTGGCTTCGAAGGGCGTTACCGTGGTTGATGACGGCACGCTGGCCGATCGTCGCGGTTCGTTGAACATTGACGACGAAGGCAATCCTACGCAGCGCAATGTGCTTATCGAAGATGGAATCTTGAAGGGTTATATGCAAGATTCCTTGAATGCCCGGCTTATGAAGACGGCAGTTACCGGTAATGGCCGGCGCGAATCATTCGCCCATTTGCCGATGCCGCGCATGACCAATACCTATATGCTGGCAGGCAATCAAGCGCCTGCCGAAATTATTGCGTCGGTCAAGAAAGGTTTGTATGCCGTCAATTTTGGCGGCGGACAAGTCGATATTACCAGCGGAAAATTCGTATTTTCGGCTTCCGAGGCTTACATGATCGAAAACGGGAAGGTCACTTATCCGGTTAAAGGCGCAACACTGATCGGCAACGGGCCCGATGCCATGACGCGGGTCAGTATGATCGGCAACGATATGCAGCTCGACTCGGGGGTGGGCACTTGCGGCAAAGAAGGCCAAAGCGTGCCCGTCGGTGTAGGTATGCCCACTGTCCGCATGGAAGGGCTGACGGTGGGTGGGACAGCTTAAGGCTTTTCGCTGGTAAAAGAAGGTAATGCCCCGGCATGATCTGCAAAGATTGTGCCGGGGCATTATATTTTGCGCGACCGCCACTGACCATTCCTCTGACGTCAATAAAAAGTTTAGCGTCTGATGGCCGTATATAGCCTTCATCGTAATTATTGTTCCCGTCCGTCCGCATGGCTTGCAATCCCTCCATTCAACCGGACATTTCCACTGGGCCGATAGAGGATGAGGGCATTGTCACGTTGCATCAATAACACTGCTGGCCACAAGTCATGTCAAGGCTATGAGTCATTGACAATATTAGTTTGTGGGCATATGATTTCAGTTGAAATAAATTAAACTCAACTTAACGGTGCTGATCATGACAAACTCTTCGCCAGACATGCTGCAGGCATACGACTTGCGCATTTTGCGTGCATTGCGCCGTATTACAAGGTCGATCGCTCTGCATTCGCGGCAGTTGGCGGCATGCAGCAATATCACTTCTCCACAGCTGCTTTGCTTGCGTGCGGTTATCGACAAGGGGCCGCTTACCGCTACGGCGATCAGTCGTGAAATTCACGTTAGCCCCAGTACGGTTGTGGGCATACTCGATCGCCTGGAAGATAAAAACCTGGTGCGCCGCGAGCGTGGCCGCGAAGATCGCCGCATCGTATTTGTGTCGGCGACGGAAACGGGTATTGCGTTGGCTAAAGACACGCCATCGCCTTTACAGAAAAAACTGGCCGACGCATTAAACGCCTTGCCCGAGCTGGAACAGGCCACCATCACTTTGTCGCTTGAACGCATTGTCAATCTGATGGAGTCCGATGGGGTCATGCCAGCCGAAACCGGAGAAGAGCTAGGCTCCACCATTTTAGAGGTGCCGCAAGGTAAAGTGCCTCCGGAATCAGGATTGGTAGTTTGATTGATAATACAAGCCCTTACACCCTACAAGAGTCCAGTACCGGATTGGCCGTCGATGCCGATCAACAACAAAGCCAAATAACGGTACTGCGTCGTCCCTTTAAGGCTGATGCGCCAGCGGTTCATCGCCTTGTCACCGAGTGCCCGCCGCTCGATCTGAATTCCCTTTATACCTATCTGCTGCTTAGCGAGCATTTTTCGGATACCTGCGTGGTCGCCGAACATGATGGAATTCTGGACGGTTATCTTTCCGCTTACATTCCCCCCGCAAAACCCGATGTGCTCTTTGTGTGGCAGGTGGCCGTACATTCGCGAGCAAGGGGCCGGGGTTTGGGGCGCAGCATGTTAAGTAGTCTGCTCGAGCGTCCAGGGTTGCGCCAAGTTCGCTATATAGAAACGACGGTTGGTTCAAATAATGCGGCATCGCGGGGTATGTTCGCCGGATTCGCGCGGATGCTGCGGGCCGATTGCCGCGAAAGCCCTTTGTTCGAACAGCAGTTGTTTGGCCCGTCTGGGCACGACGACGAACCATTGATACGGATCGGTCCATTCGAGGTCTTGCATAAGTAAGACGTCTACTGGGTCGATCCATTAGCCCGAAGGCGCTCCAACGCTAGATGGTGACGGCTGTATGTTCGTTGCAGCGCCTTTATAACCGAGAGGAAGCAAAATGATGGACTTAAAAATATTTGACCGGATGGAGTCGGAAGTTAGAGGCTACGTCCGGTCGTTTCCGGTAATTTTCAGTCAGGCCAAAGGTTCTTTACTTATCGATGAAGAAGGCAAGGAATACATTGATTTTTTCAGTGGTGCAGGAACCCTTAATTACGGTCACAACAATCCCATCCTTAAAGAAAAACTAATCGAATACCTGGATACGGATGGATTGGTGCACGGCCTGGATATGGCGACCAGCGCAAAAAAATATTTTCTGGAAACGTTTGAGCGGGTGCTGTTCAAGCCTCGCAAGTGGCAGTACACCTTACAGTTTACAGGCCCAACCGGTACCAACGCGGTGGAGGCGGCGCTCAAGTTGGCGCGTCAGGTGAAAGGACGGCAGAATATTGTGTCGTTTACCCATGGTTTCCATGGTGTCAGCGGAGGGTCTCTGGCTGTTACGGCCAACGCAAAGTTTCGTCAGGCGGCAGGGGTAGGTCTTGCCAATACGTCGTTTATGCCTTTCGACGGTTATTTTGGTCCCGACGTTAACACCATAAGTTATTTTGAGCGCATGCTCGAAGACTCAAGCAGTGGCATGGATCACCCCGCAGCTGTCATTGTTGAAACGGTGCAGGGCGAGGGCGGGGTCAATGTGGCAACTCTGCGGTGGCTAAAAGAGCTAGAACGCGTGTGTCATAAGCACGATATGTTGTTGATTGTGGATGACATTCAGGTGGGTTGCGGACGTACGGGCAGTTTCTTCAGTTTTGAGTCGGCGGGTATTCAGCCTGACATCATTACGTTGTCAAAATCGTTGTCCGGTTTTGGGTTGCCCATGTCGCTGGTGTTGATGAAGCCCGAGCTGGACATCTGGAAACCGGGCGCTCACAGCGGTACATTCCGTGGTAATAATCTGGCTTTTGTAACGGCGGCTCAAGCGCTTGACAGTTACTGGGCCGACGGCGCTTTCGCTGCCGATACCGCACGGAAAGAACGTTTCGTACGCGACTGGCTGGAAAACCTGGTCCATAGTTACCCTCAAGCTGGCTTGAGCGTGCGCGGTCGCGGGCTGATACAAGGGCTGGTTACCCCGGGTACAGACGATACGGCCAGCCAGATTGCCAAGAAAGCTTTTGAACACGGCTTGGTCATCGAGACGTCGGGTTCCAGCGACGAGGTTTTGAAGGTCTTGCCTGCACTGACCATCGAAGACGAGCTGCTGATGCGCGGGCTGGAAATCATCGAGCGCAGCGTAGGCGAAGTTCTGGCCGAGCAAGGTGTCAGTGCCCAGGTCTTGAAATTTGGAGGGAAGCGTCGATGATTGTTAAAAACGTTAACGATGTCATTGGCACAGAACACGAAGTGAAAACGCAGAATTGGCTGAGCCGTCGTGTGCTGTTGAAGAAAGACGGCATGGGCTTTTCCTTCCACGAGACAATTATTTTTCCCGGAACGGAAACGCATATTCATTATCAGAATCATCTGGAAGCCGTGTGGTGCATCGAGGGTGATGGGGAAATTGAAACCATCGCTGACGGAAAAAAATATGTACTGGGACCTGGAGTGGTCTACGCACTGGATCAGAACGATGAGCACTGGTTGCGCGGCGGCGAGAAGCCATTGCGGGTAATTTGTGTGTTCAATCCCCCTTTGACGGGTTTTGAGGTACACGACGAAAAAGGGGTTTATCCCGCTGTGTCGAGCGCAGCCTGAATACAGGAGGAACCGATGCGAACTTTTAGTGATATTTATGCCTCGCGTAACGACCGGACCTCGGCCATCATTGCGCGCCAGGATCCCGTCGTATACAACATGGGAGCCTGCGCCCAGGCGCTATCAGCCGAGCAAATTGCATCGTACGAACGCGATGGTTTTATTGTTCTGGAAGACGTGTTTAGTCAGGATGAGGTCCAGGGGTTTTTAGGCGAGGTAAAGCGCCTGAGCGGGGATCCAGCCATTGTTGGCCGTGACGAGGCTATTACCGAGCCGGGCAGCAATGCTGTGCGGTCCATCTTCAGGGTTCATGAGCTAAGTCCTGTAGTGGCCAGCCTGGCGCGTGATCCGCGTTTGATCAACGTGGGGCGCCAGATCCTGGGCTCTGAGGTTTACATGCATCAGTCCCGGGTCAACATGAAGCCGGGTTTCAACGGCAAGGAATTTTACTGGCATTCCGATTTCGAAACCTGGCATATCGAAGACGGCATGCCAGGCATGCGGGCATTAAGTTGTTCGGTTTTACTAACCGATAACAATGAGTGTAACGGGCCATTAATGCTGGTTCCGGGATCGCACCGCCAGTTTGTTTCTTGCCAGGGCCAGACGCCCGATGAGCATTATAAAGAGTCGCTGAAGAAGCAAGAATACGGCGTACCTGATCCGATCAGCCTGCAATTGTTGGTTGAGCAGGGCGGTATTCGGGCCATCACCGCCAGGGCGGGCTCGGTGGTGTTTTTCGATTGCAATACCATGCATGGTTCTAACGGCAATATCTCGCCGTGGCCACGCGCCAATGTGTTTATGGTCTACAACAGTATGGAAAATACGTTGAACGAGCCTAAGTATGGGTTGAAACCGCGTCCGGAGTATATTGCAACGCGCGAGCGGTTTGTGGCGCTCGAGCCGTTAGAGACCGCTTCTGCTGGCTAGTACTAGTGCGCTGTCTGAGTTAATCAGGCAGCACACTAGCCATCGGCTGGTGCCGGACGGGCTTTTGCGTTCGTCCGGCGGTGGCTGTGGATTTTTAGTTCGAACTTCTTCATGCTCGATGTTCGAATACCGTTTTTGTATTTTTTCTTGGGGCTTGAGGGTATTCGCTTTTAAGGCGGGCTGATGAAGCCTTTCAGAAATTCTTGAGTTCTGGTTTCCCTGGGTTCAATAAAGAGCTGTTCCGGCGGCCCTTCCTCAACGATACTGCCCTTGTCGAAGAAGCAGACACGATCTGAAATCTGCTTGGCAAACTGCATCTCGTGGGTAACCAGCAGCATGGTCAGGTCATGTTCTTCGGACAAGCGCTGAATAACGCTTAGCACTTCTCCCACTAGTTCCGGATCCAATGCCGAGGTTGGCTCGTCAAAAAGCATAATGTTGGGCCGCATAGCCAGTGCGCGAGCAATAGCGACACGTTGTTGCTGGCCGCCTGACAACTGGCGCGGGAATTTGTCGGCCTGATCCGACAACCCCACCAGCTCCAGGTATTCGTCCGCGCGGCGGTTGGCTTTTTCCTTTGGAAGGCCCAGTACCTGAACAGGTGCTTCTGTTATATTGCGTCGCACAGTCATGTGCGGAAACAAATTGAACTGCTGAAAAACCATACCCATTTCCTTACGCATATCGCGCAAATGAGATTCGCTGGCTGGAACGAGTTCGTTATTTCGATATTCATGCCACAACGGTTTGCCGGCTACATGAATTACGCCTGCGTCAATGGTTTCCAGTGTCATTAAAATGCGCAGAACCGTGGATTTTCCAGAGCCGGATGGGCCAATGATGGTGACTTTTTCGCCTTTTTTTACTTCGAAATCCAGCGAATCCAGTACCGTTACGTCGCCGAACCGCTTGGTAACTTTGTCGAATTTGATAATGGATTCGTTCATCGCAGAGGTATTCCTTCGTTTGGTAGTCGGGTGTCCAGGTAACGTACTGCGGCGGAAGCCACGAGCGTCAGTATCAGATACAGGCCTCCCACCATGGAAAGAGGAATCAGGTAATTGAAGGTGCGGTCGCCGATAATTTTGGCGACATTAAGCATTTCAAGCACTGATACCACCGAGAGCACCGGTACGTCTTTCATGATGGAGACCAGGTAGTTGCCCAAAGCGGGGACTATGCGCGGCAAGGCCTGAGGCAAAATGATGAAACCGAACGTGCGTTTTGGGGACAGGTCTAAAGCCCGCGCAGCTTCGGTTTGTCCATGGGAAATCGATTCCAGTCCCGCCCTGTAGACTTCCGAGGTATAGGCGCTGTACTGAATACCCAGCGCCAGTGCGCCGGTCAAAAAGGCGGGCAAGACAATACCGTATTCGGGCAGTACGTAATATAAAAAGAACAGTTGAA
>DATCVA010000193.1:0-6997 GCA_036567205.1 Eoetvoesiella sp. | reverse complement strand
ATTCAAGAGCGTGCTGGCGGGGATTGTGGTTTATTTTTGCCTGGTACTTGTCGCCGCCGTCTATCTCGTCATTACTACCTATTGAAATTTTCTATGTTACGTATTAGGGGCTGGACTTAGCTGCGCGATAAAAATATAATGTAATGAACGTTACATTCCGTGCCATCCTTTGCGCTTGAAGTAACAAATACAGACACTTACGTTACCGATCCAATTTCGACCCAGTGCGGTTTCAACACAATCGTAACTGTAATTATTATTGGGTAATATGCGTCAATTTTTTCCGGGCAAGTCCCCACTTCTATGGTCGTGCCTGCTGCTTGCTTGTACGCCGGCAGTCGGCACAACCCAGGCACAGTGGCCGCAAGCGCCCTCACGTCTTAACTTTTCTACTCCGTACGGTAATTTGGGCGTTGCAAACAGCGACTACGTCTACGAGTCTACGCTGCGTATCGATAATATTGACATCACCCCGGAAATCAAGGGGCTGCTAAATATTACATACGCATTCGCCATGCCCAAGGCGCAAGCCGCGCTGGTCTCGATTAGCGATGGCAACAACCGATGCCCAATCAGCTACCGCTGGGTCATATTGCACAGCAAGGGTTATGAAGTATCGCCGGCCTTCGGTTCGTGTTCAAGGCAAATAAAAGTAACGGTGGCGGGAACCAAATTCACCCTGGAAACGCCTAATAATCAAAAGCCAGATAAAATAGACATTTACGTTTACGATGGAAAAACCGTCAAGCAACGTACCATACACCCCAAGTAGCTTAAAAGTTAAGAGTTAAAGTACCATTTTGAATCCAACGCCCAACGAATCCTGGGGCTTTCTGCACCCCGAATGCCACGGCCAAAACGCCCTTTTATTTTTTAGCTGGGATCTTGCCAAAACGATCGAACAGCAGTTTCAGCTGCATGCCAACTCATCGTTATCGATCCAACTGACCGAAGCGCAAAAAGCGGTTGATCGCCTGCTGAATCAATATGTGCAAATTCAGGCGAATCCGCGCGCCTTCGAAGGACAGAGCATTACACTGCACCTGGAACGCGACGATACCGACGCAAGCAGTACGCCCGTGCTGGCCCTTCACACCTCGCCGGAACTTGAAGAGCTTATCCTTGAAATGCAGGCGCAACAACAGTCGGCACGCACCATTAACTGAAGCGCCCATTCTATTTCGGACGGTCTTATGACGACACCCACCTGGGGTTACGAGCGCGCGGATTGCCGCGGCGACTACGCCCTTAGCCTGTTTCTGGACGATATCGATCGGCTGGTTACACATTATGCATCGCTGTCCGGGCAACTTGAAGCCAATCTGTTCCAGGCACAGGCCGCCGCCAATAAATTGCTGCAGGCCTACGAAAAAAATGCCAGAGGAACGCGCGCGTTTGCCAACCAGTCTATAGAAATCAAGTCAATAATCAACGATACCCAGCAATTGCAATTTGTGCCGATTTTTTCATCGGGTTTGAAGGAATACCTGATTAAATTATTAAAGCGGTCAAACCAGACAAGCGTCCATTAACGGCCGCTACTTGAAGCGCGCCACCAGGCTGGCAGCGCCATACTCCGCCAGCACAAAAGCCTCGAGCCGTTCAACCCGCAGCGCGCCGCTGAACAAATGCCCCTGATAGGCATAGCAGCCATACCGGGCCAAAAACTCGCGCTGCTCTTCCGTTTCAACACCCTCGGCAATCACATCCAGCCCCAGGCTTTTACCCAGTCCCACAATCGTGCGGGCAATAACCGCTTCGTTAGGGTCGGTCGTCAGGTCGTGCACGAAGGACTGATCAATTTTTAACTGATCAAGCGGCAAGCGCTTCAAATAGGAAAGCGACGAATATCCCGTGCCAAAATCATCCAGAGCGAAACCCACGCCGCGCAGTTTTAACAAGTGCATCTTGGTAATCATGTCTTCCTGGTTGTCGAGCAAAACACTTTCAGTGATCTCCAGCTTCAGCTTATGCGGATCGACTCCGGTGTTGAACAGCACTTTTACGGTTTCATCCAGGTAACGGGGGTGTCGAAATTCGCGAGCGCTAACATTAACCGCCACAACCAGGTGGGACATAACGGGGTTGCCGGACCATTTGACTAATTGCTTACAGGCTGTCTCCAGCACCCATTGCCCCAGCGGCACGATCAGCCCGGTCTCTTCCGCTATGGGAATAAACGCACCCGGCAAAACAAGCCCTTTTTCCGGATGCCGCCAGCGCACCAGCGCCTCGACGCCCGAAATCTTGCCGTTCCCCCCGACTTGCGGCTGATAATGAAGTTCGAATTCCTGTCTCTGCAAACCGTTCAACAGACTGGCCTCAAGCAGTCTTCGGGCTAAAACCCGGGCCTCCATTTCTGGGTCGAAGAATCGTATCGTGTTGCGACCCGATGCTTTGGCCTGATACATGGCCAGATCGGCATGTTTCAAAAGGGTCTCCACTGTTTTAGATTGCCCCTGATAAAGCGCTATTCCGATGCTGGGCGTGCTGTACTGCTCGTAGCCATCAAGCTGAAACGAATGCTGAAATACAGCCAGCATTTTTTCAGCAACCATCCGTACCTGGACTTCCGCTTCCCTGGCGCTGTCACCCAGGCTGTCCAGCACTACAACAAACTCATCACCGCCCAGTCGTGCAACCGTGTCCTCTTTTCGAACGCAGCGAACCAGACGTGTTGCGGCCTGTTGCAACAACTGATCGCCCAGGTCATGCCCAAGCGTATCGTTAAGACTTTTGAAATTATCCAGATCAATAAAAAGCACCGCACCGTAGCGCCTGGTACGGACGCTGGCCTCTAGCGTTGCCGTCAGCCGATCAACCAGCAGCTTCCGATTGGGCAGATCGGTAAGATGATCGTAAAGCGCCAGGCGGCGTATATTGTTTTCATACTCTTTGCGCCGCGAAATATCCTGGATTGCACCATGTATTTGCGTGATAGCTTCGTTTTCGTCGCGTACCGGCTGGCCAATCATGCGTACCGACACGCTGCGGCCCCGTGCGGTAATAATGGTGAATTCCTCATCAAACGGAACGCCATCTTTAAGGCAGGAAAAAATAAGCTCTTCGACTTTATAGCGATATTCGGGTTGAACAAAGCCCAGTGCGGCCTCTAGGGAGGGCGGGACTCCCGGCGACATATCATGAATTGCATAGACCTCGTCAGACCAGATTACATGGTCATTGGCAACCTCGATAACCCATCCGCCGACACGGGCGGCGCCGCCCGCTATTTTCAGCAATGTCCTGCTTTGCTTAAGCTTGTTCTGCGCCTCAGCGCGATAGCGAATCTCGGCCTGCAGCTCTTGTGTGCGATCTCGCACTCGTCGGCGCATTTGCATATTCCACAGCAAAATCAAAGCAATAAGCAAAGCGGCGGCCACGCTTAACCCGACCGCCCAGCGAACAGTCTCCGGATTCAACGGCGGATCCGGGTGGTAGACAAAACCGCTCAGTGAAAAATTGACTGGTGCAAGCCCTGTTTTAACAAGGGTTTGAGCGATATGCTCCCAGCGGCCTTCGTTAATATGCCCTATTTCGACCAGGTTCGGCAGGATAAGCGGCTGCATATCACGCGCTTCCTGCAACAACATCTCACGCGTCAGCCCGCGCTGGGCGACGCCGTCCATTTTTAGAATCAAATCGACGATTTCCTGGGGGTGTGCAAGCGCATACGCCCATCCTTTTTTCGAGGCACGCAAAAATTCATTGACACGCGCCGGATGCCGTTCAATTTCAGCTTGCGTGGTAAACAGCGTATCGCCATAAAAATCAACGCCGTATGTGGCGCTGTTCAAGATGGCCGGCTCGACGCCGCGTGCCAGCAACTGGCCAGGCTCTGCCGTTAAGTATGCCGATATCGCGTCAACATTGCCGTCAATTAAATCGTCCAGGTTCCAGGAATGCGGAATAACATTTACCGTAGCGGGATCAATGCCTTCGTTAATAAGCATGGCGCGGAACTGTTCCAACCCCTGATCGTTGGAAAGCATGACGCGCTTGCCGATAAGGTCGAATACATTGCGAATACCCCGATCGCGCCGGCTTAGAAGAATGTAGGGCGAATGCTGGAAAATTGCGGCAAGGGCAACAAGCGGCGCACCCTCGAGGCGCGCCAGCAAAATATCGGCGTCGCCAACGCCGTATTGAGCGCGCTGGCTGACAACTGCGGAGATCGGAGCTTGATTTACGCCGCCCTCGATCAGGCTGACGCTTAGGCCTTCGTCTTTATAAAAGCCTTTGGCCTGCGCCGCATAGTAACCCGCAAACTGGAACTGATGATGCCATTTAAGCTGAAGACTGATTTGCTCGAGCGCCTGCGCAGTTGATTGACAGCCATAAACCAACGAAAAGATCAGAAAAAAAAATGACAGCGTACCTTTTCGACAAGGCCAGCCGAACAACCGTCCCATACGCAAAAAACCTTCCAGATGCCCATGCAAACCAATATTGGCCTTGTCCCTAATGAGCATTGCACACTCCGTTTTATATTTAAGGAGGCTCTGAACACGTCCCCCGCGCCGCATGCACCTGCGAATTCGAGCGGTTTGCTGCGCTGCAAATCCTGGCGGCAGCAACAGCCACCACTGCTATTTGCGCCTGGCACCCCATTTCGAACCGCAGCGCCTGCTTCCCCCTTGACTTGTTCAGAGCTTTCTTAATTTGTGTGTACTATTAATGTATGGCCTTCCCGCCGGCAACGCAACAGAAAGTTGATAGGGATTTGCCTGCACATGCTTCCCAAATACCTGGCCGGGCTCTACACTGGAAGAACAGGTTATTCAGGGTAAAAATCATGGATGCGTTGACTTCCCCCAAAGTACTGGCAAAAACCAGCATCGTTCAACACTGGATCGGCGGACAAATTACGTCCGCGCCGAACAACCGTCAACAAGACGTTTTCAATCCCTCCACCGGCGCGGTAGCACGCCAGGTCGTACTGGGTAACGCTGAAGACGTCAACGCGGCCGTAACCGCCGCGCGCGACGCGTTTCCCCAATGGGCCGACACCCCGCCCATCCGGCGCGCCCGCGTTCTTTTCAAGTTTCTCGAGCTGCTCAATCAACATAAAGACGAGTTGGCCCATCTTATTACCGCCGAACACGGCAAGGTATTTACAGATGCCCAGGGCGAAGTCGCCCGTGGCATCGATATTGTCGAATTTGCCTGCGGCATGCCCCAGTTGCTAAAAGGCGACTTTACGGATCAGGTCAGCAGCGGCATCGACAACTGGACCTTGCGCCAGCCTTTAGGCGTTGTGGCCGGAATCACTCCTTTTAATTTTCCGGCCATGGTTCCCATGTGGATGTTTCCCGTGGCTATCGCAGCCGGCAACACCTTTATTCTGAAGCCCAGCCCCATCGACCCCAGCGCATCGCTGCTTATGGCTCAGTTATTTCAACAGGCAGGCCTGCCCGACGGCGTTTTTAACGTCGTACAAGGCGACAAGGAAGCCGTTGATGCGCTGCTCGTCCATCCCGATGTCAAGGCCATATCGTTTGTCGGATCCACCCCGATCGCCAACTATATCTACGAAACGGGTGCGCGCCACGGTAAACGCGTGCAAGCGCTGGGCGGCGCCAAGAATCACATGGTCATCATGCCCGATGCCGACATCGACCGTACAGTCGATGCCCTGGTTGGCGCTGGTTATGGCTCGGCAGGTGAACGCTGCATGGCCATCAGCGTGGCTGTGCTGGTGGGCAATGTCGCCGAAAAAATCATTCCGGCCCTGATCGAACGCACCAAAACACTGAAAATAAAAAATGGGCTCGAGCACGATGCCGAAATGGGCCCCATTGTTACGCCTGCGGCGCTAAAGCGTATTACAGGCTACGTCGAGCAAGGCGTAACGGAAGGTGCAAGCCTGCTGGTTGATGGCCGCGAATTCAAGGCAAGCCAGGCCGGCGCAGGCTGCGAGAACGGATTCTGGACCGGCGGGACGCTGTTTGACCATGTCCAGCCCCACATGCGCATCTACAAAGAAGAAATCTTCGGCCCGGTATTGGGCTGTGTGCGCGTTAATACTTTTGCCGAAGCCATCGACCTTGTCAATGCCAATGAATTTGCCAACGGTGTCAGCTTTTTCACCAGCGATGGCAATGTCGCGCGGGAATTCGGCCGACGCGTTGAAGTCGGCATGGTAGGTATAAACGTACCCATTCCCGTCCCCATGGCCTGGCAGGGGTTTGGCGGCTGGAAGCGAAGCC
The DNA here is from genome assembly GCA_036567205.1 of Eoetvoesiella sp. GTDB lineage: Bacteria > Pseudomonadota > Gammaproteobacteria > Burkholderiales > Burkholderiaceae_B > DATCVA01. The sequence goes on along the minus strand of DATCVA010000193.1, from coordinate 788 downwards.
TGTTTGGCGACATGCACGCCTACGGCGAAGAAGGCGTGCGCTTTTACACGCGGCAAAAATCCATTATGCAGCGCTGGCCTGAAAGTATCGAAAAAGGCGCCGAATTCGCAATGCCTACACACAAGTAGCGCCGGAAACCGCAGCCCAAGGCTGGCGTTAAATCCGCTTTGGGATTGCGTTACCAGCATTGGGATTGCGTTGCTATTTAGCTGCCTGGCTTGGGAAAGACAACTTCCAATGTTTCAAGATCCAGCAACGTAAAGTACCCTTCGACCTCCCAGCCACCTGTGTCAATGTGAAAAACATTACCCAACACAACCGGCCGAGACAGGGGAGTATGGCCAACCACAACAGCACGAACCCCGGTCACGACTCCGGGAAATTCACTTTGCAAGCGTTGGCGGGACCAAATACATATATCGCGGGCGGTGCGGCTGGAACGCAGCGCCGCCTCAAGGTCGGCCCAGTTCTTTCTGGGGCAGTCCGCATGAATCAACCCAACCAGACCCCCTGCCGTTTCGATTTCGATAACGAACGGCAGAGCGGAAAATGCCGCGGCAAACCGGACACGCTCATCGGGTAGAAGATCAATAAACCAGCCGCCGCCATTGCGTCGGTAGATCTCCGGATCAACCGGATTCCCCTTTGCAAAACGAACGGCTATGTCTTCGTGATTGCCCTTGATTGCGTGGAACCAGGGTTTCGCAAGCCAATCCAGTGATTTTTCGCTCTCGGGCCCGCGGTCCACCAAGTCGCCGACCGAAAACAACCGGTCGGCAACCGGATTG
>DATCVA010000192.1:0-7227 GCA_036567205.1 Eoetvoesiella sp. | reverse complement strand
TGAATTGAAGTCGCATCGATTGGCTTCAAGACGATGCTTACGCGTGGATGGCGTTCCCGGAAAACGACCATTACCCGCGGCAATATGGACGCTGCCAGCGACGGCAGGCAGGCGACTACAACCTTTCCTTTTCGGCCGGTTATGAATTCCGATAGCTCGCTTAGAGAGTCATTAAATTCGTAAACAATGCGCTTTGCGATAGGAAGGAGTTCTTTACCTGCAGGGGTTAAATCCACCTGGCGAGTATTGCGGTCAAGCAAGCGCGTATCCAGCTTGGATTCAGCTGACTGAATACGGCGGCTTAGCGCGGGCTGCGAGATAAAAGATCGTTCGGCAGCCACCCTGAAGTTTCTGGTGTCGGCGACTTGGATGAACGCCTCTAGTTCGTTAATGGTCAGCGCGGATTTCATTTTGGATCACAAGTGCCTGCGGGAATACCCGGCAAATCGCCTAGGTGGGTGCAAACTTCATAAGCCCATAGTACACAACGCGCTATGACGAGTTTGAAAGGATGCCGAAAGGTCGAATGTCGTACAGTACCGGGTTGATTGCTCTGCAACTGGTATCGCAGCGCGGGATTTTAATTTCACCTTCAAGGGAAAAAGATGATGCTAATTAAAAAAATGAGTGTTGGTGCAATGATTGGCGCGCTGTGCGCGGTGGCCGCACCTGGCCTGGCCGGCGCTCAAGAGGATTGGCCAACGCAACCTATTACTTTGGTTGTGCCCTATGCGCCCGGCGGCTTTGCCGATACTCGCATGCGTCTGCTGGCACGAGAGTTGGGCGAAGAACTCAAAACCACCGTGGTGGTCGAGAACAAGGCCGGTGCAGGCGGCGTTATCGGTACGGCGTACATTGCCAAGGCCAAGCCCAATGGCTACATCATTGGCAGCGGTCATTTGGCGCCTTTGTCCGTCAACCCTACCTTGATGCCAAAGAACGTGTCCTACGATGTTAAAAAAGACATTGTGCCGGTTATTCTGGTAGAGGAAAGTCCGCTAATCCTTAATGTGAACAACAAGGTTCCGGTCAAGTCGGTGCAAGACCTGATTGCCCTGGCCAAGAAAGATCCGGGCGCGCTGACTTTCGGGTCGTCCGGTGTGGGCGGGGCTCACCATTTGTCAGGTGAATTGTTTGCAACAGAAGCGGGCATCAAAATGTCGCACGTGCCCTACAAGGGCGGTGCGCCGGCGGCTACGGACCTGATGGCGGGGCATATCGACATGATGTTCGAAATGGGCTATGCAGCGCTTCCCGCGATCGAAGTCAAGAAGGTTCATCCTTTAGCCGTTACCAGTTTGACGCGTTTGCCTTTGTTGCCGGACGTCCCCACGTTGGCCGAGTCGGGTCTGCCCGGATTTGAATCGTATAACTGGCAAGGTGTGATTGCACCGGCCGGTACTCCCGAGCCGATCGTTCAAAAACTGAATGCGGCGTTCAATAAAATCCTGAAGAAGCCCGAAGTGATCAAGGCGTTTGAAGCGACCGGCGGCCAGACCGGCGGCGGCACCCCGCAGGATTTTGCCAACTTTATTCAAAGCGAAACTGAAAAATGGGCCAAGGTCATCAAGGCCGCCAACGTTTCGGTTGATTAAATAATCTGAACCAGGCCCAGTTATGCTGGCCCGACTGGCTGGAAGCTTGCGCCTGGTCGGGCCAGCAAGCTTCTGGCCGATGGTCGCGTGGCCTGGATGTGCATGCCCTGGCTTTATGTGGGTAATCAGTGAATGCTGTTTTCCGATAGCGCAGAATTACAGCAGCGTCCCCAGCCTTTGCCGTGCGCTTCCCAGTTCCGGCAGCAAGTTTACGATCATGCTTTCCAGCGAATGGCGGGAAGTTGAGGCGACCAGACTCATGGCGGCGACCGTCTTCCCGGACGCATCGCGGATCGGCACCGCGATCGAGCGCAGGCCCAGCTCGAGCTCTTCGTTGCTGATGGCATAGCCTAAAGCACGTACCTCGTCCAGCAAGGCCATTAGCGCAGGAATTTCGGTACGTGTATGCGGTGTTAACGGGTGCCGTGGCATGCGGTTTAGCAAGCGTTCCGCCTCTTCCGCGGGCAGGGCGGCCAGTAAGACGCGGCCGGTTGCTGCGCAATAGGCAGGCAACCTTGACCCGAGCCCCAGGCCATTGGACAGGCTGCGGCGCGTAGCTGCACGTGCGACGAACACCACGTCGGTACTGTCTTGTACCGCGAATGAACTGGATTCCTGAGTGCGTTCGCTGACAGACTCCAGAATCGGCTGGACCTGTTTCGACATCGAGCTGGATGTCACGTAAGCATGCCCCAGCCTTAGCGTGCGGGGTGCAAGCCGGAAGTACCGGCCTTCAGATTCTATATAGCCCAGTTTTTGCAGCGTTAGCAAGGAGCGGCGCGCCGAGGCGCGCGAGTGGCCGGTGATTTCCGCTGCCTCGCTAAGCGTCAGCGGGCCATGGCGAAGACCGAACGCTTCAATAATGGCCAGCCCTTTTTCAAGGCCGGCAACATAGTCTTTATCTACAGTGGGGAGCATATTGCTTGCCAGATCCTTAATGTTTTATTTGTGCGATATGCGCACATATTATCCGATTTTCTTGACTTACATCAAAGATAAACCTACCTTTCGTGTCCCGAGCCTTCATTTTCCCACGAGTAGTGGCCAAAAAAAGGCCCTCCCATATCAAGAGACTCTGACATGAACCTACATTTTCTTCGACGCATACTGCTGGCGAGCTTGCTTGCCGGTACCTGTACCGCCGTGACAGCCAGCCCGGCTGACGGCTATCCCAGCAAGCCAATCACCATTGTCGTGCCATATCCCGCTGGCGGCACGGCTGATGTATTGCCCCGAATTGTTGCCCAGAAGCTGACTGAAAAGTGGGGCCAGCCGGTCGTCATCCAGAACCGGACCGGCGCCGGCGGTAATATTGGAACCGATTATGTGGCGAAAGCCAGTCCCGATGGCTATACATTGCTGGTGACGCCGCCGGCGCCGTTGGCCATTAACCGGAATTTGTACAAAGATCTGCCGTTCGATCCTGAAAGTTTTGAGTTGATTACGGTGCTGGCATCGGTGCCGAACGTCCTGGCCGTGCGAAGCGACCTTCCGGTTAATTCCACCCAGGAATTCATCGACTATGCCAAGAAAGAAGCGGGCAGCGTCAACGTTGCTACTCAGGGTAATGGCACTACGTCGCATCTGACCGGCGCAATGTTCGCTGATCAGGCTGGAGCAACGTTCACTTTTGTTCCATACCGTGGAACAGCGCCGGCGTTGACCGATCTGGTGGGCGGACAAGTCGACGTTTTCTTTGACAACATTAGCTCGATGCACACCTATCACAAGGCAGGAAAGGCCAAAATTCTGGCCGTGGCCGGCAGCAGCCGCAGTCCTTTATTGCCTGACGTTCCCACCATTGCTGAAAGTGGATTGCCCGGCTTCAATGCCACGACATGGTTCGGCGCCGCTGCTCCGCAGGGAACTCCCGCCGAAATCGTTCAAAAACTCAATACCGCCATTGTTGAAATCCTGAATATGCCGGATGTGAAGAAACAGTTCCTGGGTCAGGGCGCTGAAGTAGAAGGTCAGTCGCCAAAAGAAACGAGCGATTTTATTGCCGCTGAGCGAGTCCGTTGGAAGCAGGTTATCGATCAGGCTGGTGTCAAGTCGAATTAGGGCTGAACCCATCTGCAATAGGAGTAAACCATGGAAATGAAACTTAACGATATGCGCAGTACTGCGCGCGCGTGGGAACCCGGGTTGACCCAGGTGCCGTACTGGCTGTACAGCGATCAACCCGTTTACCGCAGCGAGCAGCAGCGCGTATTCCAGGGACCAACCTGGAACTACTTGTGCCTGGAAGCCGAGATAGCGGAGCCGGGCGACTACCGTACTACGTTTGTGGGCGACACACCGGTCATTGTGGTGCGCGATGAAGAGGGCGAGCTGCAGTCATTCGAGAATCGCTGTGCCCACCGCGGCGCGCTTATTGCACTGAAAGACAGCGGCAAGGCGCAGGACTTCACCTGTGTTTACCACGCCTGGCGCTATGACCTGCAAGGTAATCTGAAGGGAGTCGCTTTCGAGCAGGGAGTAAATGGCAAGGGCGGCATGCCGCCCGATTTCTGCAAGGAAGAGCATGGTCCGCGCAAGTTGCGCACCGCGACAGTGGCCGGCCTGGTGTTTGGCAGCTTCGATGACGATGTGCCGTCGATCGAAGAGTATCTGGGCGATGCCGTTCTGGAAAAAATTGAACGCGTGCTGCCTAAACCGGTCGAGGTCCTGGGGCGCTTCAAGCAAACCATTCCGAACAACTGGAAGCTGTACATGGAGAACGTGAAGGACAGTTATCATGCCAGTTTGCTGCATGTGTTCTTCACCACCTTCAAAATCAACCGCTTGTCGCAGAAGGGCGGCGTGATCATCAGCGAGACCGGAGCCCACCACATTAGTTGGTCCAAGGTCGATCATAAGGTACAGGAAAGCAGCGAATACAACGCCGAAAAATTGCGTTCCGACAAAGAGGGCTATGAGCTGGCTGATCCGACTCTGCTCGACGGCTGCGACGAGTTTGGAGATGGCATCACACTACAGATCTTGTCGGTTTTCCCCGGTTTCGTAATTGCGCAAATCCAGAACACACTGGCAATCCGCCAAATCCTGCCCGCCGGCATCGACAAGACCGTGCTGAACTGGACCTATATAGGTTTTAGCGACGATACCCCCGAGCTGCGCCGTATTCGGCTGAAGCAGTTGAACCTGACCGGACCGGCTGGCTTTATTTCGATGGAAGACGGGGCGGTGGGCGGTTTCGTGCAGCGCGGCATCGCGGGTGCGGAAAATGAAAAAGCCATTCTGGAAATGGGCGGCGACAGTATCGAAACGCAGGAAAACCGCACCACCGAAGCGTCGGTGCGGGGTTTCTGGAATGCCTATCGCGGCTACATGGAGATTTAAGAAAGATGAGCGTGTTTACTCAAGAGCGCCTGACCGGGCTGAATGCAGCGTATGCCCGGTGCATTGACAATGACGAGCTGGAGCAGTGGCCGGATTTTTTCCTTGAACGTTGCCTGTACCTGATTACTACCGCCGACAACCATGCGGCGGGCCTGCAGGCTGGCATCGTCTACGCGGACACGCGCGCCATGTTGCAAGATCGAGTGATGGCCATGCGCGACGCCAACGTCTTCGAAGAGCAACGCTATCGCCATATTATCGGCGCGCCTTTGCTGCTGGCGCAGGAAGGCAATACCGCACAGGTCGAGAGCCCGTTCATCGTGGTGCGCATTATGCGGGATGGCGGTACGGAAGTGTTTGCCACCGGACGTTACATTGACCGTATTGTCCAGGAACCCGATAACGCCCTTAAGTTCGCCGAGCGGCTGGTGGTCTGTGACAGCAGCAATATCGACACTTTGCTGGTTATCCCTTTATGACGTCACCTGCAGCAAAACGCATCGCGGTAGCCATTGGCGAGCCCAATGGCATCGGACCAGAAATTGCGGTCAAGGCCGCCGTTGCGCTACAGGGCGGCGGCGTCAGTCTGATCCTGGTGGGCGACGAATTTGTGCTGCGCCATTATGTGCAGGCGAATGCGCCGCAGTCACGATTGGTGGCTTTCAACCCTGATGCGGCGGGAGGACCGCTGGACATACGATTTGTCGATGTGCCGGCACTGCCTCCGGCCGAGTTTTGCCCTGGCGAAACGCGGGCGCCCGCCGGCGCGGCGACGGTCGCATATGTGCACGCCGCCGTTGAACTGGCAAGCCAGGGGGCCGTCGATGCCGTTATCGGTTGCCCGCATTCCGAAACCTCGATCCATCGCGCAGGTATCGAGTTTTCGGGGTATCCGGGCCTGATCGCCAAGCTCACTGGCACGCCCGAGGACCATGTTTTTCTTTTACTGGTATCGCCGGAATTAAGAATTGGCCATGTGACCTTGCATGAGCGTCTGCATAATGCGTTAGCGCGCATAACGCCCGACCTGGTGGTGGACGCCGCGGTGGCGGTAATCGAGGCCACGCGTGAGCTGGGCATTGCCCAGCCGCGGCTTGGCCTGTTCGGCATCAATCCGCATGCGGGCGAAGACGGGCTGTTTGGCGACGACGATCAGCAGATCACCGTGCCGGCCGTCGCTCGATTGCGTGCCATGGGCTATAGCGTCGATGGCCCCACCGGTGCTGATGTGATGTTGTCGCAGCGTAAGCACGATGTGTATCTGGCCATGTACCACGATCAGGGGCACATTCCCATTAAGTTGTTGAGTCCGTTGACAGCCAGCGCGCTGTCGGTGGGTTCCGGCATTGTGTTCAGCAGCGTCGGCCATGGCTGCGCCTACGATATTGCAGGCCGCGGCGTCGCCGACCCCACAGCTACCCTGCGCACCGTCCGGATGCTGGCCGGGATGGCGGCATAAAAAAGCTACACAAAGGACGACAGATATTATGTCTCACACTATTCAGATTCAAGGCCATGACATCGCATTTGACGGCGAGGGTGGCAAGACCGTGCTGGACAGCGCGTTGGCTGCAGGTTACGAAATTCCCTACTCGTGCCGTACCGGCGTCTGTGGCAGTTGCCGCTGCCAGCTTGTTTCCGGAGAAGTAGAAGGTGGCATGGGCGCCGGGTTGTCGGATGAAGAACGGCGCCAGGGCCAAGTGCTGTTGTGCCAGGCCAAACCGTGTTCGGACCTGACGATTGCGGTACGTGAAATCAATCGCATCGACAGAAGCGCCATCAAGACCATCATGGCCAAGGTGTACCGGATGACCCGCGCTGCGCCAGACGTAACGGTTTTGCAATTGCGTTTCCCTGCGGGCACAAAGGTCAAGTTCAAGGCCGGCCAATATCTAAGCATTAAACTGGAAGACGGCAGCTTTCGCCATTTCTCAATGGCCAACCCGCCGCACCAGAACGACGGCGTCGAGTTGCACATCCGCCATGTCCCCGATGGCCGTTTTTCACAACAAGTTGCTGAACGACTGGCCGTGGGCGACTTTCTTGAACTCACCATTCCGTACGGCGATTTTTACCTGCGCGAAGAACAGGATAAGCCCATCGTACTGCTGGCCAGCGGCACCGGCTTTGCTCCGATCAAATCTATTGTGGAAGACGCCATCAAGCGCAAGCTGACCCGGCCGATGGTGTTGTATTGGGGCGCGCGGCGTGCCGAGGACTTGTACCGGATCGAACTGCCGCGTAAATGGGAAACCCAGTTCCCCTGGTTCAGTTTCGTACCCGTCTTGTC
>DATCVA010000191.1:0-3308 GCA_036567205.1 Eoetvoesiella sp. | reverse complement strand
CCTTGCTGGCGTTGCAATTGGCGCAAACCGGCCAGAGTCCGTGCCCCGATTGGCTCAACCAGTTGATCGCGCCATTGGCCCAGTCCGCCCCCGTCGATATCGGTCCAATGGCTGACTACTTGGAAAAGGTGCCTACCGAAGTCTGGATCGACGCACTCCAGCGCCTCTTCATGGACTTGCTTCTTGCGGCCAGCGGCGCACCGCTGCGTTATTATCCGGGTCTCGAAGAATCCATACGCCTTGCTGCTGCGCATGCGGCGCTGGCCAATCTGGCGGAAACAGCAAAATGGCTGGCACAGCAACGTGCAACAGCCAGGCATCCGCTCAATGCCAAGTTGCTGATACACAGCACTTTGCAACGCGTGGCACTGGCGTGCCGGCCTTAGGAACGATTATGTACGTAGACTCTCATTGCCATCTCGACTTTCCGGAACTGGCAAAGAACTTGCCTGATATTCTCAGCCGTATGGCGCAAAACCAGGTCAGCCATGCCTTGGTCGTCAGCGTAAACCTGCCGAACTGGCCGGGGCTCATGGAACTGGTCGCGCCGCATCCCCACTTGTACGCATCGGTAGGGGTACACCCCGACTACGAGGATACGCCCGAACCAACGGTTCAAGAGCTGGTCGACATGGCCCAGTCGCCAAAAGTGGTGGCCATAGGCGAAACCGGTCTGGACTATTTTCGCATGGCGGAACCGCTGGAATGGCAACGCGATCGCTTTCGTACCCATATCCGGGCGAGTCGCGCCAGCGGCTTGCCCTTGATTATCCATACCCGTTCATCCAGCGCGGACACCCTGCGCATCATGAAGGAAGAAGGAGCCGACCAGTACGGCGGGGTCATGCACTGCTTTACGGAATCATGGGAAGTGGCCCAAGCGGCGATGGAACTGAACTTTTATATTTCCCTATCCGGTATCGTTACGTTCAAGAAAGCCCAAGACCTCCAGGAACTGGCCACCAAGCTTCCGCTGGATCGCCTGCTGATTGAAACGGATTCTCCTTATTTGGCACCCGTTCCTCAACGCGGTAAACTGAACGATCCGTCCAACGTCATGCATGTGGCGGAAAAAATCGCGGAGCTACGGGGAATTTCGGTCGCCGAGATGGCAAAGCATTCGACTGACAATTTCTTCAGACTTTTCAATAAGATAGGGAATTAAGTTAATAAATAGGATTATATTGATACTGGATAATCCGAATCGATAAAAAATTCCGAATAAATTCTTATTAATCAGATCATTACGAACACAAATTAATGTTGATTATTTAAAGCAAAACAGTTAATGTTAATTAGTTAAAGTAAATTATGAAATTACCTCCGCTTTTTCTTGCATGTCGTACCTGGGGGCTCGGCTTGGCAGCCGCACTGCTGTGTCTAAGCGCGCATGCGGCCAATCCGGCTGACTGGTGGGTAGACGTCGCGAATGATCGCGTTTCGAACGTCAAGACCATGTTGGCGCGGGGCGCGGACCCAAACGAACTCAGTCCCAAGGGCCAACCCGCCATCATGCAGGCCATCCGTGACGGCGCTTGGGGCGTCTACGACGTGCTTGCCGCGAACAGAAAAACCGCACTCAATGCCATCAACGTCAATCGTGAAACGCCACTGATGTACCTGGCGGTGCTCGGGGATACCAAGCGGGCAAAAGACCTGATCCGGCGCGGGGCGATGGTGAATCGCCTGGGCTGGACACCGCTGCACTATGCAGCGTCGACGGGCAAACTGGAAACAGCCAAGATGCTCATAGCAAATAAAGCGATCATCGACGCACCCGCGCCAGACGGTACTACGGCCTTGATGATGGCGGCACATTCAGGAAGCGAAGCGATGGTCCGCTTGCTGTTGGATCATGGGGCCGAAGTCACGACACAGAATCTTCAAAAGCTGGACGCGGCCGACTGGGCCATCAACAACAAGCACACGGCACTGGCGGCTATGCTCGAGTCCCTCACCGACAAGACCCTGAAACAGCGGGCAGCCACGCGTCAAAGCGAAGGTCAGCGGGCCGAAACCGGCAGCGATGCATCGGGAATCAAGACGATAGACCTGGGCGACGTGGATGCAGGGGCCGCAGCGGCTGAACGCAATGTTCCGCAAAAGAAAGCGGACAAGCCGGCGTCGACATCGCCTTATTTCGACCTGGACCGCTTCAAGTAAAAAGCGGTGCCTTGAAAAAGGCACCGCTATGCTCGAGCCGATAAGTCGCAGCAAGCCGTCGACTACGGCGGTCCGGCGGTCCGCCGCACCGGCCCATCGAAATGGTCAGGTAGGTATAAATTCAGGCCGTAATATCCCTCGCAGCCTGCTATAGGGAATCAGCAGCTCGGGCTGTCCGGACGAGTAGGGTGCGATCTGATACGAGTCGTATTTCACCAACAGCCCACCATCCGTAAAGGCAAAATTGCTGCTGGCCTGGAACGGCCACAGCCGGTTGTACGCGGCCGGGTCATTCATGGCATCCGGATTCGTCGCCAGCCATTGCGCATGCACCTCTTTCAGGGCGGCAAGGTAGGCGTCCTGTTTTCCGTTCTCCAGCACATTAGCCAGGCCCAGTACCTTGCCGGTTGCATTGTCCCAGTTCAGGAACTGAGTGGCCGATATGCCATGGGCAGCCCCGGTGAAATACTGCCAGGTATTCAGTTCAACGACAGTCAGGTACTTGTTCCGGTAACGTGTCTTGGCCGCCAGCAGGGTGGAATCGCGTGGGGCCGCCGTCTTCCAGAAGTACGCCTCGTATTCTTTTATCGTTGCATAGGGTGGAGCGCCGCTGCTGCCTACGCCGGTCATGACAGCCAGAGCGTGGTCCACCAATTCGGTCAGTCGCGCGATGCCCGGAAAAACAATGGAGTCCAGCTTTACAGTGGGGCAGTCGCCCTCGCAACCGGGCTTCTTATGTTCCCACTTGACCGCCTGCGTGAACAGGCCGTCTTTGCTGGTCTGCTCACCGGTCTCGGCGGGAATAAGTGAAATATTGTCCGACGGGCCGCTGGCGCACGCGGTCAATACCGATGCCGCAATAATGGTGAGTGCCAGGCGGACAGTGAGTGCTGAATTCGATCTTTTCATTTGATCGTTGCGGCATCCTGGCCGAAAAGGATTTTACGGGATTCTTCGTCGCTGATCGAAGGCGCCGTGTTGATTTCGTCGGCTAATGCGTAGGCGCGTGCCGTGGCAGGGCGCTGTCGTATGGCGTCGAACCAGCGTTGCAGGTTGGGAAAATCGTTCAGGTCTTGCCCTTGGCGCTCGTACGGAACCACCCATGGGTAGCAGGCCATATCGGCAATGGAATATTCCCCGGCAAT
>DATCVA010000190.1:0-5980 GCA_036567205.1 Eoetvoesiella sp. | reverse complement strand
GCGCGATGGCGACCAGTTCCTGGTTGATTTCCTGTAATGCCTGGTCGCGTGGTGTCTGCCAGGGGCGGTACACCACATCTATATCCACCGACAGGCGGGGCATGTCCCGCAGGAACAGATTGATGGCCGTGCCACCCTTCATGGCGAAGATGTCGTTGTCGAACACATCGGGCGCGATGTTCAGCAACAGGCGGACGGTATCGGCGTAGTGTTTATCCATGAGGGTTCAGGCTTAAAAGGGTTCCATCGTCCAGCCGACTCATCCAGCGCTTGGCGCTGCCGGAGCGTACCGGATATTGCTCCAGCAGTTCATCCACGTCGATGACGCCGGTTTCCCGCGCCCAGGTCAGGAACAGGCGCACGGTCTTGACGCTGGTGCAGCAGGCCAGCAGCCGTCCTAGCATGTCCTTGCGCGGTGAGCGCAGGCCGTCGAACAGGTTGCGGGATTCTTCAAGGCTTTCCCGCGTACCGGTGTCGTAGAGCAGCTCCAGCACTGCGCGTTCGGGCACAGCCACCCGCAGCCCAACGGGCTGCCCGGGTGGTGTGTGCAGGGTCTTGCTGGCGAGGTCATCGTCTGGCCATCCGAACAGCCTGGCGTTGACGTAGCGCGATGGAAAGCGCGTGGTGAACCAGGCAGGCAATGCAAAGCGGGTATCGCCCCAGAGTACCAAGGTTTCTCTGGGAGCCAGGTTGTGCCGAACCCCTTGCAGCGCCAGAGCGCTTTTGCCACCGACGTGCAGCCCGGCAACCCAATCTTGCAGGAGCTGCAGCGCACCGCTGGCGTCAAAGTTATCGTTGGGATAGGCATAGACGCCGTGCCCCAGGCGCACCAGCCAGCCGCTCTCGACGTAGCGGGCGGCCAGTTTGGACGACACGCCGAAGGTTTCCAGTATGGCGAGATCGAACGGTGCTCCCCGAGGAAGCTCCGCTTGCAGGCGCTTGATTATCTGATGTCGCGAATGTTCATTCATGTGTGAAATATACGTCAAAATCTAATCAATCTCCACTGACATTGATGGATTTTGCTCAGAAATTCTCCTCATGGTGGAATTTCACGACAAAATCTAATCATAAGCCGCCAGATTGAGCAACGCAGCCAAGATAGGCCCACCGCCACTGACGGCGGGCAACAATTGGAAGGCGGTTCCGGCTGTTCTTCCGGTATGACTCGAAGGCAAAGATCATCGTCTATGCTTGGGCCAACGATGAATCATCGGGCAGCATGCAAGACATCTGCCTCAGCGAGGACGACTGATGCGGCTTGGCGGGATACATGGATGCCAGCAGAAACCACTGATGCAGGTGGACAGCCGGCGTTGACGTTGCGAAAAAGTTAGTCCACAATCTAGGGCGTGTTAACACTAATATGAAAGTGGCCGTAAAATTGCTATCCTATGCAAATGGAGATCACACCCGAACAATTTGCGCATATTGAGAGCTGCCTTCCTCGGCAGCGCGGCAATGTAAAACTGACGAATCTACAGGTGGTCAATGCCATACTTTACGTGGCCGAGCATGGCTGCAAGTGGCGCGGCCTGCCCAAGCGCTTCGGTAACTGGCACACCGTCTATACGCGGATGAACCGCTGGGCGAAGGCCGGTGTCCTTGACCGAATGTTCGCAGAGCTTCAGAAGCACCAGATCGTGCGTATAAGAATCGAAGCCGTCTCATTGGACAGCACCAGCATAAAGGTGCATCCCGATGGTACGGGCGCGTTAAAAAAAACGGCCCCCAGTCCATCGGCAAGTCTCGAGGAGGCTGGAATACCAAGATTCATATGGTTGCCGCAGATGATCGAACTGCCGTAGCGTTTTCACTTTCTCCAGGTCAAGCCCACGATGCTCCGGCGGGCCGAGCTTTGCTTGAACGGCTGGGAACCCTCACTCGGCCTGTCCATTTGTTAATGGACCGCGCGTATGAGGGCAATGAGACACGGCAACTCGCACTTGATCTGGGTTATATCCCCGTAGTACCCCCATCCTCCAAGCGGTTAGATCCGTGGGAATATGATCGCGCTATCTACCGGCGGCGAAACGAGGTGGAGCGACTGTTTCGCCGTCTCAAGGGCTACCGAAAAATTTTCTCTCGCTTCGAGAAACTGGACCTAATGTTCATTGGCTTCATCAATTTCGTGCTTGTAATGGATGGATTACGTTTGTGTTAACACGCCCTAGTCTGACACTGGGGGGAAAAGTTTCAATCCACGCATCCGCGCAGGATGCGACCGAAGCTTAATGCCCGAGTCGATGGGCAATATCTTGTTTGAATCCACGCATAATGCTGCTGCGATAGTTGCGTGCCAGTTCATCCAAAGCAGCCACAGCCGGACGCAGCACATGCAAGGGAATAGTCTGGACTTCGTCCAGGACTACCACACTGTTGCTGATGTTGTGCAGCTTGCGGCACTGCGCCGGCTGCGCGGCAAATAGGCTTTCAAAAAACTGAACGGCTGTAGTGACCACGATGGGCGCATCCCAGTTTTCCATGGCCAGCCGCAATTTTTCCTGTGCCTGGTAGCGCTCCGGATTGCGCTTATCCAACCCCGGCGGAGTAAAAGCACTATGGTGCTCAAGCACGGCATCCTCGCCATAGCGCCCCAGTGCCTTGCGAAAGACAGCAGCATTCTGCTCGACGATACTGGTAAAGGGAATAACAAAAATCACGCGCCGCTGACCATGCACAATGGCGTGATCCAATGCAAACGCCAAAGACGCCAGGGTTTTTCCGCCCCCGGTAGGCACAGCCATGGAAAAAACACCCGGTGGCAGCGCAGCCTGCTGGCGTGCATAGGCTAGGATATCGCTGCGGATATGATTGATCCCGGTATCGCTGTTGAAACCTCGCATGTATATATCCAGCTCATCACGCAACGCGGCAAGATTCGGCCTTGGCGCCATCCTGTGTTGCGTGCGCTGCGCTCCCTTGGATTCGAACTGATCGTAATAGCGCTCGGTATCCAGATAATCGGCATCGACCAGCGCGGAAAATAACATGCGCGTCAAAAAGCCGAAATGGAAATTCTTGTGCTGCGCATTGGGTATGAACGGTGCCCCTGGCATGGCCAGCTCTTTCAAATTAGGCAACGAAACTTCCTGCTTCCAAATCGTTTCCAGTAGAGGCAAATCCGGATCCCGCAACCGCTCGCTCAAAGCTGTACGCTCGCCATCGAATCCACTTCCATTGGCCAAACCGGCATGATGGCCTGCTATGCCGTAGGCCATCAGCCACCCCATTAGGCCATATTGCTCTATAGCGACCTTGGCTCCCCAAGTCGAATGATTGACCTGAATAGGTGCGCCGGACAGGCGCTCCTGGAATTTAATCGTATATTTTCCCAGATCATGTAGCAGCCCAGCTGTGGCAGCCAATCTACCTGCATTGAATGGCGAAGCATTCTTTTCCGCCAATTCGGCAACCTGAATCAAATGCGTACACAACAGTTGCCATTGGATACCCGGAACCTGCGTTGAATGGGCAAAAAAAGGAGGGGATGATACAAGTCTTTTTTATCCATACTTATTCTTCGACAATCACAAACCCACGTTACGTTTCAGGTTCAGAAAAAAAAATTACCTCTTGCGCGGCCTACCTAGCAACTCCGACCGGCCAATCACCTCTCGCTCATTCTCTGATCTATCAGGTTCCGAAAACCCTGCCTGCGCAATCGCCTCGTCCAATCCTCTGGCCCATTATGGCGCCTGACGGGCCTGGCCATTGGGTGAACCGAATACACGTCGACGATGCCGCAAGGGCTTGCGCGCATCTGCTGGCCATGGCCGGCCCCCAGCCTGGCCGAATGCGCTGGAGGGGTATGGCCGCCCAACCACCACCCTTCCTCTCTCTAGACCCTTCTGTTCCAATAATCCCGAGCGAGCAATCACCATGGAATCTATCTCGGCAGCCATTGACTGCATTGGGTAGACACCACGGTCGCGAAAGTGTGTATTATCTGTCCCGATGGACACAAAATCAGGCTCACCTCTCTTATTAGCGGGATGGTAAAGTGCTTGTAAAACAATAGGGTAATTGGAATTTTTTATTCCCGTTTCCTGCTTCAGAATTTTAAAAAGCCTAGGCTTCGGTTTGGGCTTTTTGTTTTGTGCGCCGGCATTTCGCTTGGACGATGAAGGAACACGGGCAATGGACATTGCATTAACTCTATCGGTGGTCGCCGTGGCATGGCTGGCGCTGAGCATGCGTTACCAGCGCGCTCATATTGCTTTGCTGGGGCGTCATCTGGCGAGCTTGCAGCTTGAGCGCCACATGGAAACGCTGACGCAGGGCTACATCCGCGCCATCCATGACGAGGGCGAAACGCGCCAGATCCAAGTGCTGGAAACCTTCGCCCAGACCGAATGCGCAGCGGCGGCACAGGCACAGTCGCTGGCCCAAGCCATGCAGATGGAAAGCGCTCAGGCCACCAGCATGGGCACGCTACCGTTCTGCATCCCTTACGTCGAGCGCTTTTTCCCTAAGGCGACGCGGGATTTTCGCGAGCTGCTGCACATCCATGCAGCCGGCTTGCGCCACGTGGTGGACAACAAAGGCCGCTGGGATGCGAAGAACCGCGCCTACCACCTTTCGGCAGAGTTGTATCTGCTGCAGCACAGCTGCCACTGGTTTTGCAAATCGCGCACTGTAGCCGACGCACGATTGAAGCTTCGGCATCAGAGCAATCATCAGAAAGTATTGGAATCAGTGTCTACCGTGACCCGATCGGCTTATCTGCGATGGCTGCAAGCCACCGATGAAAGGTAAGACCTGCGGCGCACATCTTGGAAGTGGCGGGCTCCTTTACTTTTACTTGGCACGCTTACGCCCACCATACTCGGCAATGCCAATCCCCGCCAGAATCATCGCCAAAGCAGCTGCGTGATAAAAACGGAACTCTTCTCCTATCATAGTGACCGCAAGCAATGCGCCCCATACGGGCAACAAGTTGATGAACAGGCCGGCCCGGTTAGCGCCTATCAGTTCCACAGCCCGAATATAAAAGACTTGGCCGATAAGGGATGGAAAAATGACGATATAGGCGATTGCCGCCCAGCCTCGCCCATCAGGAAAGAGGGTCTTTCCCTGAGCCGCTTCGAAAGCCAACAGAGGTAGCGACGCCAAAGTAGCCCCCAAGCACAGGATGAATATCAAGCTGGTCCAGTGCATCCGGGGCTTGCTGCGTAGCGCGGCGGTATAGACGCCGTAGGCGATAATGGCGACAAGCATCAGCGCATCGCCGAAGTTGATGCCAAGGGCAATCAAATTGGTGAACTCGCCGCGCACCGCAACGACGATCACCCCTATAAAAGAGAATGCAAAGCCGATCGCCTGCTCCCAGCCTACACGACTGGAAAAGAAAATGAAGCTCGCAGCAAATACGAACAGCGGCATGCCTCCCTGCAAGATGCTGGCATTGATGGCGGTGGTATACACGAGCGCGTAATAAAGCGCCACGCTGAAGACGGTGAAACCAAGGGCTCCCAGCGACAGCAAATAGCCTAGCCGTGGCCGGATCGCCGGCCAATCGGCGGCAATCTGTCCCCTCTTGAACAAATACAGCAGCACCATCACGCTCGCCCAGCGGATAGCGACAATGACCATCGGCGAAGCGTGGCCGACCGCCCACTTGCCGGCGATCGAGTTACCAGCCCAGAAGAGCGTTGTCAGTGCCAGAAGGACATAGGCTTTATAAATAACGATCCTTCCGAATCCTGATCCGCATAAACGACCCGGACTCTAAGCTGAATTGCGCCAATATATCGCGCCAATCAAGCGGCGAGACTGGCGTTGTCGATCACAAAGCGGTACTTCACATCGCCCTTGAGCATGCGTTCGTAGGCCTCGTTGATTTCATCCGCGCGGATCATTTCGATGTCCGCCACGATGCCGTGCTCGGCGCAGAAGTCCAGCATTTCCTGCGTTTCGGGAATGCCGCCGATCAACGAGCCAGCCAGGCTGCGGCGCTTCATGATGAGGCTGAACACCT
>DATCVA010000189.1:0-5350 GCA_036567205.1 Eoetvoesiella sp. | reverse complement strand
GTGCTGGGGGATACGAATGACGTTAACTTGTACCGGGCGCTGTTGCAGGCCGGCGTTTGCGATTACCGCTTCAAGCCCCTTACGGTAGATGCCTTGCGTACCTGGGTCAACCATGAAGACGGCCAGTCGGTGCGTCAGGCGCGCAGCGGCAAGGTGGTGGCGGTAGCCGGTACGCGCGGCGGCGTTGGCGTAACCTCGGTGGCGGCGCACCTGGCGCGTTATTTGACGGCAGGCAATGGCTTGCGCCGTGTGGTTTATCTGGATATGGACTACCACGGCGGCGCCGGTTCCACCTTGCTGGGGGTGGCAAGCAACCACGCCTTGTCTGAACTGCTGCGCGATATCGATCGCATCGATCCCGAGTTTTTAGAGCGCACCTTAACGACGAATGACGGCCGTTTGTTCGTGCTGGCGTTCAACCAGAGTTATGGCGATGTTTTTACCTCCGAGCCGGGCGCAACGGCCCAACTGCTAGAGGTGCTGTCCCAGCATTTTCATTATGTGGTGGTCGACTTGCCCGAGCCGGGCGGCATGGTGGCGAACGAGGTATTTGGGCAAGCCAGCATGGCCTGCGTGGTGTCCGACCGCTCGGTGCATTCCGCCCGCGCCCTGACGCGCCTGGTGCTGCATGTTCAGGCGCGTGCCAATGCCCCGGTCTTGCATGTGTTGACCAATGCTTCCCACGCGCCGGTGCGTGGCCGGGTAGATTCGCAGGAGTTTGCCAAAGCGGTGTCCCACCCTATTGCCCTGGATATTCCCTACGATGGCAAATTGCCCGCCCTGGCCGAAGACCTGGGCGAACCGCTGCCGTCAGGCAGCGAAATGGCCAAAGCAATCAGCAAGCTGGCCCGAATGCTGACCGGAGAATTCGCGCAGGAAGGCCGGGCAAAATCCAAGGTGGCCGGCTGGCTGCGCAGGAGCGCCTGATGTTTGGCCGCCGACAAGATATGCCGCCCAAGTCCGTAGACGCCATTGAGCCTGGGCTGAACGAGTTGGACAGCCTGGCCGACGTGCCGGGTTTGGCGGTAAACGTCGAAAACATGGCAAGCATTATAAATAGCGCAAGCAGCGTGCTTGCGGCCTTTAAGGAAGAGCCCGTTAACACGGCAGTCCGACACACAGCACGCACGGCGGTTGACGCGTCTAAAACCATAGTTCGATCCGAGCATTACGCGGCGGCGCGCCACTTTGTGTTCGCCACTTTGAATGTGTCGGCCGCGCTGACGCGTTCGCGCGAGCAGGTGCGGGTGGATATTGAACGGCTAATTTCCGAACTGGCCCAGCGCGATCGCCTGCCTATAACCCAGCACGAACAGGGGCAGATGACGGGCGAGATCCTGAACGATATGTTCGGCGTGGGGCCTATTGAGCCTTTGCTGCAAGACGATTCGGTCAGCGATATTATGGTTAACGGCCCTGACCAGGTTTATGTAGAACGGCGCGGCCGCCTGGAATTAACCCCACTGAAGTTTCGCGATAACGCCCACTTGGCCAATGTGGCCCAGCGCATTGCGGCCTCGATTGGCCGGCGAGTGGACGAAAGCAGCCCCATGGTGGATGCGCGCCTGGCTGATGGCAGCCGCGTGAACGTAGTCATGCCGCCCCTGGCACTGGACGGCGTCATGTTGTCTATACGCAAGTTTTCCCGGCGCAACTTGACTTTACCGCGCCTGGCCAGCCAGGGCAGCATGTCGCACGGCATGGCGCGTACACTGCAAATTGCCGCCGCTTCGCGCCTGAATATTCTTATTTCGGGCGGCACCGGGTCGGGCAAGACCACCTTGTTGAATGCCCTGTCGCACTATATTGACGCCGCCGAGCGCGTTGTAACCATCGAGGACGCGGCCGAGCTGCAGTTGCAGCAGCCGCATGTGGTGCGCATGGAAACCCGTCCGCCCAATATTGAAGGCCTGAATGCTGTGTCGCAGGGCGACCTGGTGCGCAATGCCCTACGCATGCGGCCTGATCGCATTATTTTGGGGGAAACGCGCGGCGCTGAAGCCTTCGACGTGCTGCAGGCCATGAATACCGGTCACGACGGTTCCATGACGACCTTGCACGCCAATACGCCGCGCGACGCCGTAGTGCGGCTTGAAAGCATGGTAATGATGGCCAATGGCAATTTGCCGCTGTATTCCATACGGCGCCAGATCGCCAGCGCCGTGCACATGATTGTTCAGGTCGAGCGCATGCGCGACGGGTCGCGCCGTATTACCAGTATTGTGGAAGTTATGGGCATGGAAGGCGACGTTATTGTTACCCAAGACCTGTTCCGTTTTAATTTCGACCCGAGCTCTTATGGTACGAATGTGCAGGGCTCGTTCGACAGCACGGGCTTGCGTCCGGTATTTGCCGACCGGGCGCGCTATTACGGGCTGGAAGGGCAGTTAATGGAGGCCACCAAGTCATGAGCATGGCCGACATGGTTGCAATAATTGCCTTCTTTGCCTTGCTTCTGCTGGGGCTGTTGGTAATGACAGTGCAACAGGCCTTGCGGCAAAGGCCGGCCGGGCGGGTGCGCAGCCGCCTGGAAAACCAGGCCCATCACGTGCGCAACCCCGCGCATCAGCAAGCCAGCGACGACTTGTCTCGCGCGCAGCGCGACGCGCGCCGGCGTCAGCGCAGGCAGGCCATGGGCAGGCTGGGCCACTATATTGGCCGCGTGGAAGTGGTTAGCGGCCGTCGTGGCGTTTACATAATAGTGGTGGGCACTCTGTTTTTATTGGTTCTGACCGGACTTACGGCTTTGTTTTTTTTGCCGCTGCCTTGGTGGGGAAAAGTCCTGTTGACCTTGGTCGTGCCGGCCATGGGGGCGGTGTTTATTTACGGGCGCTTGAACGAACGATTTCGCGCCGCCTTTCTGGTGCAATTGCCCGACATTCTGGACATGATTATTAGGGCCAGCCAGGCTGGCGTTCCGGTAACGCAGTCTATTCGCAATGTGGGCGATGCTTTTATGTGGCCGGCAGGGCCGGAGTTTAAGCGCATAGGCGACAGCCTGCATCTGGGCAGCGATATGGCGGTAGTGCTGGACGAAGCCGAAGAACGTATTCGTCTGCCGGATTTTTCTTTTCTAACTGTATGCCTGCTATTGCAGCGCGAGACGGGCGGCTCGTTGAGCGAAACCTTATCGAACCTGGCTACCGTTATTCGTTCACGCCGTGATTTGCGGCTGAAAACAAGGGCGTTGACGGCGGAAGGGCGGTTATCGGGCGCCATTATTTCCATTATTCCTTTATTCATTGTGGGTGCCTTGTCGGTGACTAACCCTGGCTATATTTCGGTTTTGTTCGATACGGAGACGGGAAACACCCTGTTGATGGTGGCCGCCGGCATGTTAGTGGCGGGTGTGTTGATGATACGTAAAATTGCGAGGCTGGAGGTTTGATATGACCCTTTCAGTTCTTGATTGGTTAAGTCTGGCCGCTGTGGTATTGACTCTGGTGGGGGTGGCTCTGTATTTGAATGCGCGCGCTAGTGTGCGGGCGAGGGTGACTCAGCGTTTGACGGTTACAGTCAAAGGGCGCGGACCAAGGGGGGCAGAGGGCCGTGTTGGCTTTATGGGTACGTTAGGTCGGGGGTTACAAACGCTGGGCAAGGTTCTGCCTTTGTTTGATACTGCCCAACGTAAAGAAATGAGTCGCAAGCTGGCGTCTGCCGGTTATCGTACGCCAGGAGCTCTGCCGATATTAATGGGCCTGGCTGCGGGCTGCGCTCTGTTAATGATTGCGATCAATGTATTGTGGCTGTGGTCAGCCTTGGCTGAAAAGCCGCTGGCCATCCGCATTATCAGCTTGCTGGTGAGCGGCTATTTGGGCTTGCTCTTGCCGCGCTTGGTGGTCGACCGGCTGGTGATGCACCGCCAGCGGGCGATAACCCGTAGTTTCCCTGATGCGCTGGACTTGCTGGTAGTGTGTGCTAACGCAGGGTTAGGACTGAATGCGGCTTTGCAGCGCGTGGCGCAAGAGCTGGAGTTTTTGGCGCCCGAACTGGCCGACGAGCTCGCGTTGACTTCTGGGCAATTGCAGCTAAGCGGGGATACGTCTGAGGTATTAAATGAGCTGGCGCAGCGCATTAGTCTTGCGTCTATCACCAGCCTGGTCTCAACCTTGATTCAGTCGCGCCAGTTCGGTACGCCCATAGGTCAGGCCTTGCGAGTGCTGTCGCGTAGCGAACGCACCGCACGCCTGATGCGCACCGAAGAGGCGGCTGCCAAGCTGGCGACTAAGATCACTCTACCCATGATGTTGTTTATTTTGCCGACCGTGTTGATTGTGGCAGGTGGGCCGGCAGTTCTGCTTTTGATGAAATCGCTTGGAAACCAATGAGGAAAATATGAAAGCCTTAGCCGTTTTAGCTTGTTGTCTTTTCCTGGCCGCCTGTTCGCCGATGAATCAGCCCAAGGTCCAGCCGCTGACAACGGCCATGGATGAAAGCGCCTTGCAGGCGGGCGAGCTGCGCATTGCCGCCAGCGCCTTGGCCAGCGGCGATTTGAATGTGGCAATTTCCTTATATACCCGTATAACGGCCAGCAGGCCGGAAATCATACCGGCCTGGCTGGGGCTGGGCGATGCCTTGTATTTAGGCGGCGATATGGCGCAGGCGCGGCAGGCCTATGAATCGGCTCTGGCTCGCGACCCGGTGCAGGTCGATGCCCTACTGGGCCTGGCCCGAATGGAAGTACGGCAGCGCCGTTTTGATCAGGCCATAGCGCGCTACAACACTGTTTTGCAGCACAGATCCAACCATGCGCTGGCCCTGGCTGGGCTGGGCGTGGCCCACGACCTTTCCGGCAGACCCGACATAGCGCAGGAAATTTACCGTCGTGGTTTGATAGCTCACCCCGACGACCCGGCGCTGCGCAGCAACCTGGGTTTGTCGCTGTCTTTAAGCGGCAAGCCCCGTGAAGCCGTTAACGTCTTGCTGGACGTGGTAGGTGTGCCAGCTTCCTTGCCGCAGGGGCGGCAGAACCTGGCCATGGCCTATGCCCTGATGGGGCGTGACGACGCTGCCGAAAGCATTTTGCTGGGTGATATGCCGCGCGCCAACGTTCAGGACAACCTGGCCTTTTATGCCGAGGTGCGCCGGCGCATGCCCGGGGCTAAAAGCCAGCCATGACAGCCACAGCCCGCCTTGTCGCTTTGTTGTTGTGCAGGGGTCGGGCAAATGCCCGGTGGCGTCGGCTTGCAAGCCGCGGTACAACTGCGCTGGAGTTTGCGCTGGTGGCGCCGCTAAGCATTTTGGTGCTGTTTTTTTCGATTGAAATGGGCATCGTCATGTGGGCCGATGCCACCTTGGAAGTGGCGGCGTCGCGTGTGTCTCGTATAGGCCAGCTTGGCGTGCCGGCGGG
>DATCVA010000188.1:0-6726 GCA_036567205.1 Eoetvoesiella sp. | reverse complement strand
GAAAGCACCGCCGCCCATTCCCTGCTGGCACTGAACCAAGCCGGCATTTTCCAGGCTTCGCAACGCTTCGCGGATAGCCGTGCGGCTAACGCCCAGTTGCTCGGCCAGCTCGCGCTCCGGCGGCAAACGATCGCCCGGCCGCAGTGTTCCGGCGGCCACCTCCCGGCGAATCTGCTCGCATACTTCTTCAAATGCCCTTTGGGGGCGAATAGGTGAAAAGCTGGGCCGTCGTTCAGGCCGGTCGGTTGTAAGTTGCTGAGGCGCCGCGTCTGCTGCGGCCATGTCGGGATTGTTCCTGAAGCGCTCGTTCATATTTTTCCATCAATACCACAAATAGTTGTATTTATTTATTTTCGGTACTAAGGTATAACCTTTAAAGAAAGTTACCAAAATAGGTGATTGCACTGATGCATAAGGTCATACCATATTATATTATTCGACCTCAGGACTGATTACTAAGAATTGAGGAGACAAGATGAAACGTATTCTGATGGCCATGTCGGCCGCGGCAGGAATGCTGATTTCGGGTATTGGATTGGCCGCCTATCCAGAGCGGCCAATCACGCTGATCGTACCGTACGCGTCCGGGGGTATGGGCACTACGTTTGGCAATCTTATGAGTGAAGCTCTTTCACCGAAATTAGGGCAGTCAGTCATTGTCGATTTCAAGCCTGGCGCCAATGGAAGTCTGGGGGCGGCGCATGTGGCGAAATCGGCGCCGGATGGCTACACGCTGCTCATGGCCGTGAATAGCACTATGGCCATCAATCCCAATCTATATTCCAATCTTACTTACGACCCGATCAAGGACTTTACCCCGGTGTCGATGGTTTACACATCGTCGAATATTTTGGTGGTTAACGCCGATAGTCCTTACAAAACAGTCAGCGACCTGGCAGTTGCCGCAAAGGCTAATCCAGCCAAGCTTTTCTTTGGCTCTTCGGGTAACGGGGCCACGCCCCATCTGTCCGGCGAAATGTTTCAGCGTTTGGCTGACGCGCCCGTAACTCATGTTCCCTACAAGGGCATCGGGCCGGCGGTTATTGCTTTACTGGGCAAGCAGGTCGACTTTGTCTTTAGCGATACCTCTGCATTGCCGCACGTCAAGGCCGGCAAATTACGCGCATTAGGGGTAACAGGGGCCAATCGACTTGGTGCAGCGCCCGATGTTCCGACCATGAAAGAGGCGGGGATCGATGGCTTTGTGATCAATACCTGGTACAGCATTGTTGCGCCTGCGGGTACGCCTAAAGAAGTAGTCGAACGGCTAAATAAGGAAATTGGCGAGGTTGTTCGCTCGCCGGCCTTTCAGGAACGTCTTAAGGCGATTGGTGTAGACCCCGCCGAGGATACAAGCACCCAGTATCTTGAAAAAACCATTCGCACCGACCTTATCAAGTGGCGAAAATTCATTGATGAAACTGGAATTAAGGTGGGGTAACCCGACCATGTTCATTTCTGAAAAATAAGGAACTTCCATGCAAGAAATTTCAGCTTATGCATCGCCGGGCGGGCCGGAGTCCCCGCCAGCACCGTTCCCTTTGATTCGCAGGCTCTTGTCGCACAAAAAGTCGGTTATTAACGCGGGCACGGCAGGGACGGTAGCGCTGGTGGCCTGGGCTGCCTTTCGAACCGGTTTTATCGATCTTTATCCTGTCGCTGTTGTGTTGGGCGTTGTTGTTTATTTTTTACTGCGGGTAGCGGTTGAGGTGATCGAATTGGTCGCTGAAACGCTAATGCCACGATGAGCAATCCAATTAAATGTGATGTGTGCGTTATTGGCGCCGGCTTGGCGGGTTTGACGGCTGCGGTGCGCGCAGCCGAGCAAAAGCTAAGCGTGGTGGTGCTGGAGCGTTCCCCCGACGCTGACTATCTTTGTAATTCACGTCTTACTGGTGGTGCATTTCATATATGTTTACGCGACATTCAAAGCAAGCCCGAGGATCTTGAACAGGCCATTCAAACTGCGACGCAGGGCGCCGCGCATCCCGAACTCGCTCGTGCGGTTGCGTCAGATACTTTGCGTGCCGTCAAATGGTTGCAAAGCCAGGGAATCCGGTTCATCAGGGGTGGGGCGGAGCCCCATCATAATTTTGTGCTTTCCCCGCCTTCGCTTCAGCGTGTCGGCTCTGATTGGCGTGGTCGCGGCGGCGATGTGCTGCTGCGTACGCTGGGCTCGGTGCTAGAAAAGAGCAATGGCCGAATATTGCGCGGTCATCGTGCGCTGGATCTAATCGTAGTAGACAACGTTTGTATCGGCGTGAAGGGGCAATCCGATACCGGCGCATTCCAGGTCTCGGCCAAGGCGGTTGTTATTGCTGACGGCGGCTTTCAATGTGATCCTGATCTTGTGCGTCACAACATATCGTCAGAGCCCGAAAAAATCTTGCAGCGTAATGCCGGGTCGGGTTTGGGCGATGGTGTTCGCATGGCGAAGGCGGCAGGCGCAAAACTTTCGAGCCTGGTTGGGTTTTATGGCCATCTGCAAAATCGTAAGGCGCTTACCGATCCTCGCCTTTGGCCTCTGCCATGGATGGACAACGTGGCGACATCAGCGATTATTGTTGGCGCCGATGCAAAGCGTTTTGCCGATGAGGGCCGGGGGGGCGTGTATCTTGCCAATTGCGTGGCTGCACTGCCCGACCCTTTGACTGCCACTGTTATTTTTGATCAGCTTATTTGGGACGGCCCGGGGAAGTCGCGATTTTTGCCGCCAAATCCCAATATGGAGCAATGTGGCGGCACCGTTGTGCGTGCCAATACTCTGGAAGAACTCGCGCAAAAGCTGGGGTTGCCCTCAAGCGAACTAATCAAATCTGTCGACGACTACAACCAGGCATTGCAAACCAATGGTCTGGCATCGTTAGACCCCCCGCGCAGTCTTCAAACATATCCGGCCATGCCTATAAAGACGGCGCCATTTTACGGCGTGCCTGTATGTGCGGGTATGACTTACACAATGGGCGGCGTTGAAATTGACGAATGGTCAAGGGCGATGGCGGCGGATGGAGGGGTGTTTCCCGGACTTTACGCCGTAGGCAGTGCCAGCGGCGGGCTGGAAGGTGGGGACAGCATTGGTTATGTGGGGGGGCTGTCCAAAGCTGCGACGACGGGGTTGCGGGCAGCGGAACACATTGCCAAGACAGTGCATGCTGAATCTGCCTGACCCGAATTTTAATTGAGCAATCGAGGTTCGCTTTAAATGAAAGTAATAGAAACGGAAGTGCTGGTGATAGGCGGGGGGCCTGTGGGGCTTAGCCTGGCTGGAGACTTGGGATGGCGCGGCCGGTCGTGCGAACTGATAGAGCAGGGCGATGGCTCGATATGGCAACCCAAAATGGATGGCGTTGGCGTTCGTACCATGGAGTTTTGCCGACGCTGGGGTATTGTTTCGGATGTGGAAGCCAGCCCTTACAAGCGTGATTATCCGCAAGACAATGTGTATTTGACCAGCCTTAACGGATGGGAGTTGGGCCGTGAGCCTTTTCCTGCCCCCAAGGACGATAAGCCGTCAAGGTTCAGCCCGCAGACGCGCGAGCGCTGTCCGCAAAACATGTTTGACCCCATCCTGCAGCGTTTTGCTGCGTCGTGGCCAACGGTGAAAGTTAATTATGGTCATAAATTACTGTCGTTCACTCAGGATGACTCTGGTGTGGAAGCGTTGGTGGAACGCCTTGTTGACGGCGAAAAACTTACCTATCGTGCGCGCTATATCGTGGGGTGTGATGGCGCCCGAAGCGGTGTGCGAGACTCGCTGGGAATAGAGGTCAAGGGTCGGGGCAATCTGACGCATACGACCAATGTTATTTTTCAGTGCGATAACTTGAACGAGCTGCATAATAAAAAACCAGGGTACAGGTATATTTTCGTGAGTCCCGAAGGTACTTGGGCTACGTTGGTTGCCATTAATGGCGCGGATCGATGGCGCTTCTCGCTATTGGGCGGCGCTGAAAAGCGCGAATACACCAATAATGAAATTCACACATTAATTACTGAGGTTGTCGGGCGCCCCGTCGAGCTTGAAATCCTTACTGTTGTTGCGTGGTGGCGCCAGGAGCAAATGGTGTCGGGCTATCGGCATTCCAACGGCTTTATCGCAGGGGATGCGGCGCATGTAATGTCGCCTACAGGCGGCTTCGGCATGAATACCGGAATTCAGGACTCGGTGGACCTTTCATGGAAGCTGGCGGCCATGCTCGAGGGCTGGGGAGGTGACGGTTTACTGGCTTCCTATGATGTCGAGCGCCGTCCCGTTGGAGAGCGTAATGTTATGGAAGCCAGCGGTAATCTTGTGCGCATGCTGTGTCCGGGAAGCAATCCAGAACTTCTAAGCGACACTCCTGAAGGCGAATTGGTCCGCAAGCGGGTGGGTTACGAGCTTACGGCATCCATGAAGCGAGAATGGTTCTCCGCCAATATTCATTTGGGATATCGCTATTTGCAGTCTCCTGTTTGTGTGTACACCGAGGCTGAAGATTTCGACAAAATTCAATCGGAATGGGCTGATGCCACGAATTATCAGCCGTCGACCAGGGTAGGTTGCCGTGCTCCGCATGTGTGGCTATCCGACGGCAGGTCTACCCTGGATTTATTTGGGCGCGGCTATGTCCTGGTGTGCAATTTACAAGACAGCATTAATGCCCGGGTACTGGCGCAGGCAGCCGATTCTTTGCATATTCCTTTCAAGATCGAACCCTTGTCCGAAGCAGTGGTACACGAGGTTTACACAAAAAAGTACGTGCTGGTGCGCCCCGATGGCCATGTCGCCTGGCGGGGGGACGCCCTTCCGGCGGATGCCGATCAATTAATGCGGACAGTGTCCGGCAATTAACTTCAAACGAGTTCATCATGACCCTATTTTCAGAAAATTTTGATGTAATCGTAATCGGCGCCGGCATGGCCGGCCATTGTGCCGCGCTTGAAGCAGGCCGTAATGGAGTCAAGGTCCTGCTACTGGAAAAAACGGCCAATTTCGGTGGAAGCACCGCGATGTGCGGCGGAGCCTTTGCCTTTGCGGGAACCGAGACTCAGAAAAAGCAGGGCGTTGACGATAGCGCGGCATTACTCGAAGAAGATCTGCTTAAAGCGGGAAAATATCGTAATGACGGAGCGCTTGTTCACGTTTACGCAGAGCGTCAGTATGAGGCTTATAAATGGCTTGGTGAGATGGGATTGCATTTCGACAAAGTGTCGTTAAGCGGCAGCCAGTCTGTTCCGCGCAACCACAGCATTAATCCGGTTCATGTACTTGAGGTGTTGCACGAGCAAGTATTAAAGAGCGGCGTCGTTTTCCGTACTAATTCGGGCGTTAAACAGTTGATTACGACGGGCGCGGGAGACGACCGCAAAGTTGCAGGTGTAGAGCTTGCCGACGGTCAGCGAATTGAAGCAAAGGGCGGGGTGATCATCGCTACCGGTGGTTTTTCGCGCGCCGCGGATCTGGTTGAACGGTTCGTGCCGCATTTGCGTACCGCCAGGCCCATGGGGGGCGAAGGTAATACCGGCGATGGCCTTCGTATGGCTTGGGCTCTGGGTGCTGACTTGATCGACATCGGTTATGTCAAGGGAACGTTCGGGGCTCCTGTGGGAAGCCCAACGCCCGGAAAAGAAGACATCGCGCCCCGCCTGATATCCGCTATGTACCGTGGGGCCATTGTCGTCAATGCCAAAGGCAGGCGTTTCATTAACGAGTCGGTTTCATACAAAGTTATTGGCGATGCGTGTTTGCAGCAGGACGACGCGCTGGCGTTCCAGGTGTTCGATCAAACGGTAATGGATCAGTCGTCGCCTTTGCCCAACGTGGCCGATTATAAGGCCGGGCTTGAGTCGGGGTTAATACAGCAGGCTAATACCCTGCCGGAGCTGGCCGCGAAATTAGGCATTGATGCTAAGGAACTGCAAGCGACGGTGGCGCGCTACAACCAGGCGTGTGACGGCCTGATCTCCGATGAGTTCGGTCGAACCTCGCTTAGTACTGGTTACGGAAAACCGACACAGGTAGAGACGGCGCCGTTCTATGGATTGGGATGCACGACGGGCCTTACATCAACTTATTGCGGTTTGCGTACCGATACCAGTGCGCGAGTCCTGAATATATTTGGCCAGGTGATCGACGGGCTTTATGCCACCGGCGAAGTCATGGGAGGTTTTCACGGAGAAACCTACATGAGTGGTTCGTCTTTGGTCAAAGGTTGTATTTTTGGTCGGATCGCGGCAGTAGACGCCATTAAGCGTGGTGCCGACGAAATGATCCGTCCGCTAACCATATAAGCTATTTTTGAGACGAAGAAAATGAGTTCTGACAGCGAGTCCAACCCGGCCATGACTGGTTCCATTAATCAAAGGATAGCGGCATGAGCGTTACCGAACAGCTTGCACAATTCGCCCTCTCTACACGATACGAGGATTTGCCCGCACCCGTCGTGCATTCTGCGAAGCTTTTGATGCTTGACACCATAGGTTGCGCGATGGGTGCAGTGGGAACTACGCCTGGTCTTGCCGTGCGTCGTATTGTGCACAGTCAGGGAACGGGTCCGGCCACTGTTATCGGTACCGGTCAGAAAGCATCCACATCGGTTGCCGCGTGGGCAAACGGTCGTTTGGGCAACGTCCTGGACATGGACGAGTGCTACAAAGTGCAGGGCCACCACGCGCAAGCAACATTGGGCGCCGCACTTGCGCTGGCGGAAGAGCGGGCTTTAAATGGTAAGTCATTGCTTTCGGCAT
>DATCVA010000187.1:0-3843 GCA_036567205.1 Eoetvoesiella sp. | reverse complement strand
ATATACAGTGACCGGGGTTCTGAAAATAAAACGGCCTGGGCTCTCGATTGCCTGGCCCGCTCGGTCAAGTGGGACGAGCAGCGCTTTGGCCTGGAACTTGATCTTGATCGCTTTATGGTTGTCGCCGCACGCGATTTCAATATGGGCGCCATGGAAAACAAGGGGTTGAATGTTTTCAATTCATCCTACGTCCTGGCCGAGCCCGACACTGCCACCGATGCAAGCTACCAAGCCATCGAAGCCGTAATTGGGCACGAGTACTTTCACAACTGGACGGGAAACCGGGTCACCTGCCGCGACTGGTTCCAGCTGTCTCTCAAAGAAGGTTTAACCGTTTTTCGCGACCAGGAGTTCTCGGCCGACATGATGGCCAACGGACTTTCCGAGGCAGAGGCTAAAAGCGCTCGTGCCGTTAAGCGTATAGACGACGTCACTACATTAAGAATCGCTCAGTTTCCTGAGGATGCTGGCCCGATGGCCCATCCGATACGCCCGGAAAGCTATCAGGAAATCGGCAACTTTTATACCGCCACCATTTACGAAAAAGGCGCGGAAGTCATTCGCATGCAGCATACCTTACTGGGTGAAGAAGGTTTTCGCGCAGGCATGGATGAGTACTTTCGCCGCCACGACGGATCAGCCGTAACCTGCGACGACTTTGTACGTGCGATGGAGTCGGTCTACATCCGGCAAAACTCCGGCAAAAACCTCGCTATCTTCCGACGCTGGTACGAACAAGCAGGCACCCCACGGGTCAAGGTCGAACTTAGCTACAACAAGAAAACCCAATCGTGCGCTATAACACTAAGCCAGCGCTGTGATCCTGTCGGCATCGAAAAACTGCAAAACCCACCGGCTGAAAAACTACCGCTGCATATTCCGTTTGCATTGGGCCTGCTCGATACCCAAGGCCGCGCATTACCCCTTACCGCTAACGGTCAAACACAAGACACCGTGGTGCTTGAGCTCTGCACGCAGCAACAAACCTGGGAATTCACCAACATTCCCGAAGCACCCGTTCCTTCGTTACTGCGCAACTTCTCGGCGCCGGTCATTATCGAATATGACTGGTCAGACACCGAGCTGACTCTGCTGGCGCAACACGATTCAGACCCCTTTGCCCGCTGGGAAGCTGGTCAGGAACTCGCTACCCGACAACTGCTAATCCTCGTCGCGGCCATACAGTCCGGTGTACCGCTGCAAGTAAGCCCCGAATTTATCGCGGCATGGCGCGCCATACTGCACGATGCTCAACTTACGCCAGCTTACCGTACTCGCGCCCTTACCCTTCCCGCGGAAAAGGTGTTGCTGGAAAAAACCTCTCCCATGGACCCAATTGCCGTTGCCAGCGCCCGCCAGTATTTGCGCAGTGTACTGGGCGCATCGTTAGCTTCGGACTGGCGCTCCGCCTACGAAGCCATGGCGACAGCCGCAACAGGTCAATACAGCCCTGATGCCATTTCAGCAGGCCAACGCGCGTTAAAAAATCTGGCGCTCAGCTACTTAATGGCAGGCAACGATGAACAGGCCGAGGCGCTTGCGCTGACGCAGTATTACCAGGCTCAAAACATGACGGACCGCATGGGCGGCCTGTCCGCACTGGTCGGCTTCAGCCAGACGCCGGCCAGCTCGCAAGCCCTGAGCCACTTTTACGAACAATGGCAGCAAGACCCGCTGGTCGTCGACCGCTGGTTTACCTTGCAGGCAACAGCCCCGACGACCAAGATAAGTACAGTGAGGGCCTTGATGCTGCACCCGGCCTTTACGCTGCGCAACCCTAACCGGGCCCGCTCGCTGATTTTTCAATTTTGTATAAACAACCTGCAAGGCATCCACCATCCCGAAGGGTATGAATTCTGGGCCGAGCAGGTCATCGCCCTGGATCAACTAAACCCCGAGATTGCGGCTCGGCTGGCACGAACATTCGATAATTGGGCGCGCTACATTCCGGCCAGCCGGGATGCCATCAAGCAAGCGCTGGAACGCATCCAGGAACACCCCGCACTCTCGCGCAATGTTGCCGAGATAGTGACCAAAGCCTTAAATATTTAGCAGGAGCTGAGCTTGAAACGTAAAACACTTACACAATACCTCGTTGAACAACAACGAAAACAACAAGCGGTTTCGGCCGAAGTCCGGCTACTGATCGAAACCGTTGCCCGGGCCTGCAAAGCCATTGGCCACGCCGTCGGCAAAGGCGCCCTGGGTGGCGTGCTGGGCAGTCTGGAAACCGAGAACGTTCAAGGCGAAGTGCAAAAAAAACTTGACGTCCTGTCCAACGAAATCCTGCTTGAAGCCAACGAATGGGGCGGTCACCTGGCAGCCATGGCCTCGGAAGAAATGGAAACTATCCATCTCATTCCCAATCGCTATCCCAAGGGCGAATATTTACTTTTGTTCGATCCCCTCGACGGCTCATCCAATATCGACGTCAATGTGTCGATCGGTACGATTTTTTCGGTTCTGCACGCGCCGCACCATGCGTCGGGCCGCGAAGTCGATGAAAACGATTTCTTACAGCCCGGAACCCAGCAAGTCGCCGCCGGCTATGCCGTATATGGCCCGCAAAGCATGCTGGTGCTAACAGTTGGCACCGGCGTAGTGGGTTTTACACTCGACCGTGAAATGGGCTCGTGGGTGCTTACGGACGAAAATATCACCATTCCCGAAGACACGTCCGAATTTGCCATTAACATGTCCAACATGCGCCACTGGGAACCGCCGGTCAAGCGCTATATCGGCGACTGTCTGGCTGGAAAAACGGGGGTGCTGGACAAAGACTACAACATGCGCTGGATCGCATCCATGGTGGCCGACGTACATCGCATTCTGACGCGTGGCGGCATCTTTATGTACCCGCGCGACGAACGCCCGTCAGGTAAAAACGGCAAGCTGCGGCTTATGTATGAAGCCAACCCAATGAGCTTTATTGTCGAGCAGGCTGGAGGCGCCGCCATCGACGGGACTCAGCGTATTCTGGAAGCCCTGCCTACCAAGCTGCATCAGCGCATAGGTGTAATTCTGGGCTCGAAGAACGAGGTCGAACGCGTCAGGCGCTATCACCTGGAAGAAGCAAACAATTAATTCCGGGCGAGGCGGGCTTAGGCCGGCCTCGCTTCCAACGCGCTAGTCCAGAGTCAAGATAGTAGCGCCGGTGGTTTTGCGTGATGCCAATGCTTCTTGCGCATCACCGGCCGCTTCCAGCGGAAAGCGCTGACCAATATTAATTTTGATTTTCTTTTTGGCGACCAGACCAAAAAGTTCGTCAGATGCCGCTGTCAGCTTTTCAAGCGTTCCCACATGCGTCGCTACAGTAGGACGTGTGACATACAACGAACCTTTACTGGCTAGAATTCCCAGATTGACGCCATCCACGGGGCCCGAGGCATTGCCGAAACTCACCATCAGGCCCCGTGGCTCAAGACAATCGAGCGAGGTCAGCCACGTATCTTTACCCACTCCATCGTAAACCACCGGCACTTTTTTGCCATTGGTCAGCTCTTTAACGCGCTCAACTACATTTTCTTTCGAGTAGTCAATAACTTCCCAGGCACCGTGCGCCTTAGCCAGCGCTGCCTTTTCAGGGCTGGACGCGGTACCGATGAGCTTGACGCCCAAGGCTTTGGCCCACTGGCAGGCAATCAAGCCAACCCCGCCGGCAGCGGCGTGAAACAAGATGGTTTCATTGCCTTGCAAACGGTAGGTTTGCCGGAACAAATATTGAACGGTCAGCCCTTTGAGCATCATGGCCGCGGCGTCTTCAAAACTGACGCCCTTAGGAATTTTTACAACCTGATGCGCCGGCATATTGCGCACTTCGGCATAAGAGCCCAGCGGGCTTTG
>DATCVA010000186.1:0-18141 GCA_036567205.1 Eoetvoesiella sp. | reverse complement strand
GCACCGGCCATCACAGATATCGTGGCAGGCCAAGTGCAAATGACATTCACCACCTATGTCTCGGCCAAAGCCATGCTAAGCGCCAACCGGCTTAAGGCAATTGCTGTAGCCAGCAAAGACAGGCTTCCTGTACTGCCGGATGTACCGACCTTTGCCGAGGAAGGCATTAGCGATTTTGACTTCGGCACCATGTTCGGCCTATTGGCGCCAAAGGGCACAGACCCCGCTATCGTTGAACGCTTGTATAAAGCCGTAAAAGACGCTGCCGCCAATCCGGCTTTTCAACAAAAAATCGTTGATCAGGGCGCAACCGTAGTCGTCAATACCCCTGCGGACTACGATAAGTATTTGAGCGAAGATGTTGAAAAATGGAGCAAGCTCATCAAACAAATGGGAGGCGTTTCATCTAACTGAACGCATATGAACGGCCCTAAAAGTCGGGACTTCAGTCCCGGTTTTTTTGAGGGCCGTTCACCATCACATGAAAGCCCTATAACCCAATGCGCTTAGTATTGCCCCATGTAATCGCGCTTGCCCACTTCAATACCGTTGTGACGCAAGATGGCATAAGCGGTAGTCACATGGAAGAAAAATTGCGGCAAACCATAACTTAATAAATAAGACTGGCCGGTAAATTTTTTCTCTTTGGGTGTGCCCGGACGCGTAACAATAACGCGGTCTTCGTTGCCGTCAATCTGGGCTGGCGCAAACCCCTCAATAAAGGTCAGGGTTTTGGCGATCAATTCACGAAGGTCGGCAAACGTCTGTTCTTTATCTTCATACTTTGGCACCTCTGCTCCGGCCAGTCTCGCAGAAACCCCGCGAGCAAAATCGGTGGCAATCTGCACCTGACGGAGCAACTGGAACATGTCGGGAAAAAGCCGGGCTTGTAATAGTGCGCTGGGATCAATATTTTTGGCTTCAGCATGCTCTTCCGCTTTAGTCAAAACATGGTTCATGCTGTTTAGCATTTGTTTGAAAACGGGAACTGAAGCAGCGTAAAGAGAAATGGTCATGGTATTTCCTAAGTCAGAGGTGACCCGATTATAGGCATCGGGACAGCAACAGGCTAATAGCGCAACAGCCCCGACAGTTAAAGATTGTCAGGTTCCAGAAGAATACGTCGACGAGCTGGCGCAGATTGCTTATAACGAAGCTATTGCAACAACACTCGATGCCCAAGTATTTACTATCTTGGGCAGCAGGTTATGACAACAACAGGCCGCAACACACCTCTAGAAAAGGCGCCGCAACAGGGTGCTGACTCCGAAGTCTTCAAAATTCTCAAAACAACCCGGCATCGCAGAACAACGCTTGTCCGCCTGCTTAAGTTGATCGCAAGCCTTCAGACTCTTATGCGCGAACTACAAGCCGAAAACAGAGAACTAGAAAATATTATTCATGCACAAGCGCTGCGCATTGAAGAGTTGCAGAATGCCAAACGTGATTAATCCGCTTGAACGCAGCATGGTCAGTCAACGTCGGCCATTGCCAGGCGCACGCTAAAAGTGCTGCCTTCGCCTTCAACGCTTTGAACCGTAATGACACCCTTATGGCGCTCGACGACCGTTCTTACAAACGCCAAGCCCAGGCCGCTGCCCGCAGGGTTATCGGCGGGGTTCTGCTCAAAGCGTCTGAACGGCGTAAATAATGAGGCCTGCTGAGCAGGACTAAGGCCCCGCCCCTGGTCTTGAACAGCGACCAGCAGCTCGTTACCTTCCCTGGACAAGCGGCACTCAATCCGCGATCCGGCCGGACTATAGTTAACAGCATTATCAAGAAGATTCCCAAACGCGCGCGAAAGCATGCCGCCATCGGCATTGACATACGCACAATCCATTTGCGTTACAAACGCAATGACACTACTGCGCTGTTGCGCCAAAGGCCAACGCTCATCGCAGGTCGTGGCAAGCAGGTCGACAAGATCCAGTTCGCAGTACTCCATCTCCATCGACTCCGCGCGCGCAAGCTGCACGAAACTGTCGACCAAAGCAAGTGTTGTATTCGCGTACTGATCAATCCGCGCCAGCAATTCACCTTGAAGCAAAGGCGCTTGACTATTATTTTGCAATTGAGTCAGAGCCAATATCGAATTTTGAGGCGAACGCATATCGTGTGAAATAAACCGCAAAACCTCTTCGCGCTGGCGCACGGCTTGATGTAATAACGAGATGGCGTGATGCAGTTTTATAACCCGCGCCGACAGCGATCCGTCCGACAAGATAAGGTCATCGGCTACCTTGGTTTGTATATAGGGCAACTGCCCATCGTTCAGTTTCTGGAGCTCTCGGTCGAAATGCTGCAAAGCCGCCTCTTGGCTTCTCCAGCTCCAGACGGGATACGTCAGGCCAACACCAACCAGGCTGGCGGCTGACGGAACCCAGAAGTTGGCATAACTTATCAATAGCCAGTTACCGGCAAAAATCACCAACAGCACGACAGCAGAAATAAAAAAAGATCGGCGAGGAGAGAATCGCCGCAGCACCAGGCACACCAGCAAGACCGGCAATGTCGAAAGAAGAGCGCTTTGCCATCGATTTGGGGTATGGATCCAGTCATTCCGCAGGGCATTCTGCAAACCGTTGGCTAGTATCTCGACCCCTGCCATCGATTCACCATCTTCCGAGAGCGAGGTCGGGAAGTAGTCTCCCAATCCAGAGGCCCAAGAGCCGATCAAGACATATTTCCCACTGAAAACCGATGCCGGAATATCTCCATTCAGCACCTGCGTATACGGATACATGGTAAAGCTGCCGGCTCTGCCCGCGTACGAAATAAGCAACGCAGAACTGCCTTCCTGCTGTTTTAATTTAAGCGCCAACGCCTCCTCACCGGCCGCATCGAGCATACCCAATATAAAATGGCCGGTCGTTATTCCCGATGGAAGGACGTCCTGCAAAACAACAGAGCGAACCACCGCGTCGTCATCAGGATAGATGTTAATGCTGCCAATGCGTCTGGCTGCCTGAGCCAATACAGGCAAAGGCATGCTTAAGCTGCCGTCGTTTTTATCGGATAAAAGCGGCAACACCACACGTCCCTGCGCCGCTATAGCTTTTGCCAGCCACTGATCGTCATTGGGATAAGCAGGATTGCTGTCATTAAAAATGATATCCAGCCCAACCGCCTTTGCCTGGCTCAATTGGCCTAACAATTGCGCATGAACCGCCCGGCGCCATGGCCAGTACCCCATCTGTCCGATACTGTCATCGTCGATAGCAATAATGACAATATCGTCTGCCGCAGGCGTCTTGACAGCCGCACTCAAAGTTCTGTCATAGACAGCCTGGTTAACCCGGTCAAGCCCAACGTAACGATCGAAATAACTAATTGATAATGTCAGCAGCACCAGCACCAGACTGACAACGACCCACTCGATATGAATGCGTTGCTCCAGTACTTGCGAAAGGCCTTTATTGCGTTTTCCAATAGGCCACCACATATTAATAATTGGCGACGGCTACCGGTTGACCTGAACCGGACAAAACATTTATGCCGCCGAAAGCACGCAGTACATTTTTCCCTTCGAACGATTGCCTGGCATCCAGACCGCCAAGCCCCACATTGTCCAGAGCACGGACAAACACATAATATGTCCCGGCCGACGGAGCGCTGAATTGAACCTGGGCGGCTTGAAATTGCTGGCTGGAAACAAGATCGGAGCCATTCGGGTCGGACGCAACCCTTACCAAATAAGCACTGGCGCCGGAAACAGGAGGAAAGCTCATGGTCCAGCCAGCTGCTGCACGCACCGGCACGGGTAAATCGGGTGCGGACAAGAGATCACGCGCTCCGGTGCTTTCTCCGGAGGTGCTCACAGCCACGCCACGTTTCTCTCTCAACACCACTTCGGACGCCTGCTTCGCCTCAACGCCGGCCTGCCCTTGCACCACTTCGCTTCGAGCACCTTGCGTCGACATATGCACGCGTAAACGTGTGCCGCGCACCCCCGTCACACTAACGGGAGTGCGTACCTCGAAACGCCCTACGCCCGTTTTCTGCGGAGCCACCTCGGACTCAAGAGAACCGCTTTTAACTTCAATAATCGAGTCGGTCAGACCTGTCCCCTTAAAAACCCGCAAACGCTTGATCGACAACGACGATGATGCAAGAACGCTAAGAAGACTGCCATCGTCAAGCTGCAAAGTAACAAAGCCGTTTTTTCCGGTCCTTACCGTCTGGCCCTCGGCAAGCTGCGATTTGACCTGGAGCGTTTGGCCGTTGGCATCGGCATGTCCGACCAGATGACTTACAACGGCAACAGCGGGAAGCTCCGGAATAAGCGAAAAAGGTATTTTTAGCAGAAGCCCGATAGGCAGCTCGGTCGTCTCTTGAACGTTATTAAGCGTTTGAAGTGTCGACCAGTTAGACCACCCATACGTAAATCGTTCTGCCAGATCTCCGAGAGTGTCGCCTGATATAACACGATATAAAAAATTTTCGCCCTTGGCGCCGGCGGCTTGAGCGAACACGGGGGTTGATAAAACGGCGAGCCCCCCACTGACGATAAGCGATAAAAGCACGCGGCAAAACAACATAATCAATTCCGTGGTCTAAGGGGTTGTACTATTGCTTACGAGGTCCAGGCGATAGCCCAGGGCATAAGAAGACGTTAAGCGAACACCGTGCTCGGGCCGCAATTGCAATTTCTGACGAATACTCGACAGATGGGTGTCGAGAGTACGTGAAGTAGCAGGAACCTCGCGGTTCCAAATCAGGGCGCTTAATACATCCCTGGAAAACAGCCGTGCAGGATTACGGAAAAACAACACGGCCAGTTCGAACTCTTTAGGCGCCAGTACCACTTCCTGACCTTGCAAGCTGATTTTGCCGGCCACTGGATCAATGACGTAAGCTTCAACGTTAAAGATTTGTTTGCTGGATTGCGGCAAACTGTGCCGCCGCGATAGCGCATCGATTCGCGCGACAAGCTCGCCGGCGCGTATGGGCTTAACCATGTAATCGTCGGCGCCAGCCTGCAAGCCAATAACGAGATCGCTTTCCAAAGTTCGACTGGTCAAAAACATAATAGGAAGGTCATACCCCACGTGGACCCGCACCCACCGGACGATTTCCAGTCCTGTAATATCAGGGATTTCCCAGTCAAGCAGCAACAGATCAAATGGTTGCGATTTTTGCAAAACATTAAGCAGTTCTTGCCCCGTCGCAAAAGAGCTGCAAGTGTGCCCCGCTTCGGCCAGCACGTGTTGAATAAGCTGAGCTTGCGCCAGATCGTCTTCCAAAGAGGCTATCTTCATATCGCGTAAATGTCGAATTCTTGTGTGTTAAGTAGCGGCGGCAACTGTCATACATCGCCACGACGCCCGGTTACCCAGCAGCGAAAACAGATACATTTTATACGCATGGTAACAGTAAGGTGCCGTCGCGGCGCTATTGCGCAGTCAGCGCCCAGGGCACAAGCGCCCGTCGTGCAGAAGTTGTTTCAGTTAACAACTACGCTATTGATCTTCGGTCTGGAAACCGCCTTCAATATAAAACCCCTCCTTTTCCAGTTCTTGTCGAATAATCTCAAGAATGCCTAAACTGCAGGCTTCCACGACAATACATCGTCCGTGTTTTTCGTGTCGGCACACACTCAGATCACTTCTACGTTGAACGTCATGCTTCGCAAGAGTTTGCCGGGCAATAGCATGAATGCGGCTTTCCTGCTCCTGCATCCAGAGGTAGCTTAAAAAATCCGGAATAGGAATATAAAACTGGAACCGCTTTTTGGCCTCGCCCGGTCCGTAGAGGGTCTTCATAACAGGCTGCTTCCTTGTATTACGATGCAAATCGCCGAACCATTCTGCCCACAGGCCCTAGCCGCCAAGAAAGTAACTAGTTATTAAGGTTGGCACCATCTTGCCTTATCTGTCACCAACAAGCTTTTGATTTTCTTGCAAAATACTTTGCCCTAATGCAAGAATGTAAAAAATATCAGAATAGACAGTGCAGCCCAAACAGTCCGCTGGAAACTACTACCTGAGACTCCTGGGTTCTGAAGGCCGATGGCGAACTTCCCGTATAGTCCCGAAATGCCGTGGAAAAATTGGCCGCGCTGGAAAACCCGACTTCTTCCGCTATTGCCGCAATGCCAAGAGTTGTCTGAACCAGTAACCTCTTAGCCTTGCGCATGCGCTCCTGACGCAAGAACTCAAATACCGTTATCCCCAGACAGTGACGAAACGCGGCTGAGAGCCGCCTTTCAGTCACCCCGAACGTAAGAGCCAGGTTGCTTAGCCGCGGAGGATTCGACAGTCGACTGGAAAGGTATTTTTGAGCCGCGCATACCAGCACGCCATACTCGCCTGTGCCGGTCTTGGCGATACCATCAGCCAACAAATCATTACCTGCCGCTATTGCGCCGGAAAGCCGCAGGTGGATATTGACTCGCTCAAACACCTCTTCGGCTGAAAAAGGCTTGGTGATATAGTCCACCCCGCCCGCGCGCAATCCTTCCAGACGCGCATTGACCTCGCCGGAAACGGTAAGAAATAAGATTGGTATACGGGCTGTCACAGGATTAGCCTTGAGCATGCGCGTCAGGGCAAAACCATCCATCTTCGGCGTTCTGGTTTCTAGCAGTATGGCATCTGGCATCAATGCCAGCGCGCGATCATAACCTTGTGCGCCATCAAAGGCGATGCTTAACCTTAGCCCGTGCCCCCGGAAGATTTCCATCAATTGGCGCAGTTCGTCGGGGCGATCATCGACAATAAGAATGTGTGCACCGGACTCGGGCAGCAGAGTAAAGGACGCCATTGAAGTCAATTACGTTGGATTCCAGAAAAATATTGGTTTCTTCTTTTATAGAATCCAGCTGCCAACATGTCCAGCCATTCGGGTATTGCTTGACCATTATTGACGTTTGCATCAAAAACGCCTACGTCCGTATCATTGATTAAAGCGTGGTGTTCCCAAGTTTGACCCGGCCTGCTTTACGGATGCCATTTCGACATCGCCGCCGTCATACTTTGCGGCGGTCGACGGCCTCCCAATGTTATCGATAAACGATTTGCTTTAGTTAGAAGAACCTCGGCAAGACTTTCCAGCTTTTTCTTGGGAAGCCGGCTGGATGGGCCTGAAATACTGATCGCGCCCAACAGTTTCCATTTAGCCCCATATACTGGCGCCGAAATGCTCGCGACATCGGGATCACGTTCGCCTATGGAAATGTAATAGCCCTTGCGTCGGATAGAATCAAATTCTTTATCTGGCGCGCCTGTAAAAGCAAGAATTACCTTCCCGGGTGATCCTTTGTCCAACGGCAAAACCTGGCCAACAGGAATATGGAAACGCACAGCCTGGGAACTTTCCACACGATACAGGCAAATCCGTACATCGCCTTCCTGAACAAAAAAAGTTGCGCTTTCACCTGAAATCTGCGTAAGTTCAACCAGCACCGGCTCGACCTCGGAGGCAACATTAAATGAAGATCGATAACGCGCTCCCAGCCAGCCAGCCGCCGGACCAAGACGCCATGCGCCGTCTTCTCTATTTACTAAATAGTGGTGGCTGGCCAACGTACGCGCAATACGCAACACTGTTGTTTTATGAATTTCACTACGACGGCTTAAATCAGCCAGCGATAAATATTCATCTTCAGCTTCAAAAGCTTCCAACAACTTTATAGCTCTGGTGACGGCAATAACGCCTTCAGCCCCCTTCTTTTCCTCGTTCCCGATACTCATATACTTGTCCGCTCCTGAGTCCCAATTATCAGACGAATGCCATGCAATTATGCAACATACTTAAATTTAAACGCATCATATAGGTGGGAAAGTACTCGTTAACAGCGCGAGGAACGCTCTGGCTGTAGGCGTCAATGTATGCGATGCCAAATGGGCTACGAAAATTGTCCGCCCAACCGTTGGCCTCTGTAACTCAAGCTGGACCAACTCGCCGCTTAATACCAGGGATTTCACCCTCTCTGCTACCTGATATGGAACGATGCATGCACCTCGAAGCGTCTGAGTCAGGGCGACAACGCTCATCCAGCTTGCCGCCTCGATGATCGGCTTGTATTCAGCCTTAATCTGACGGCAAACAGTCTCTTGGATCAACTGGCCGACACTGCTGCTTTGAGCAATGGAAACTACTGGCAACTCCAGGAATTTTTGCCAGGAACATGGTGACGTCGTCGTTAAAGTGCGATGAGCCAGCACGACCAGCCGCTCGGTAAACAGCGGCTTGGCAACAATATCTTTAGTGCCTGGCTGGAAATCCCCCAAGGCCAACTCTATATTGCGCGAGCGCAATAAATTCGGCAATTCGCCGGTTGGAGCTTCTTGTAAACGCATGTCAAGAGCCGGATGGCGCTGACGGAATCTTCCCAGCATATCGGCCAGGAACGTGGACGCATGTACCGAGGGCGCCCCTATAGAAAGCGTACCTTTCTCCAATCGGGTGACGGCGGAAGTATCGTCTATGGCCGCCTGCAGATCATCAAGGATACGCTCCGCCGAAGTAAGAAAGCTGAGCCCAACGTCAGTCAACTCGAAGCGCTTCGTGGTCCGGTTAATAAGACGCGCGCCGACAGCTTCTTCCAGCTCCCGGATTGCCGTGCTTAAATTAGACTGGCTGGTGTGCAGGCGATTGGCCGCCTCGGTGAAGCTGCGTGCACGGACTATCTCGCGAAGATAAGTGAGCTGGCGAATACTGACATTCATATCATTTTCCGATTCATATACAGTTATTATATGTTTATACTATATAGACAGGTCTGCTGACCTTATTTCAGAAACGGATGAAATTCCGGGCTGGCTGATACGTTATAAAAACGACTCGGTACTATTCATATTTACAATGAACTACTGCTCCTTCACCGTTGTGCGATACATATGCCGATCTCCATATGCTTTGTAGTTCGGCACAGCGTAATGCAATACGCAACGGTTATCCCACATCAGCAGATCGTGCTTTTGCCAAACATGCCGATAAACATTTTCCGGCGTAGTGGAGTGCCTGAACAAAAACTGCAGGATTGCATCGCTTTCCGATGCCGGCAAGCCGACGATATGGGATGTGAAGCCGGGGTTTACAAACAGTACCTTACGGCCTGTTTTGGGATGAGTCTTGATGATTGGATGGGTGGCCATTTTAGTGGTCGCCTCATCTAGTTTCCCCGCGTATTCTTTGGCATAACTGGTGCGCAATACGGCCGACAGCAAGCCATGTACGGCCTCAAGGCCTTCAAGCATCTTTTTCATCGAATCTGACAGTGTGTCGTACGCGCGATACATATTGGCAAATAGCGTATCCCCGCCTACAGCCGGAATCTCCTTGGCATACAGCAACGAGCCAATGGACGGATTAGCTTGCCACGAGGCGTCAGAATGCCAGTACGTGCCCGCATCTTCGCGCCCAACCGGCTTTCCGTCTATCTTTTTATTGGACACCTGGAAAATTTCCGGATGGCCTTCTAAATAATAATGGGCTAATGCCGGGTTATTTTTCGCCCCCTGGTCATAAAGCACGCCAAAATGACGGCTAAAAGCAATGTGCTGCTCTGGGGTCAGTTCACAACCGCGAAAAAAGAGCACGCCGTCCGCATCCAGCCAAGCCTGCCAGAGGGCCGCCGCTGCATCCTCGCTTAACGGTTTTGAAATATCGACATCGCTTGCCTCGAGGCCGAATCCGGGTGAAGCCAGTTTAAGAGCCACTGTCATACCAAACTCCTTGATAAACGCATGAAGAAAAAAATCTGTTTGTGTTTTTTACCGACTAATTCCGTTTCTAAATCAATTGTGAACACGAAGGCGAAACGCAGACAGTACATTTGTACGGCTGCTGCGCCGACACAGTTCACGGTTGATTTGGAAATGGAATAAGGTATTAGCCCAGATGGCTCAACAAATTTCGAACCGATGTCACCCCCATATTGACATAGGCCTCTTTAGTCACCCCGCCGATATGAGGACTTAGCACGATGTTGGGCTCTCCATAAAAAGGATGATCCACCGGCGCCGGTTCTTGCTGAAAACTGTCAAGACCGGCGGCTGCCACCTGGCCACTACGAATTGCCCTTAACAAGGCCTCCTCGTCAATCAAGCCGCCGCGCGCTGTATTGATGATGATGGCGCCTCGCTTCAAGGTGTTCAGGCTATGCTCATTGAGCATATTTTTATTGCTGTCCGTCAACGGACAATGAAGCGACACGATATCGGAGTTTCGTAGCAGTTCATCCAGAGCGACCTGCTTTACGCCCGGCGGAGCCACCGTCACGTAAGGATCGAAAACCATCACGTTCAGCCCCATCGCAGCGGCCATAGACGCCACACGACGGCCAATGGCTCCTAAACCCACCAGCCCCAGGGTGTGCCCGTTCAGCTCCATGCTTTTATGCGTGGCCTTATCCCAGTTACCTGAATGCATGCGCGCATTCATACCCGTAATCGACTTGGCGCACGCCAGTATCAATGCCATAGTGTGCTCGGCAACCGCCGCCGCATTAACGCCGGTAGCGGCGCACACAGCAACCCCTTGGTTTTCGGCGGCATCAACGTCAATGGTATCTATGCCACTTCCGTGCTTCGAAATAACTTTCAAGGATTTTCCAGCCTGAATCACCCTGGCCGTAACTTTTCCGTATCGAACAATTACTCCTACCGGATCATGCATGGACATCA
Source organism: Eoetvoesiella sp. (assembly GCA_036567205.1). Classification (GTDB taxonomy): domain Bacteria; phylum Pseudomonadota; class Gammaproteobacteria; order Burkholderiales; family Burkholderiaceae_B; genus DATCVA01. Next base: position 7,513 of record DATCVA010000186.1, on the reverse strand, counting down.
AAGCGACCAGATCATCTTCTTTGGGGACCAGCCCGGCAAAAACAACCTCGTAGTTGTCCAGTAAGGCCAGGGCGGGCTGCGCCAAATCCGCCGCCGTTACCAAAATGGCTTGCCGGCCCGGACTCACAGGCTTTCCCCTGCTTTAAGCACCCCAGCCTGAATCAAAGCCGCCTGCAGCCAGGGGGCACCCAAGTCCCCGTTCTTGATATCCGCAATGCGTCGAGCCTCGGCGTCCACTTTCTTTTGCGCCAGAACCAAAATTTCTTCCACGTTTTCTTTAGGCACCACCACTACACCGTCGGCATCTCCGACGATTAAATCACCGGGGTTAACGGTTGTTCCCGCCAGCGTTACAGGCCAATTAATGCGTCCGCCCAGTGCTTTAGTAGGGCCGTTGGGGTTGGTGCCCGCGGCAAACACTGGAAATGAACCTTCAACAATTTCCTCGGAATCCCTGACGGCGGCATCCACCACAAATCCGGCCAACCCGGCCGCCTGCGCTTGCGTCGACATAATGGTTCCACACAATGCGGCGCTTAAATCCCCCTTGCCTTCCACCACAATCACGTCGCCGGGCTTGGCCTGCGCCAATGCCACATGAAACATCAAATTATCACCGGGACGCACCTCTACGGTAAAAGCCGGGCCCGCAATCTTCATAGTGGAGCACAGCGGCTTTATCTGGCCCCCTAATGCGCCACGGCGGCCACCCACATCCGCCAAAATAGCGGCCTGATAATGTCTGGCCCTTTCAACCAGTTCCGCCGAAACACGCTCAATATCTTTACGGATAAAGGGCAAATTCTTCATTGATGTATCTCCATTGTTTTATGCAAAAGATCCGTTTTCCTTACCCACCAAAAACCGGGGACTGTTCTTCACGACAAGCGGTAAACAGCTATTTATCCGCGTTGTGCCACACACTCCGCATGGCTGTTGGGGCAGATTTGCGAATACTATGAGCATATTTCATCGAACGCAATATCGTTTCTTCTAGTGAAATTCGTTTCCACTGACAAAATACAATTGTGCTTAATGAAATTGATCATTACTATGCGATTTCATATTAATAACTAATCCAGCCACATCAATACCAGGAGACACAAGATGAGTTTTAGCACCAGAATAGTCCGGCAAGCGTCCCTTGCCTTTTTCTCGATTTGCATAGGAAGCGCCGCGGTAGCCCAGTCTTACCCGGAAAAACCAATCCGTATGATCGTACCGTTCACCCCCGGAGGCGGCACCGATTTAATCACCCGCGCCATTGCCCAAGGGCTGACCGACAAACTCAAGTGGGACATTGTGGTTGAAAATAGACCCGGTGCAGGCGGCAACATCGGCGTTGACACGGCTGCCAAGGCAAACCCGGACGGATATACCGTCGTTATGGGGCAAACCAGCAATCTGGCTATTAATCCCACCCTCTATACCAATCTGCCTTATGCCCCCGAGCGCGACTTAGCGCCCATCGCACTTGTCGCTATGTCGCCTATTGCAATGGCGGTCGGCGCCGACTCACCCTATAAAACATTCGATGACATTGTCGTGGCAGCCCGTAAAAATCCGGGTACCGTCTCGGTAGGCTTTTCAGGTAATGGGACCGTGTCCCACCTGACCAGCGAAATCCTGCAAAAAGCCGCTGGCATCAAACTCATGCAGGTTCCTTACAAAGGCGCAGCCCAGGCTATGACCGACCTGATGGGTGGACGTATCGATATCTATATGTCGTCGGTACCCACCTTGCTTGGACACGTACGCAGCGGCAAGTTGCGCGCCATTGCGGTAACGTCAAAGACACGCTCCGGCGTCCTGCCCGACATACCCTCCGTGTCGGAGTTTGACGGCCTTAAAGACTTTGAGGCTGTAACCTGGTTTGGGTTGCTGACCACAGCCGGGGCGCCCAAAGCCATCGTCACACAATTCAATAAAGCAGTGCTTGACGTAGTTAAAGACCCCAATATCATCAAAAAACTGAATGCCGAAGGCAGTGAAATGCTGGGCGGAACACCGGTGGACTTTTCTAAACGCATTGCCGCAGACACCGCGCTATGGGGAAAAATCATTCAAGATGCAGGTATCAAAAACTAAGCACCAAGCGCTTAGTTAGCAGCTTTCAGGATCCAACCAACGCTGGCAATGCCAGCGTTGTTCTGTTTATTAGACCGAAGTGCATCGTGCAAGTAAAACCGCCCCGAAAATTCTGATGATCACGAGCGGGACACACATACATAGTCACGCAATTTGCCATGAAAGAGTAACGACGCGTCAAGGTACGGCGGTGCAAAATCACAAGCTTGTCAGAAATAAACAATCGTACAAACACTGACATTCATATCGTTTTCAGATTCATCTACATTTATTATATATTTGTACTATATATCAGCGAACGATAACATTAGAGTCCTGTGGTGCAACGCTGATGTCCGGTTTGCTTAGTTAGCTAGCCATATAGAGTCTATGAGACAAGACACTGCCACTAGCCATAGCGGTGACTATGACAAGAACGATAAGCGCCGGGGCCAAACCCAGTACTGCCGCATACAGTAATCAATCACGTTAACTATATAAATATATAAAGAGAGGACGGCATGAACCGTAAAATTTTCGTTACGCTGTTTGCACCCATAGTGATGGCAACATTTTCAGTATCCGCACACGCGGCTGAGCCAGCGGCCGCCTCGGCCTACCCGTCACGCCCGGTCAAACTCGTTGTTCCCTTTTCGCCAGGTGGCGCCACCGACATCATCGCCCGCCAATTGGGCCAAAAGCTGGCTGCCGTCTGGTCGCAACCCGTCATCATTGAAAACAAGCCCGGTGCTGGCGGAAACATTGGCACCAGCCAGGTTGTCAATTCGTCGCCCGATGGCTATACCTTGCTGCTGGGCACCATGGGGCCATTAGTCATTAACCAGCACCTGCAAAAGCACCTTCCTTTTAATCCGGCCAAAGATTTATTACCCATCACCAGCCTGGTGAATGTTGAAAACGTGCTGATTGTGAATGAATCGCTACCCATCAAGGATGTAAAGCAATTGGCCGCCTACGGTAAAGCCAACCCTGGCAAGCTGAACTACGCATCCAGTGGCGTTGGCGCAACCGATCACCTGGCTGCCGAACTCTTCAAAGAAATGTCAGGCATTGAAATGGTACACGTACCGTTTAAAGGCGGCGTTCCGGCCGTTGCATCGGTGATGGCCAACGATACACAACTTAGCTTTGCAACCGCACCGACGGTTCTTTCGCAAATCCATGCCAACAAAGTCCGCGCTATTGGCGTCACTGGCCCGAAGCGTCTAACGGCATTGCCTGACGTGCCAACCGTGGAACAGGCCGGCGTCGATGGCTACAGCGTGTCAACCTGGTATGGCATGTTTGTGCCCAGCGGCACCCCTGCTGAAATTGTGGCGAAACTAAACAAAGACGTGGTTCTGGCCCTGGAGTCCGCCGATGTTAAATCGGCCTTTCAGGCCCTTGGACTGGAAACCGCCCCTGCCAGCGTCGCTCAATTTACTCAGAGAATCGCCGCCGATAACGAAAAATGGGCCGCCATCATTCGCAAAGTGGGCATTACAGCCGAGTAAATCCACTTGAGTCAGTTGCATATACTGCGCAAAAAACCCGGCAATGCCGGGTTTTTTGCAATTAGAAACAAGACCTACGATTCGTCTTTCAGAGCGTGCCGGCTGACATCCGAGCGGTCGACCTCGAACAAATCGGTCGTGCGGGCATACCAGGTACGCCCATGCATGCGTGCCACCAGCCCAATTTTGTCGGCCAGCACATAGCCACGCTCGGCATCGTAAAACTGGTCCTGAATGTGGTAATGCACGATATTCCCAATAATAATACTGCGCTCATTACCAATATCCAGCGCCATAGTGCGCCTGCACTCCAGGCTGATGGGGGCCTGAAGTACACGAGGTGGGCGCACCTGAATGCTATCGCACGCAGTTAAACCCGCATGCTCAAGCTCATTGCACCCCGCCTCCAGGACAGACGCACACAAACTTGTTTGATGCACCATGGATTCGGCGACCAGGTTAACAACGAATTCACCCGTGCTGTGTATATTGCTGTCGGTGTCTTTAGGCAGGCCTGGGCTATGCGAATCTATGCCCAACACCACCGTCGCCGGACTGGCGCCCATAATATTAAAACAGCTGAACGGAGCTGCATTGACCCTGCCCTGCGCATCCAGTGTGGTCACTAGCGCAATGGGCCGGGGCAAAACGCTGCTCATTAACAATTTGTAGCGCTCACGCTCGGTTAATTTTTCTAAATCAATATGCATCCTGTTCTCCTATGAGCATATTTTCGGATAATTATGTAAATCGTGCTTAGACAATCTGTTGATGTCTTAACGAGGCAATATCTTCGGGCGAAAGCCCCATGCCGCTCAGCACATGTTCGACATGCTCGCCCAGCACAGGGGCCGGCTGCGTCTCGATAGGGCAAGACTCGGACAAGCGTATGGGCTGGGCCAATACATTCAAATTACCAAGCTGACTATGCTGGATCTTTCGCACCAGATTCAAATGCCGGACCTGATCATCCTCGAACATCTCGTCGATTCTATAGACGGGTCCGCACGCCACGCCTATTTTGTTCAAGCGAATGACCCATTCGGCCGTGGTCCGCTTGCTTAATGCAGTTTCAAGCTCTTCGTTCAATCGCAACCGATTACCCGATCTGCCGGCCTGATCACAAAAGTCAGGATGCGTCAGCAGATCCTCTCGATCGATCTCAATGCATAATTTTCGCCACATGCGGTCAGCCGCGGCACAAATCGTCATCAGGCCGTCGGCCGTTTTATAAGCTCCCGTAGGCATGCGCGTAGCATGATCGTTGCCCACCTGGACAGGGACCTCGCCTTCGTTCAAATACCGCACCGCCTGAAAATCCAGCAAATTAATCAAAGTTTCCAGCAAAGACACCTGAACCCATTGACCTTGACCAGACCGATGCCGCTCGAGCAAAGCCAACAACACCCCTTGCGCGCACATCTGACCTGTAACCGAATCAGCCACGGCAATACCTGTGCGCACGAAGGGAGTACCCGGCAGTCCGTTGATCGACATCAAACCGCTCATACCCTGCACAATCTGGTCGAAACCCGGACGTTTGAAATAAGGGCCGTCCTGGCCGAAGCCGGAAATGCTGGCATAGACCAATCTTGGGTTAATTTGTCTTAGGCTTTCATAATCGATACCCAGTTTCTGCTTCACGTCAGGCCGATAGTTTTCAATGACTACATCAGCTTCGCGTACCAGTTTCAAGAAAATATCCAGCCCCGCCTGTTCCTTCAAGTTCAGCGTCAAGCTCAATTTGCCACCGTTCAGATTCTGAAAATCCGACCCGTTGCGTGGTCCCCCCATATCGTTGCCTTCGGAAAGACTCGCGGGCGATTCAATCTTTATAACTTCCGCCCCCCAATGCACAAACTGGCGTGTTGCCGTGGGGCCGGCACGAACACGGGTTAAATCCAGCACCTTGATCCCGTCCAGCGGAAGATAACGCTTGCCTGCCATAAAACTTGTCTCCATATACCAATACCAATGGATGTCAGTCTATAACGGCGCCATGCATATAACAAATTGATTATTAGTATTCATATATTAATAATAGAGATAACCAACAAAGAGCAGTGCTCTGGACGCAGGCTTCTGGAGCTTTTCATTATTTATCCAAACCAGCAACACCCAGAACGAATACGAATCGTCTTTTAACAGGGGGCTTCTACGCTATGTCAATTTCGTTCACTGTTGGCCGATGCATCAACTACCTATGAAAAACTACGTCGGGCGTCGTCACCCTTAATAAGTGGGATATAGCCACTTTAATAAACAGTATGCATAATACACATGAAAAGCAAAGATCTTATTAAACGGCTGGGTGCTGCGTAATGTGAAGGGCTCGCATCATATTTACACCCATCCCGTGTTGCCAAGCCACATCAGCGTGCCTCATCCCAAGAAAGATCTTGGTGCCGGACTAATTTCTAAACTGCTTAAACACGCTGGACTGAAATAAGGAGTCCCGACCATGAAATACCCCATAGCCATTGAAGCGGGCAGCGACACCCAAACTTGGGGCGTCGTTGTACCCGATCTGCCCGGGTGCTTCTCGGCAGCGGATGAAGGTATTGACGCGGCTATTGAAAATGCCAAAGAAGCCATTTCGCTGTGGATCGAAACCGCCATTGACGACGGCCGCACTATACCTGGCCCCAGCAGCATTACCACTTTGCAAAACGACCCGACATATCTGGGTTGGATATGGGCCATCGCTGAAGTAAATCCGGCCTTAATCGACGACACCATCGAACGGATCAACATCACATTACCGCGCCGTATTCTGGCTCGCATCGATGCGCGCGCCCGCCAGGCCGGCGAAAGCCGTTCGGGGTATATCGCACACATGGCGCTAATATGCCCATCGCTAGCCGAATGATTTTAGCTTCACGAGCCAGTTCGACACGCAGTTCTTCTTCGCTTGAAATGACTGGGGCCTGAAGCGATACTACTTACAAAAATGGGCTGGCCACCACGTGCGACGGCGTGAACCTCAAGCGCGGCAGCCCGGGCGTCAGACAACGACATCGCAGGGCAGTTACCCACGGTTATACGCGTGGCCTTGCTCTCTTTGCTCTTATACCTGACCTGCCGCGACTTAGCGTCAATGTGAAATATCTGAAAACAGAGCCCACCAGCGTCAGGCACTGTGTATTCTTCGGCTTTTGGTTTGTAGCGATCAATGTTTACCGGAACCAGAGGCGTAGCCAATTTCGACATACTGTGAAACTCTATATACTTTTAATATAGGCAAATATAAAGCATACAAAGCAATAAGTTGCGTAAGTCTTTTAAGACTGCATTGCATAAAAAAACCCGCGCCTTCCTATGAAGAAGCGGGTTAATTAAACTCTACCGGACTGCTTTGTACAACTATTTGGTGCCGACGGCGAGACTCGAACTCGCACAGCTTTCGCCACTACCCCCTCAAGATAGCGTGTCTACCAATTCCACCACGTCGGCTAAACCAGCATGCAACGAAACGACTACTAGAACGCCTGCCAACTGCTTTTTTATGGCCAGGCGATTCTTTAGTGCTTTGTTTGAGCACCGCTCGTTGCAAAGAGCGGTATTCTAGCACGAATATGTAAGTCGGTTTTTCCAACCGATTTACAGTGCTTATTTAGACTGGACCGGTGCGCCAGCAGCCGGTTTTTCAGAAGCCTGCTCTGCCGATTTCTGGTTAGATGAGCCTGGAGCCTCGGGAGCTTTAGCAGCAGGTTCCGCCGCTTCGGGAGCCGTAACAGGCTTATCGGCAGGGGCTGACTCAGGCTTGGCAGGTACAGCCTCGGGCGCAGCAGGCACCACAGCGTTACCACCAGGAACAGCAGGGGCATTACCCGGTACCGACGGCACGGCATTACCCGGCGCAGCAGGCGTAGCCGAACCAGGCACAGCAGGCACCGCACGCGACTCAAACCCTTGCATGACACCGCCCTCGA
>DATCVA010000185.1:0-5175 GCA_036567205.1 Eoetvoesiella sp. | reverse complement strand
CCATTCACAACATCCAGCCTGGCCCCCAGGTCATGACCAGCCACCCCGACTTGTTCTGGGGCCTGATCGTGTCGATGTGGATCGGCAACCTGATGCTGATCGTCCTTAACCTGCCTTTGGTCGGCTTGTGGATCAAACTGCTTAAAGTGCCTTACCGCATCTTGTTCCCGGCCATTTTGGTGTTCTGCACGATCGGCGTGTATTCGCTGAACTACAACGTGTTCGACATCTGGATGACGGCCTTGTTCGGACTGATTGGCTACATCTGGGCCAAGCTTAAATGCGAAGGCGCTCCGTTGCTCCTCGGCTTGGTGCTTGGACCCATGATGGAAGAAAACTTCCGCCGTGCCCTGCTGTTGTCCCGCGGTGATTACACTACCTTTATCACCCGGCCCTTATCGGCAACCTTGCTGGGCATGACCGTGCTTCTGATCATCATCGTGGCCCTGCCATCCATCAGGAAGAAACGTGAGGAAGCGTTTGTCGAAGAAGAATAAGACAATCTGATGTACCTGTAGTAATAAAGGGCGTCCTTCGGGCGCCCTTTATTTTTTTACCGATCCTTGCCTCAATAGAATGCGGTACCCTTATTCCATTTCCAAATCAACAGTGAACGGTGTCGTATGAAGTACGAATATACTGTCGGCGCTTTGTCTTCGTGCATACTCTTGATCTGGAAATGGAATTTACCAAGGCTCGTGTAAGCCGCCCTTGCCTGGGGCCCTTTGCGGGCTAATAACAATTTCCTTTTACCCCTTAGTCACTGGAGAAACGAGACATGCCTTCAATCAACGCCAAATCGTACAAACCGGCCCCAGCTTTAAAGGTTGCATTTCTGGGGCTGGGCGTGATGGGTTATCCGATGGCCGGCCATTTAAGCAAGGCGGGACACCATGTGACGGTCTACAACCGCACATTCAGCAAAGCCGAAGCCTGGACAAAAGAGTTTGGCGGCAGCGTAGCCAAGACCCCTAGTGAAGCTGCGCAAGGCGCTAGCATTGTGTTTTGCTGCGTGGGTAACGACGATGATCTGCGCAGCGTTGTACTGGGCGACAGCGGCGCCCTGGCTGGCATGGCTGCCAACACGATTTTTGTGGATCACACCACCGCTTCGGCTGAAGTGGCCCGCGAGCTTTACGAAAAAGCCCGGCAAAAGAATATTGGTTTTATCGACGCCCCGGTTTCAGGCGGACAAGGCGGGGCCGTCAATGGCGCGTTAACCGTTATGTGCGGTGGCGAGCAGGCCCATTTCGACACCATTGAACCCATTGCATACGCCTTTGCCCAGGCGGTGACCTTGTTGGGCGACCCCGGGTCTGGTCAGTTGTGCAAAATGGTCAATCAAATTTGTATTGCCGGCTTAGTACAAGGTTTGTCCGAGGCAATTGCATTTGGCCAGTCATCGGGCCTGGACATGGACAAGGTTCTTCAGGTCATCAGTAAAGGCGCCGCCCAAAGCTGGCAGATGGAAAATCGCGGCCCGACAATGGTTGAAGGGAAGTTCGACTTTGGGTTTGCCGTGGACTGGATGCGAAAAGACTTGGGTCTTGTACTGAGCGAAGCCAAACGCAACGGGGCCCGCGTACCTGTCACCGCTCTGGTCGATCAGTTTTATGCTGATGTCCAGCACATGGGGGGCAATCGCTGGGACACCTCAAGTTTGATAACGCGCTTGCAGCCCAAAAAACATAAGGCCTAAAAACAGTGGCTACCCCATAAACCGGGGCACCGTCAGCACAGCGCACAATCCAACCCCCCCCATGGCGTTGGGATCGCCATCTTTCAAAGTGACGGTGCCGCTATTTCGCTCGGCATAGGCCAGCGAAATAGCCAGGCCAAGACCCGAACCAGTGCCTCGCAAGCCCTTGCGCGCAGGCCCGCCACGGTCGAAGCGCACAAACACGCTTTCGCGCAGGCTTGGATCCAGCCCTGGACCATTATCCGAAATACTCACCCAGGCCGTATTACCGTCGATTCCGGCCGAAACCGTAATTGCGCCATCTTCACCGGCATGATTAATAGCGTTGTGCACCAAGTTGGCAAGGGATTCATGAATTTCCGCATCGTTGCCCAACACCCACACATGAGCTTCGACATCCGCACCTTCGGCTGGCGAACCAGCGCAACCGACCCAGCCTAAATCCTGACGCTTCTCGCGGGCCAGCGGCAAATACTGCAACACCACTTCACGAGCCAGTGCGTTGAGATCAATTTTCTTATGAGGGGTATTGTCATGATGGCTGGCATGGGCCAAAGCAAGCAACTGTTCGGTCAAACGAGATGTCTGGCCTAATTGGGTAATAATCGCATCCAGTGTTTCACGAGTACGGCTTATATCGGGTTCGCGTTTCGCATACTGCGCTTGCGTGCGCATAATAGCCAGAGGCGTTCGCAATTGATGAGAGGCATCAGCCAGGAACCGCGCCTGCTTATCCAGGACCCGGCGATACAAACCAATATGATGGTTAATAGCGTTGACCAAAGGAATGACTTCACGCGGAACATTGCTGACATCCAAAGGCCGTAAATCGTCGACCCTGCGCAACCTGACCTCTTGACGCAACAAACCCAGCGGTCGCAATGCCCATTGGACACTAAGCCATACCAGCAGCAATACCAGGATCACCATGCGCCCATCGCGAAACAAACCCTGCCGCCAGGCCTCTTGCTGCGCGCGTAAACGCGTTCCCATACTTTCGCCCACAAAGACAATGACCTGGCGATGTAAACCGTTATAGTGAAGATCACGCCATACCGCAACCATACGAACAGTATCACTACGGTACATGGCGTTATAAAACACCGGCACGCCTTCGTTATCGGCCAATACAGGCGGACGCGGCAGTCCCCTCATGCCAAGCAAGGTTGTTCCTTCGCTTTGCACCGCATCGGAACTTGCCAGCGGCATCACCTTGGGGCTTACTTCTTCAACCCGAAAATACTTGCGATTGCCGGCACGCGATTCCAGCATGACTTGCGCATAAAACGGAGGATCTATACGCAATGTTCCGTCAGAATTGAACTCGACGCTGGTTTCAAGAATTTTGGCCGGCTCGATCAAGGCGCTGTCATAAGCTTCCTCGGTGACTTTCTTTAAAGTCTGGTAGTCGTTCCAGCTATCAACGACCAGCAACCCGATAACGCCAGGGATCAACAGCACCAACAGCCAAAAACGGATACTACCTACGTTTTTATGAGTAAACCAAAGCATGGCCTAGGTTTCGTCCTGAATACTTTCCAGCATATACCCCAGGCCGCGCACAGTTACAATGCGGACATCGCTACCTGCCAGTTTCTTGCGCAAACGATGCAGCACAACCTCGATGGCATCGGGACTGGCATCGCTATCGTGTTCGAACACTTTACTGAAAAGCTGGCTTTTCTCGACAGGCATGCGCGCCCGCAACATAAGCGCCACCAAGGCCGCATGTTCGCGAGGAGTTAAATGCACAATAGCGCCATTAAGCGAAAATGCGCGACTTTCGCTGTCGTACTCGAGAGCGCCGCACTGTAATTGCGGCGCATGCCGACCACGGTTTCGCCGCACCAGCGCAGTCAGCCGCGCCTCGAGCTCTTCAAGGGCAAACGGTTTAGTCAGAAAGTCGTCAGCCCCCAAATTAAGGCCGCGAACACGGTCTTGCAATGCCCCCTGAGCCGTCAGGATCAGCACTGGCGTCACGTCGCCACGGCTGCGCATTTCACGCAGCAGTACAAGGCCGTGCTTATCCGGCAATCGTAAATCCATGACGACAGCCTCGTATTCGGATTCGCTTAACATTTGCTCAGCCGACCGTGCATCATGGGCATGCTCGGGCTCGAATCCGCTTTGTGCAAGCGCCCTTTCGAGCCATGCGGCCATCTCACGTTCATCCTCAACCAACAATATGCGCATTATCTTTACTTTCGAGACTTTGGTTTGAGCGCTGGCCTTGAGCTCGCTGGCGCAAATAACGTGTTTCTTGTCCACGTTTGAATAAAATTGCCGCCAACTCGTTTAAAGCCAGTGTATAAACCTCTCGTTTAAACTCTATAACAGCGTCGAGCGGAACCCAATACTGGCTCCAGCGCCAGGCGTCGAATTCGGGATGACGCGTAGCGCGCAGACTTACGTCTGTGTCGCGCCCAACCATTCTTAACAAAAACCAGATCTGTTTTTGGCCTTTATACAAACCGCGCGAATCGCGGCGAACGAAATCGTTCGGCACGTTATAGCGCAACCAATCACGTGTACGCCCTAATATACGGACATGTTCGGGCCGCAAACCCACCTCTTCGTGGAGCTCTCGGTACATCGCTTGAACAGGGCTTTCACCATATTTGATGCCACCTTGTGGAAACTGCCAAGCATGTTCACGAATGCGTTTACCCCAAAATACCTCGTTTTTTTGATTTACGAGGATAATGCCGACATTAGGACGGTAGCCTTCACGGTCTAACATAGGCCACCCCAATAGCGAATTCAATACAATTACACCTGATTATACGTATCTGTCGAGATCACTACCATGCGCGCATCCAAGTACCACATTAATACTCTTAAAGAAGCACCTGCCGAAGCAGAAGTCACCAGCCATCAACTCATGACCCGGGCGGGCATGATACGCAAAGTAGCGGGCGGCATTTATACCTATATGCCGTTAGGCCTAAGGGTTTTACGCAAAATAGAAAATATTGTCCGTCAGGAAATGAACAAGGCCGGCGCTATTGAACTATTGATGCCGGTCGTACAACCGGCCGAACTTTGGGTTGAATCGGGCCGCTGGGAACAATATGGCGCCGAACTATTGCGCATGAAAGACCGCCACCAGCGCGACTTCGTATTGCAGCCAACCTCCGAGGAAGTTATTACAGACATTGCCCGCAATGAAATACACAGCTGGCGCCAACTGCCTATTAATTTCTACCATATTCAAACCAAGTTTCGCGACGAACGCCGCCCCCGTTTCGGCCTGATGCGCGGACGTGAGTTCACCATGAAAGACGCGTATTCGTTCGATCGCAACGAAGAGGCGGCTCAGGCCAGCTACGATGCCATGTACAGCGCCTATACAAGCATTTTTACACGCCTGGGCCTGGACTTCCGCGCAGTCGCCGCCGACACCGGCTCCATAGGCGGATCGCGCAGCCATGAGTTCCAGGTTATTGCCGATACAGGTGAAGACCTTATCGTCTACA
>DATCVA010000184.1:0-7069 GCA_036567205.1 Eoetvoesiella sp. | reverse complement strand
CATGCATCAAACTATTTATTGGCGCAGCATACCCGGGCCGATGAGGAAGAAAAAATCGGCCCGCCGGTCCTGGTTGTCTCACCCCACTACGATGATGCCATTTTCAGTTGCGCAGGCCTGCTGGCTGCAAGGCCTGGGAGTACGGTCGTGACCGTCTATACAGGCCTGCCGGCGCAAATAGAGCTGTCGACGGACTGGGATCGGCGCTGCGGCTTCGCTAATGCACTCGAGGCCATACGCATCCGAAACACCGAAAATCAAAGCGCATTAGCGCTGGTGAATGCCAGGGCGATTGACCTGGATTTTCTGGATAGCCAGTATGTACGGGGCTCGTCTGTTATCGCCGGCCAGCTAGTCGACACGCTGTCTTGTACCATCTTGCGACAACATCCCGCAGCTGTTTTTGCACCATTGGGCCTGTTTCATGAAGATCATATTTGCACTTCCAATGCATTGATGACACTATGCCGGCTCTTTCCAGCCATGCCATGGTTTGTATACGAGGAAATACCATACCGGGTGTACCAGGGGCTCGTTCAGGAAAGGCTTTCATGGCTGCTAATACAGGGATTAACAGCTACTCCGGCGAATTTGCGCTGTACCGTGAGCCGCAAGGCGCCCGCCGTTGCATCGTATCGCAGTCAATTAGCGGGCCTGGGCGCCGCTGGCGTACGCAGCATTCTGCAAGAGCCTGAATGCTATTGGCGGCTTACCTCCCGCAAGGAGCAGGCGGCGTGATCGATTTCCCTCCAGGCAGCGGACCGCGGATTTCTATCGTGGTTCTGACGAACAATCGCTGTAGCGAAGTGTGCCGTACATTAAAGCGGCTAGTGGAATTGCCCGGAAGGTATCCAATTATCGTTGTGGATAACGGCAGTACCGACGAGACGGTCAGCCGCATCGAAAGCGGCTTTCCTGGTGTAACGCTTGTGCGCGCCAGTCGCAATCTGGGCGCGGCAGGCAGGAATCTTGGCGTGCTGCGCGCTCATACACCATACGTTGCGTTTTGCGACGATGACACCTGGTGGGACACAGAAGCGCTAAGTACTGCTGTCAAGATTCTGGAAGCAAGACCTGAACTTACGATCTTGAACGCCCGTATTCTGGTGGGGCCCGAGGCGCGGCCTGACACGGCATGCTACGCAATGGCACAGAGCCCGTTGGAGCAGGTGGGGGGAGTAGGGCCAAGGCTGACCGGGTTTATGGCGGGCGCCATTGTAATGCGCACACAAGCGTTTCTGGCCGCTGGAGGCTATTGGGAGCCCTTCTTTATCGGCGGCGAAGAAACCCTGCTGGCGATGGACGTTCTTGATGCTGGCGGCGGCATTGCATACGCGCCGGCGCTTGTGGTTTTTCATTGGCCGTCGAAACTGCGTGATGTACGGTTGCGTCAACGGATGATTGCACGCAATGCGTTATGGACGGTGTGGCTGCGCTTGCCATGGGCCATCGCAGTCCGGCGCACCATGCAGTCTCTGGCCGAGCTGCCAGGCCTTGGCGCTCGCGTGCGTGTCTTGTTCGATGCGCTTTATGGCTGGCCGCAGATATACAAACAAAGACGGCTTCTAAAGCCCGCGACATGCCGTTTGCTTGAAAAAGTATGGCGCTATCAGGATTCCAGCGGTACCGGCCAGCGGCCGGCAGCCTAAGCAACTGTCTGTAGGCATACGACTTGCTCCGTTGCCATGGCTTGCATCCGGTTGTGCTGTCGCGCCATCAGGGCATGGCTACGTCGATAGCATGCAACACAGCTTCGAACTCATGAACTTCTTCTACTACAGGACCGCATTATGAACGTCGTTGTCATTGGAGCAGGCTATGTAGGACTCGTTACTGCATGTTGTCTGGCAGAGGCGGGCAATCAGGTTGTGTGCGTAGATCACGATATCGACAAAATAAAAACGCTGGAAGCGGGCCAGGTTCCATTCCATGAGCCTGGCCTTGATAAACTGCTTGGCGATCAGTTGCAGGCGAACCGCCTGTTTTTTGAAAACAATGTCGCGCGCGCTGTACGTAATGCGGACATCATATTCCTGGCGATTGGAACCCCTTCGCAATCGAACGGCAGCGCCAACCTCGACAATCTCCTTCACTGCGCCAAAGAGTTGGCCAATACGGCCTTCGGCGACTGTATCGTTGTGATCAAGTCAACAGTTCCTGTCGGCACCGCCGATCGTATTGAGGAAATCCTGAATGTAGGCGAGGCCGGCTATGGCGCCCATCCTCGCGTTTTCGTAGCATCCAACCCCGAGTTCCTGGCGGAAGGGCGAGCCGTAAAAGATTTTCATGCTCCATGCCGGATCGTGGTGGGAACAAACGAAGACTATCCAGCGACCGTGCTGGACGAACTCTATGCTCCCTTTGACCCTGACCGGTCACGGTTATTATTTATGGACCGGCGTACCGCGGAATTTGCAAAATATGCCTGCAACGCCATGCTGGCTGCACGCATTTCCATGATAAACGAGCTATCGGACATTGCTGGCCGGTTAAACGCCGACATCCAGGCGGTCTGCCGCGTATTGAAAAGCGATCCTCGCATCGGTGACAGTTACCTCTATCCAGGAGTGGGCTACGGTGGATCTTGCCTGCCCAAAGACTTGTGTGCGTTAATTGCTTGCGCAGGAACAGTTCAAGAGCCGGCTTATATGTTGCGCAGCATCGAACGCGTTAACCGGCGTCAAGGGCAATTGCTGCTGGAGACGATTCGCCATCATTTCGGCGGCCAGCTGGAAGGCCGGCGTATCGCCGTATGGGGGCTGTCGTTCAAGCCCGATACGGACGATGTTCGGGCGTCGCCAAGCCTGACTCTAATCCAGAACCTGCTTGAGGAAGGCGCGCTGGTTTCCGCTTATGACCCAGTGGCAACTATTGCTGCTCAGCGCGCGCTGGGTGCTGCATCCATCATCTTTGGCCGGTCCGGCATGGAAGTTTGCAAGGGTGCCGATGTCCTTGTAGTTATGACTGAGTGGGACGAGTTTAAAACAACAGATTTCGGCAAACTTGCAGAGCTGCTACAGTCGCACGCCATCTTCGATGCCCGTAATATGTTTGACGCATCCGCTTTGCAAGCTTATGGGCTTCAGCACTATCGTCTGGGCCAGATTGCCAGCCCTGCAAATCAGCAGATTGCCCTCGTTGGGTAAAAGCCAGAGATTACGCATAATTATTTCCAGGAACTATAAGGGGCCGGCCATTCTCGTTCCGAGCATTCCGCTTATTGCCGTTGAATTTAAAACAGAAAACAGCGTATCGGATGACTTCGAGATAAAGATTGAGCAAGGCGGCTAATTGCCACGAGCACTAAACATTGACCATATCCCCCCGGGGAGGATAAAATTCGCTTCTTCAGAGTTAAATAAGAACGCGCCAATCCATGGACGAGCATCCGCATTTACACCAAAGCCACGACCGTATCGTGAAGCGGCTCAAACGTGCTGAAGGTCATTTGCGCAGTATCATCACGATGATTGAAGAGGGTAGAGCATGCGTGGACGTTGCTCAGCAGCTGTACGCAGTGGAAAAGGCCGTCTGCCAAGCCAAACGCACATTCATTCAGGATCACATCGATCACTGCCTGGAAGATACCGTCCAAGCGTTGACCCGCGATGATCGAGCGCCGCTCGAAGCATTCAAGCAGATTGCTAAATACCTATGATGCTCTGTATGTCTGGCGCTAGGCATGTGTGGCGAAGCCAAGCCTACCATTACCTATTGAGAATCGGATGCGAATTAACCCCAAATATGTCAATCTCACGTTTGCAACCTTGATGTCCTGTGTGATGTCACTGATCATGACGTGCTTCATCACGGCGCTCAATACTGGCTTGGATGCTGATTTTTTGATCCGCTGGGCCATGGCTTGGAGTGTGGCCTGGCCGGTCGCGTTCTTTTGCAACTTTTTGTTGGCCGCGCGTCTGCGACGCTGGGTCGCCTCACGCACCATGGCCGCTGACGGCGCCTGACACCACGCCCCGAGACGAATGCATTCATTGCCTAAGCATACGAGGAATACCCCCATGAATTGGAAACGGGGTTTGCGACAACCAGGGGTCATGCCCGCCTTACTGGCGGCGCTGCTGTTTGGCGCCGGAACGCCCTTGGCTAAATTGTTGCTCGAGAGCGTTAGCCCTTGGTTGCTGGCAGGCTTGCTGTATCTGGGCTCGGGGATAGGGCTCACGCTCTATCGCCGCGTAAGACGCGCCCCGGCCGTGCGCTTACCGCGCCCCGAAATGCCGTGGCTACTCGGGGCTATTGGCGCCGGCGGCGTAGTCGGTCCGGTCTTGCTCATGCTGGGTCTCACGGGGATGCCCGCGTCGGGTGCCTCCTTACTGCTGAATGCCGAAGGCGTGTTTACAGCACTGTTGGCGTGGTTTGTCTTTAAGGAAAACTTTGATCGCCGTATTGCGCTAGGCATGGTGGCAATAGTCGCCGGGGCGCTGGCGCTCAGTTGGCCGGGTGACGCGCGCTTTGCTGGAGTCTGGCCGGCGTTGGCGGTGCTTGGCGCCTGCTTGGCCTGGGGCATTGACAACAACCTGACGCGCAAGGTCTCGCTTACCGATGCCACCTGGATCGCTTCGGTGAAGGGGCTCGTGGCGGGCATCGTGAATTTAATCTTAGCGTTTAGCGTGGGTGCTTCGTTGCCTGCATGGTCCAGTCTGGCGGGCGCCATGACGGTGGGCTTTTTGGCCTACGGTGTAAGTCTGGCGTTGTTCGTCGTCAGCTTGCGCCATCTGGGTACGGCGCGAACCGGAGCGTATTTTTCGGTGGCGCCTTTTTTTGGTGCCGTCTTAGCCATTGCGCTGGGCGAACCCGTCACCGTGCCGTTGCTCGTCGCCGGCGCCTTGATGGCAGTCGGCATTTGGCTGCATCTGACCGAGCGGCACCGACATACCCATACACATGAAGTGTTGGAGCATGAACATGAGCACACGCACGATGAACACCATCAACATTTGCACGACGAGCCCGTCGTCCCAGGAACCGCGCATCGACACTGGCATCGTCATGAGCCGTTGACGCACACGCACGAGCACTTTCCCGACGCACACCATCGGCACAACCACTGACTGCGGTGTTTTTTGTACGTTCCTTGAAATGTAGATTGCCAAATAAATATGTAGCGTAAATTACTTATTTCGTAATAAACTCTACAAATGAATTGGATTTTATTGGTTATTTCCTTGCCTACCGAGAACGCAACCATTCGAATGCGGGCTTGGCGCGCGCTTAAAACCTGCGGCGCAGCAGTGCTGCGCGACGGGGCGTATCTGCTGCCGCAACTCGAAGAGTGTCGCACCACGCTGGACGCCATTGGCGCCGACGTGCGAGCCGGAGGCGGCACGGCCTATGTGCTGAGTACGGACGAACCCGAGCATGCCCGGTTCTCTACTTTATTTGACCGTAGTGAAGACTACGGGGCCTTATTGGCGCAAATCGATGATGCTCATCAGACGCTAAACACTGAAACGGCCATCAGCACGCTCAAACAGGCGCGTAAATTCCGCAAGGCGTTTGCCAGCCTCGCTCAGATCGATTTTTTTCCGGGTGAGGCGCAGCGCCAGGTCGATACGGCATTACAAGAATTGGAATTGAGCGCTAACCGCGCCTTGGCACCCGATGAACCCCATTCAGTCGAGGGGACCATACCGCGCCTTTTTTCCAAAGACTATCAAGCCCGAATCTGGGCGACGCGTCAGCGCCCTTGGGTTGACCGCTTAGCGTGCGCCTGGCTCATTCGCCGTTTCATCGATCCCCAGGCACGTTTTGTCTGGCTCGAATCACCCGCCCAATGTCCGGCCGATGCGCTCGGTTTTGATTTTGATGGCGCCACCTTTACCCATATCGACGCACGGGTCAGTTTCGAAGTGCTGTTAGCCAGTTTTGGCCTGGATCAACCAGGGTTGCGGCGTATTGGCGCCTTGGTGCATTACCTGGATGTCGGCGGGGTGCAGCCGCCCGAGGCGAGCGGCATTGAATGCATCTTGGCCGGGCAGCGCGACACCTTTACGGATGACGACCAGCTCGCCGCTGCAGCGGGTGGTGTCTTTGACAACCTGCTGGCCGCCTTTGATAATGAAGCGTCAACCCCATGACCACGATCACTCCATTCACCCATGATGGGGAGGCGCTACAAAAACCCGAGGCAGTCACCTTTGGGCAAGCGTTCCGGCTATGGCTCAAGCTCGGTTTCATCGGCTTTGGCGGCCCAGCAGGGCAGATATCCCTGATGCATCGCGAGCTCGTGGAGCAGCGCCGCTGGATCAGTGAAACGCGTTTTCTGCATGCGCTCAATTACTGCATGCTATTGCCCGGCCCCGAGGGGCAGCAAATGGCCACGTATATGGGGTGGCTGATGCATCGCACGCGCGGGGGTATCGCAGCCGGTGTTCTCTTTGTTCTGCCATCGCTTTTTTTCCTGATTTTTTTGTCGTGGATATATATTGCCTTTGGCCAGCAGCCTCTGGTGGCGGGCCTCTTTTATGGCATTAAACCGGCGATCACGGCAGTGGTGGTGCATGCGGTGCATCGCATCGGTTCGCGAGCGCTTAAAAATGGCGTGATGTGGGCGATTGCCGCCGCGGCGTTCGTGGCCATCTTCGCCCTGAATGTGCCGTTTCCCATTATTGTCGCCACCGCAGCGCTCATCGGGTATATCGGTAGCCGCCTCGCGCCCCATACCTTCACAATTGGTAGCGGCCAAACGCAAGCCAATAAATCTTTCGGATCCGCGCTGATCGACGATGACACACCGACGCCAAAGCATGCCGTATTTCGCTGGACGGGGCTGGTGCGCGTCGCGCTAGTGGGCGCCGTGCTGTGGCTAGTTCCGATGGCGCTGCTCACGATGGCCTTTGGCTGGCAGCATACCTTAACGCAAATGGGTTGGTTTTTTACCAAAGCGGCGTTACTCACCTTCGGTGGCGCCTATGCGGTCCTGCCGTATATATACCAGGGCGCGGTGGGTTATTACGACTGGCTCACGCCCGCGCAAATGATTGATGGCCTGGCACTGGGCGAAGCCAACCCCGGTCCGCTCATCATGGTGGTAGCCTTTGTCGGCTTCGTC
>DATCVA010000183.1:0-6336 GCA_036567205.1 Eoetvoesiella sp. | reverse complement strand
GTCATCGCGCTTTTTACCGCCGCCCATATTGCCCGGATTAATACGATATTTTGAAAGCGCCTGGGCGCACTCCGGAAACTGCGACAGCAATTTGTGACCGTTGTAATGAAAGTCGCCAACCAAGGGTACCGACACGCCCATGCGATCGAGTTGCTCGCGTATGGCGGGGACCTCTTTGGCGGCTTCTGGCGTGTTGACCGTAATACGCACGAGTTCAGAGCCCGCCAATGCCAGCTCTTTAACCTGGATTGCAGTAGCGACGGCATCGACGGTATCGGTATTGGTCATGGACTGAACCACGACAGGCGAACCCCCACCGATCTGCACTGATTGCCGGCCCCATTTAACAAGAACCGGACGTGTATCGCGACGCGCAGCAGCCCCAACCGGCAAAGGGACGGCGCTAGCTAGTGCGACATTTGAAATTTGGGTCATTTTTCTAGAGATTTGAGCCAATCGAATACGAGCCAGGAGTCTGGAAGCCAACCACGCTCAATGGCGTAAAAACCGGCTACAAACAATAAAATCAAGATAACAATAAGCCAGCCCCACGGACGATGCGTTGCTTCAGCCTGCATCGAAAGATCTGCCCGCGCCAACGATGCCGACCCTTTAAGTACGGCAGGCTGAGCGCTTCCGCTGCCGATTTGATGATCGAGCATGACTAGCAACGAATCAACATCAGTCTCAAGGAAGCGGCCATAATTTTTTACCATGCCCCGTAACGGGACTCCTTGCGGAAGGCGATCCCATTGCTCGCTTTCCAATGTTTCGATTTGCCGCACCGAAAACTTGAGGCGGGCAGACACCTCGTTTAGCGAGAGCCTTTTAGCCTCGCGCAATGTCTTGAGTGTTGTGCCGACACCAGCCTGCTCGCCGGTTGACGAGGGGTCGGTTTCTTCTTTTAACAAAGCTTGGTTCATTCACGCTCCTGTTTGATGACAATGGTCGCACGATTGGGCAGGCGTTCATTGATACGTGTACGGTCTTTAACATCACCCGCCAATTGCCCGCACGCAGCCGCGATATCGTCGCCACGTGTTTTACGCACAGTGGTAACCACGCCGGCATCCATGAGACGTTGTGCAAACAAACGCACGCGTGACGCAGGCGAGCGGGTTAAGCCCGACTGCGGAAAAGGGTTAAACGGAATCAGATTAAACTTGCATCGCACTTGTTTTGCAATAGTTATCAATTCGCGCGCATGCTCGTCGGCATCGTTGACACCGTCCAGCATAATGTATTCGAAGGTGATGAAATCGCGCGGCGCATGCTCGAGATAACGATTGCACGCTGCCAGCAGCTCTGCCAAAGGATGCTTGCGATTTAACGGTACGAGCTTATCGCGCAACGCATCGTTAGGCGCATGCAGCGACACCGCCAGCGCAACCGGACAATCCCTTCCCAGCCTGTCCATCATGGGGACCACACCCGATGTCGACACGGTAACGCGCCGCCGCGACAAGCCATAAGCATTATCGTCAAGCATAAGCCGCAAGGCGCCCAGCACCTGATCGTAATTAAGCAAGGGTTCGCCCATGCCCATCATGACCACGTTGCTGATAACGCGGGTGGGCTCGGAAGCGGTATCAGCACGATTGGCGATACGCGCACTTTGCACATCGGCCTCGAGCACGCGTTTGGCATGCCACAACTGGCCAATAATTTCTGAAGTGGTAAGGTTGCGATTAAACCCCTGGTAACCCGTTGAACAGAATGGACAAGCCACGGTGCAACCCGCCTGGCTTGAAATACACAAGGTGCCACGGTCGTCTTCGGGAATGAACACCGTTTCAACCGCATTGTTCTGGCCTACATCGAATAACCACTTGCGCGTGCCGTCGGCAGAACGATGCTCGGTTGCTACAGACGGCGCCTGTATCGAGCAGTGCTCTGCCAACTGGCCGCGGAATTCACGCGCCAAGTCCGTCATTTCGTCGAACGAGCCTACGCTTCGCTGGTGTATCCAGCGCTGCAATTGCTTGGCCCGAAACGGTTTTCCACCCCACTTGCCGACCAACTGGGCAAGCGCGGCGGAATCAAGGCCTAAGAGATTGATGGGTTCGACAAATGACATGAATAATGACGCTGAATTTAGCGTACCTAAAAAAATTAACGGCTGTGGATATTGCTTTCCGGAAAGAAGAAAGCGATTTCAACAGCAGCGGTTTCCGCAGCATCGGAACCATGCACTGCATTGGCGTCGATGCTGTCGGCGAAGTCGGCGCGAATAGTACCGGGCTCAGCTTTCTTGGGGTCGGTTGCACCCATCAGGTCGCGGTTCTTTTGAACTGCGTTCTCGCCTTCCAGCACCTGGACGAATACAGGACCCGAAACCATGAAATCGACCAGGTCTTTGAAAAAGGGACGCTCGCTGTGCACAGCGTAGAAACGCTCGGCGTCGGCACGCGACAATTGCTGCAGGCGAGCTGCAATTACTTTAAGATTGGCTTGCTCAAAGCGGGCAACAATTTGACCAATGACATTTTTAGCCACTGCGTCAGGTTTGATAATAGAAAGAGTGCGTTCGATAGCCATAAAAGATCCAGAGAAAAAATCGATGGTTTTTGTCTTTTAAGGGGACGCTAGTATAGTAAGCTGAACTAGGCGGGCCTGCTAAGACGAAAACCGTTGGTTGTAAAAATGGTTTTTCTAATAAAAACAACAACTTTGATTGAGTTTTTGTTAACCGCGCATTTTAACATGCCCCAGAGTCTTCACTCCATCATAAAATGATGGCCGAAAATCCGTTCCGGCCAGACTGCCGCGTGACCTCGCAGCCCGGTGGCCGGACTGCCTCAAAAACTAATTTACTCCTGGGTGCCCCGCACCTGAATTAACTTTCATACCATGACCACAAACTCCGCACTGAATGACCCTGAACAACTCTCCAAAAGCTTTGAACCACACGAAATCGAATCGCGCTGGTACGCCGAATGGGAGCGCCGGGGTTACTTTAAAGGCGGGCAGCACGTAAGCCCTGTGCCCGGGCGCACAAGCCAACCCTTCGTTATTCAGTTCCCCCCGCCCAATGTCACGGGAACCTTGCACATGGGCCATGCATTCAACCAGACCGTCATGGATGGCCTGGTGCGCTACCATCGCATGCGGGGCGATGACACGGTTTTCATACCCGGCACCGACCATGCCGGCATTGCAACGCAGATCGTTGTAGAGCGGCAACTCGATGCGCAAAACGTATCGCGCCATGACTTGGGCCGCGACAAGTTTGTCAAAAAAGTATGGGAATGGAAGGAGCAGTCGGGCAGCGCGATTACCCAGCAATTCCGTCGCCTGGGCGCCTCGGCCGACTGGGAGCGCGAATACTTCACCATGGACGACAATATGTCGCGCGGTGTTGTCGAAGCCTTTGTGCGATTGCACGAACAAGGACTCATTTATCGCGGCAAGCGTCTGGTCAACTGGGATCCCGTTTTAGGCACCGCCGTCTCCGACCTTGAAGTCGTCAGTGAAGAGGAAGACGGTTTCATGTGGGAAATCCGCTATCCCCTGGTCGAGCCCGAAGGCGCCCTAAGCCACCTGGTTGTAGCAACAACCCGTCCCGAGACCATGCTGGGCGACGTCGCCGTCATGGTCCACCCCGAGGACGAACGCTACGCGCATTTGATCGGCCGCAAGGTCACCCTGCCTTTATGCAACCGTGAAATCCCCGTAATTGCCGACGACTACGTAGACCGTGAGTTCGGCACCGGCGTGGTTAAGGTGACCCCTGCGCACGATTTCAACGACTACGCAGTAGGACAGCGCCACGGCCTGCCCATGATCAGTGTATTGACGCTGGATGCGCGTGTCACTGACGACTGCCCTGCCCACTACCGCGGCCTGGATCGCTTTGAAGCGCGCAACAAAATCATTGAAGATCTGAAGGCGCTAGACCTGCTAAACGGCGTTAAGCCGCACAAGCTCATGGTTCCGCGCGGCGATCGCACCAACACCATTATCGAGCCGATGCTCACCGATCAATGGTTTGTCGCCATGAGCAAGCCCGCCCCGGCTGGCACGCTTAATCCAGGCAAAAGCATTACCGATGTTGCACTAGAGGTCGTGGCCGACGGCCGCATCAAGTTCTACCCCGAAAACTGGACCACTACCTACAACCAGTGGCTCGAAAAAATCCAGGACTGGTGTATTTCGCGGCAACTCTGGTGGGGCCACCAGATCCCCGCCTGGTATTCTGAAGATGGCCAGATCTTCGTCGCCCGCAACGAAGAAGAAGCCAGACAGAAGGCTGCAACGGCAGGCGTAACCGGCCCGCTAACACGCGACCCCGACGTCCTTGACACCTGGTTCTCTTCCGGACAAGTTCCATTTACCGACCTGGGCTGGCCCGAGAAAACACCTGACCTGGCACGCTACCTGCCGTCCAGCGTGCTGGTAACCGGTTTTGACATTATTTTCTTCTGGGTTGCCCGCATGGTTATGATGAGCACGCACATGACCGGGCAAGTTCCGTTCCATACGGTTTACGTACACGGTCTGGTGTGCGACATGGACGGCAAGAAAATGAGCAAATCCAAAGGCAACACTATTGACCCGGTCGACTTGATCGACGGCGTCGCCCTTGACACGCTGGTATCCAAGCGCACCACCGGCCTGATGAACCCTAAGCAAGCCGCGAGCATCGAAAAGAAAACCCGCAAAGACTATCCCCAAGGCTTTCCAGCCTATGGCACCGACGCACTGCGCTTTACGATGGCCGCCTACGCGACCCTTGGCCGCAACATCAATTTCGACCTGAAGCGCTGTGAAGGCTATCGCAATTTCTGCAATAAGCTTTGGAATGCCACGCGCTTTGTTCTGATGAACACCGAAGGACATGTCCTGACCGGGAATCAGAAAGACGAACTGTCGTTTGCCGACCAATGGATCCTTAGTCAGTTGCAGCGCCTGGAAAGCGATATCGAGCGAGGTTTTAGCGACTATCGTTTCGACAACATCGCCAATTCCCTGTATCACTTTATTTGGGATGAGTATTGCGACTGGTACCTGGAACTGGCAAAAGTCCAGATTCAACAAGGAACGGCCGAGCAACAACTGGGCACCCGCCGCACACTGATTCGCGTTCTCGAAACGTTATTACGCTTGGCGCACCCCATTATTCCGTTCATTACCGAAGAGCTGTGGCAAAAAGTATCCATTGAAGCTGGCAAGCGCGGTGCGGACGAGCAAACCAGCTTATGCGTCCAGGCCTACCCGGCTGCCAACCCTGACCTTATCAATCCCGAGGCCGAAGCCAAAGTCGCTGAACTCAAAGCGCAAATTGAAGCTATAAGGGCATTACGCGGCGAAATGAATTTGTCGCCGGCTCAACGGGCGCCATTAATCGCTCTGGGCGACCAAGACACCCTGCAGCGCAACAGTCCCTACCTGGCGTCATTGGCCAAGCTTAGCGGCGTAGAAATTGTTAACCAACTGCCTGATGTCGGCGCGCCTGTGCAAGTTGTGGGCACGACACAGCTTATGCTGCACGTCGAGATTGATGTCGACGCCGAACGCGCCCGCCTGAGCAAAGAAATCGACCGTCTGGAAGGCGAGATTACCAAGGCAAACGGGAAGCTTGCCAATGCGGGCTTCATTGAAAGAGCGCCGGTAGCAGTGGTAGAGCAGGAAAAGGCCCGCGTAGCGCAGTTTGGCGAAACCCTGAACAAGGTCAAGGAGCAGTTTACGAAGCTTGGCTAAGCAACACCGGGGGCGGGCCTTGAAGGCCGGAAGACCTGCCCCCGGCCAAGAACCGGCACATTACCCAAGACTGATGTCGGCACTCTACTCCGGCTTCGAAGCCCTATCGCGCAACCCGCTTAAAAACTTCTCGTCCGACTTCGACAGCAGGCCTTTTCGACGGGCGTCTTCAATAAGATCGGGACGGCGGGAAAACGTTAACACCAATGACTGCTGGCGGCGCCAAACAGCAATATTGGCGTGATGCCCCGATAACAGCTCGGGCGGAACAGCCTGACCGTCGTAGATTTCCGGACGCGTGTAATGCGGACTGTCCAACAACCCTGTCAGCGTGACATTAAACGAGTCCTGCCTGGCGGACTCAGCGTCATTCAACACACCGGGAAGCAAGCGAACGACACTGTCCATAATAGCCAACGCTGCAATTTCTCCGCCCGACAACACAAAATCGCCCATCGATATTTCGTCGGTCACACAACGCTGAATAAAACGCTGGTCCACGCCCTCGTAGCGGCCGCAAATGAATATCGCCCCTTCACCGCCGGCCAGCTCTTCGGCAATCGCCTGATTAAAACGCCGGCCCGTGGGACTCATCAAAACTACAGGCGCATCGGACGCCGCGCCCCGCTGCGCCTT
>DATCVA010000182.1:0-15263 GCA_036567205.1 Eoetvoesiella sp. | reverse complement strand
GATGAACAACTGGCGTATCACCGGTTCACAGGAGCGCACGGTCGGCGACATCGGCATATCGCGGTCCACCGGCACATCGCGCCAGCCCAATACCACCTGGCCCTCGTCGCGCACGGCGCGCTCGAGTTCCTGGGCACAGGCCAGGCGGGAAGCCATTTCCTTGGGTAGAAACACCATGGCTACGCCGTATTCATCGGGGGGCGGCAGCTCAACGCCTTGGGCCGCCATGTCTTGGCGATACAACGCGTCGGGGATCTGGATAAGTATGCCGGCGCCGTCGCCCATTAGTTCATCAGCGCCCACCGCGCCGCGATGATCCAGGTTTTCAAGAATCTTCAGCCCTTGCTGGATGATGGCATGGCTTTTACGTCCCTTGATATGCGCCACAAACCCCACGCCACAGGCGTCATGTTCGTTAGTGGGTTGGTAAAGGCCCTGGGCCAAAGGCGCCAGGCCGATGCGCGAGGCATCGATCACGACAGCAGGAGTGGGTGTGCTGGTTAAAGACTTGGGCATAAAAGGACTCGCTGGGCTATGGGCACCGCTTTAGCTCGCGCCTTACCGAATAGTCGACTCGGGGCGCTGGAAGCTTTTGGTGCAGTGCAAGGTATAAAAGATACTGCTGGCGAATCCATTTTACAAGAAAAATAAATGGGGTGCGTCCCTTTTTATTGATTTGTCAACTGATTTATGTAATAATTAGGGACGCACTTAAATCATTGATTATAAAAGGAGAAAAAAATGATCTTTAAGAAAATCGCAACCCTGGTACGCCGGGTAATGGTCAGCGACAAGCAAAAAAAGTTGCTTTCGGCCAGCAAAAAAGCAGCAAGCTTGCAACGCGCGGGCAAAAAAACCAACCATGGCGACCACAAGCTTGATGGCGGCATTGGCGTCGTGTTTTTTGGTTCACAGGTTCGGTTGTAGGCCAGATTAGCTCGCAAAGCGAGCGTAATCCGACGGAGCCGCCGAGGTACGGTTGGTAGGACACGGCCGGTAAGACGAGGCCAGTCCTTGATTGCGGCAATGCTTGTACAGCAGGGCGGTCGCGGACAATAGTAATTTCTCAAACATGGTGATCCATCCAATTGATGGGTGGATCAGCAGAGCCCTCCAAGTTATATGTGGCGTCAAGGGTGCCAAATTCCGGCTATCATCGACTCGGCCTTACATGTGACATTTTTAGATTCCAATTTTCAATACAAAACCGGCCTATTGCCGCAAGTGAGGCATTAGGCCGATGCTCTAGGGGCTGAAGTATTTGTCTTCGCCGGACAACGCTGATGTGTACTTGTTGTTAAGCAAACAACGTCACGTTTGTGCAGACGATACAGTAAGCCCTCCACAAACATACAGCATTTGTCCCGTCACGAACCCTGTTTGGCGATCTAATAAAAACGCTGCGGTATTTGCTACATCATCAGGTGTTCCCACACGGCGGACAGGAACAGAATTGATGATCGCCTTGGTTTGCTCGGAGCCCGGTGGATTAGCTTTGCGCCAAAGTTCGGTCATGATTGGCCCCGGGCCAATGGCATTGCAAGTGATGCCATGCGGTCCAAGTTCAAGCGCCCAGACTTTCGCCATGGCAACGAGGCCGGCCTTGGCGCCTGCATATGCCGTACGCAGTTCTTTGCCCAGCGTGGCGCGCGATGATATGTTCACAATCCGACCGAATTTCTGTTCCTTCATACCAGGAAGTAAAGCCTGGGCACATTGCATCGCACATCTGACGTTCAAGGACCAGACGAGCTGCAACTCGTCAATGGTCTGTTCTTCAATCGAAGCGGGACAGACAATTCCCACGTTATTGACGAGCCGGGTAATAGGGCCACCGCGTAATGCCTGCTTCAAAGCCTCTGCGGTGGCTTCCGGGTCAGAAAGATCCGCCAAAATCCCAAGGCCTGTTCGGTCAATAATAACCGGCTCGTAACCATCCTGTTCACAACGCTTCGCGATGGCGGCGCCGATTCCCGACGCGCCTCCCGTTATCAGTACACGCTCTTGCATTCTTTGCTTCTCCAATATGACTGTGAATATCGCTTAATCGATCGTCACGTTTGCGGCTTCTGCTATTTTGTGCCATTTATCCAGTTGTTCTTCCATATAGGTTTTGAAAGCTTTTGGATCATTTCCCGCAACTTCGGCCCCTGCTTTGATGAACTGTTCTTGAATGGTTGAGTTTTGCAGAATCTTCGCAATGTTTTTATTCAACATTTCAACGACCCTTTCTGGTGTACCAGCGGGGGCGAGTATGCCGAACCAGGTTGTTACCTCGAATCCTTTAAAACCTTCTTCTTCCATGGTGGGAATTTCAGGCGCCGCAGGCGAACGTTTGGCGGATGTCACGGCCAGAGCCTTGATTTTGCCTCCTTGAACTTGTGGCAAGGCCGAGGGCATATTGTCAAATATCAGCGTTAGCCGCCCGCCGATCAGGTCTGTCATGGCGGGTGCGCTTCCTTTATAAGGAACGTGAGTCATGTCAGTCTGTGTGACCTGTTTGAACAGTTCCCCTGTTAATTGAATCGACGTCCCTACGCCGGATGAGCCAAAGGAAACCGGATTAGGTTGGCTTTTTATGTAATCCAGTAACCCCTTTACAGAATCGACTGGCAAGTCTTTGGGAACTACAAGCATATTGGGCACGATCGCCAATCGGATGATGGGTGTAAAATCCTTGATGGCATCGTAGGGCAATTTACTGTACACGTTTGGATTAATGGAATGGGTTCCCCCGGATGCCAGAAGCAAGGTATGGCCATCAGGTTCTGCGCGTGCCACCGCAGCCGAGCCTATTGATCCGCCAGCACCCGCCCGGTTTTCCACGATGACGGACACATCGAGCTGTTGTTGAAGCCGATGGGCGATTAGCCGCGCAAAAAAGTCACTGGTCCCACCAGCTGGTACGGGGACGACAATTTTGATGGGTTGAGAGGGGTATTTGTCAGCCCCATACGCGTATGTGTTCGCAGTAATGGCCACTGCCACACCAAGAAACAATTTCTTCAAATTAGATATAAGCATTTGTCTACCTCATTTTAGTTTTTAATTGTGAATTCATAACCCCAGAATTTCGCGTGCCTCCTTCGCACAGGCAACCTGCCCGCCTAGTAACTCGACGATCTGCTTTGCTTTTTCCACAAGCGACGCATTGCTTGGAGCAAGCACGCCTTTGGAAAGGTACAAATTATCTTCGAACCCCACGCGTACGTGACCGCCATACAAAACAGACTGTGCCACCATGGGAAATTCTGACCGTCCAATCCCAAACGCGGTAAAGGCTGATCCTGCTGGAATAAGGCTTTTGGCATATGCCACCGTTTGCGGCGACGCATTGAAACCATATTTCACGCCAAGCACAAAACTGAACAAGGCTGGAGTTTTCAATATGCCTTTGGCGATGAGATCGTTAGCCAAGTGTATGTCCCCAGAGTCAAAAATTTCAATCTCGGCCTTAACGCCGGCATCATTGATGATTTTGGCCATGCGCTCAACACTGGAAGGGGTATTGATTACCACTGATGTCCCAGAAAACATGGTGTTCAAATCAAGGGAGCAGATATCTGGCTGTAACACCCGCACATGCTCTACCCGTGGTTCTGGGTGCATCAGATTAGTACCGGCTGCGGCGACTTTGGGATCCCCATCGCTGGGTACAAATCGCCCTCCTGGGCCGGTTGTCAAATTAATAATCAATGCTTGACTTGCTGCACGAATACGCTCCACCACTTCCTGGTAATAACGTAATTCCATTGAGGGCCTTCCCGTCTCTGGATCTCGTACGTGAATGTGTACCGCTGCCGCCCCAGCCTTTTCTGCTTCCAGCGCAGCTTCTGCAATTTGCTGTGGAGTGACAGGAAGATTGGGATGTTGATCGGGCTGTGTGATATTTCCAGTAACTGCACAAGTGATGATTGTTTTTTGCATTGACCTAACCTAGAAGTTGGTTCATAAAATACTGGTTCCATTCTTGCCAGTACAGGCAAACGAAACAAGTATGTTTTAATGTGTTCACACTACGGCAATTACGTGTTTCTTCTTGAGAAAGTTTTTCAAGATATTAGGAGCGGTTGTGGATTTTCGTTACCTGGAATGCTTCATCGCCGTTGTAAGCAGCGGGTCTATCGCTGAGGCAGCACGTAATCTGGACATGGCGCCAACGACGCTAACGCAGCGTCTTAAAGCGCTTGAGGCAAGCCTGGGTTGCCAGTTATTACGACGTTCCGGGAGAACAGTAAAGCCAACAGTCGCTGGAACGCGCATCCTGGGCTATGCGCATACTGCGGTAGCCATAGTAAAAAACATGCAGTCAGCGGCATCTAATACCAACTTACCCCAAGGACCATTACGGCTAGGGGCTACGCCAACAGTAGTAACGGAAATTCTGCCCGATGTCCTGGCGGACTGGGTGAAAGGATTTCCCAAGATCGATATATTCATAGAGCCCGCTGTGACACGTGTTTTATACAGCCAGCTTTTAGCAGGGGATCTAGACGTCGTGGTACTGGCCCACCCCAATTTTTCCTTAGCTAAAACGTGCATATGGCGAAAATTGCGTGAAGAGGAGTTGATTCTGCTTGCCCCGCCGGCTGTCGACGTCAACGACGCTCTAGTAACACTTGCTGAAGAACCTTTTATCCGATACGACCGCCGCACCGTCGCCGGAAAAATGGTCGACGATTATCTTCTTGCGCGGCATATCCAGCCAAGGGCACGCTTTGAGCTAGATGGCATATCTCCGATTATTGAATTGGTATCTAGAGGCTTGGGCGTGGCAATACTTCCGAATTCCCCCGTCATTGGCCGAATAGCGCCAGCGCTCCAAAAATGGGTTCTTCCAGAACCCTGCCCGCGCCGAACGATAGGGGCATTATGGCTAAGGTCATCACCCCGCTCCCCGTTAGCGGAAGCATTTGTTGAAATGGCTGTAGATCGCCTTCTGAGCGCCCATTAAACTTGAAGTGGTTGGGTTCGCTAGAATCCCGCGAAGGTCATCAGTGCGTCGCTGTTGTTAAAGGGCACGCGCTCGGAATGTTTGACTGTGCTTTGTGTGACGTGAACTTGTACGCAAGTCGGTGGTCTTCCTGTCTGGAAGCCGCTAGATTTTTCATCGACGTCCAATTATGCGAAGTGGAATGGCGGGAAGTCTAATCCAGTCTGTCTACAGCGATGCAGCAGATAACACCAAGCTGTCCCTCCCACCCTTTGAATTTCCACCTCTTTGATCCTTTAGGAAAGGAAAGTGAGTAAAAAATAATAAAAAAAGGACTTAAAGTAATCATATAAGTGCCGTAGGTGCGTAATCCGACACCGTCGGTAGGACGGGGTCGCCTAGACACCCATCGCCTCAAAAGAACTGTCACCCGCGCTTTTCGTGTCCTTCAGGGATACCATATCTTGCGTGTGGTGTTTCTTTGGCGCATTGTTTGTCGGATTACACGCCTTTGGCGCTAATCCGACCTACAGGGTTTTTCGCGGCCGGCCTCGAGGGGCGGGCGCAATGCGGCGCGAGGCAAGGGTGGCAAGCCGGGCTAAAAATACGGCTTCCCCCAATACCCATTGACCAAACAGCGCCTGCTCAACACGCAGACTTTGCGCGGCGGATATGCCCTGGCTTATGCGGTTTCTGTATTGCGCCTGGCGCGCAAAAGGCGTGTTGCCGTCTTGCCAGTAATCAATATGGTCGGTAACCAGCGCGTCGTTGCCTATATGCGCCCCGGTATGCCCCGCGGCCGACGACCAGGGCCAGTTTTCGGCCTTGTCTACATAACGCATTTGAACCGGTAGGGATTCCAGCCAGATCAAGGTCGGCAGCACCCAGCGGCCGGGCTCGATCAGGGCGCTGCGGTAGCGGCCGGTAAACACACGGCCGTGCCGTATGCGTGTCGCCATGCGTCGGCCCAGTGCCTGAATTAATTTGGATAAGCTCGTGGCGTCGTGCGGGGTGGCCAGTAGCGTGATGCGGTCGTTCAGCAGCAGCCAGCCGTGCAACGCCACCTTGTATTCGCGTGCATCTTGTTGCAGCCAGGCCAGCAGCTGATCCAGCTCGGCCGATGGCGTGGGGTCAGAGATGGCAGCCAGCGGGTAGGCAAATTCCGCTTGCACCAGCTGTGGGATTTGTGGGGCATAAAGACGTGGCAATCTAGCCATGGTTAGTGATTATTTCCAAGAGGGGTCCGGCCTTATTTTAATACCTGATTAATTTACGACAGACGTTCTTGTCCATCAAAAAAATTACATAAGACCCGGGTAATGGGTTTTTTTCCATGCTCAACTCGCTCAAGCATTCCTACGCTGCGCATAATGGGCCGGCCCGGTAGGTTTTTCACCGCCAGTTGTTGTTCGGGCCATTCGGCGTTCGCCAGATGGGGAACGATGGAGATGCCGTAGCGCCGGCGCACCAGTTGCGCAATAGCCTCGATGGAGTTGAGCTCCAGGGCTATCGTCGGCACGATACTTAATTGCTCGAGTGCGTACTTGACCAGGCGTCCGGTCCATAAAGACGAGTCAAATTGCAGGAATGGTTCGTCCTGAAGCAGGCTCAGCACGGGTTTGCGGGCAAGTTCAGCAGGCACAAGCAATACCATCCGTTCCTGATAAAACGGTGTCCACATCAAGCCGGCGGGAACGACGTTAGGTGGCTCTGTCACTACAGCAGCGTCAAGTTCACCTTTGGCTACCATGGCGGCGAATTCGGCCGATTGACCGGCGAACAGTTTTAAATCCAGTGCAGGATATTCATGCTTAATACGTGCAAGGGCGTTGCCAAAGGAGCCCATCAGGGCAGAAACCAAAGCACCGACCCGTAATGATCCTCGCAATACGCCATCGGGCTGGATGCGCAAATGCTCATAGTCGCTAACCATTTTTTCGAGACCATCCAGAATTTGTCGACCATCTGAGGTAACGGTCAGGGTCTGAGGACCGCGCTCAAAAATCTTGACGTCTAGTTCGCTTTCTAGATTTTTGATTTGCAGGCTGACAGCCGCCTGCGTCAGCCCAACAAAGCGGCCGGCTGCCGCAAAACTACCCAGACGAGCGGCAGCCAACGCAGTGCGGAATTGACGAATAGAAGACATATTAGATAGCCATAAAAAAAACTTGGTCTAGACAAAATAATTAATAGTTTTACTTTTGTCAAGGCAAGAGGCACTATCAGCTACGTAAGGGGTTGTATGGGTCGATTTACGTATTCGCTGACTTATCGGTCTGGCATATTCAATTTTGCAGTGGGATATTTTTTATGACTGTTTCATCTTCCGTACTAAAGGTTCAAGTATGGCGTGGGGATCAACTGGGGAACTATCAAACCTTTGAGGTGCCGCGGCAGGCTAATCAAACGGTGTTGGATGTAGTGACCTATATCCAGCGTCATCAGGATTCAACATTGTCTTATCGTTTTGCCTGCCGTGTCGGCATGTGCGGATCATGTGCGATGCAAGTTAATGGCGTTGCGCGGTGGACCTGTCGCACTCATGTGTCTAAAGTATGTACCGATAGCCGACTTCAACTGGCCCCTTTGTCGAACTTGCCGGTTGTGAAAGACTTGGTCGTCAACATGGATTCTTTCTTTGAAAAAATGCAGTTGGCACGCGGGCGCTTTGTTGGTGAGCACACGCGCTATGAGCCGGTTGCGCGGGTGAAGCCCGAGTCCTCGGCACGTCAGGCTGCTGATGCGGGCATCGAGTGCATAGGCTGTGCAGTGTGCTATTCGTCCTGTGACGTGGTCACATGGCGGCCCGAGTTTTTAGGGCCGGCAGCCTTGAATCGGGCGTGGACGCTGGCCAATGATGAGCGTGACGTTGACGGGCGCGAGCGTCTGGCAGCTGTATCGGGCGACGCGGGTTGTCATTCTTGCCATACCCAGGGTTCCTGCACCTTGCGATGTCCCAAGTCGATTTCACCAACGCTTGGTATTGCTGGCTTGAAGCGTTTGTCGGCCCGTGCAGCTATGCGTGGCGAACTGGATGTCGAGCCTGTTTCAGGAGGCAAGCCATGAGCAGTACTGCCGCAGGGTCAGCGCGTCGCTGGTATTGGCAGCGCATAAGCGCCATGGCTATGGCGGCTTTTGTGTTGGTTCATCTTGCCGTCATGGTCTACGCCATCAGAGGTGGTCTAAGTGCCGCCGAGATACTGGAGCGTACACGCGGCAGCATTGCATGGGCGGCTTTTTATGCCCTGTTTGTGGTGCTCGTCGCCATACACTCGTCGATCGGCATTCGTAATGTGCTGGTGGAGTGGACCGCTATCAAAGACAGTTTTGCTGCAGTATTAAGCAATGCGCTGGCGCTGCTGTTGCTGTTTATGGGTTTGCGAGCCGTGTGGGCGGTGACCACGGGGGGCGCACCATGAAAAAAAATGATCTTCGGGCGCGGCAACATGCTAGTTCGCTAGCCTTCTTTTTGCACCGTATCTCGGGTGTGCTGCTTACCGTTTTCTTACCGATCCATTTCTGGACGTTGGGTAAAGCCCTTGAAGGTGAAGCCGCACTCGACGCGACGCTGCGCTGGTATGACGCGCCGTTGTTTCAGTTTGGTGAATGGGCATTGGTGTTTCTTCTTACGGTCCACGCCTTGGGTGGCATTCGTATCTTATTGATTGAATTTGTTCCATGGCGAGGTATGCGGCTGCGCTGGATTCCCGCCAGTATTGTCCTGGCATCGATTTTCTCCTTTGTTTTTCTTATCGCCACACTGAGTTAAGTCATGAAAGAAATTAATTACAAGCAGGTTGAAGAGGCCGCCCGTGAACTCTATATTCGCGCTTTAAAAATATTACCCGATGATATCAAGAATGGTTTCGGGCGCTTGCAGGGTATGGAAACATCGGAACGTGCACGTACCATCTTAAATACCATGGTGACCAATATTCGTGTCGCGGAACAAACCGAAAACCTGCTGTGTCAGGACACTGGTATTCCGATCTATAACGTCTTTGTAGGCCGCGAGGTAGCTCTGGATGGCTGGCGGCTGAAAGAAGCGATACGTGTTGGCTGTGAGCGAGCAACGCGCGAGCATCCATTGCGCTCTAGCGTCGTCCACCCCATTAGCAGGAAAAATAATCAAACCTCTTGCGGTGCAGGGGTACCGGTCATCCACGTGGAGTTTGTCGCAGACACAGACACGTTCGAAATCGAGATGATCCCTAAAGGAAGCGGCTCTGAAAACAATTCATTTCTGCGTATGGCCATACCTGCCGAAGGGCTGGCAGCGGTCAAGCGTTTCGTTATTGATTGTGTCATCAATGCAGGTGGCAAGACCTGTCCGCCCACCATCGTGGGCGTAGGTGTGGGAGGCACCTCTGATCTGTGTGTGCACCTGGCAAAAAAAGCGTCTACACGACCGCTGGGGTCGGCCTGTACTGATCCTTTGGGTGCCGATTTAGAAAAAGAATTATCGGCGGCGGTTAATCAGCTTGGCGTTGGTCCACAAGGGTTGGGCGGCGATGGCACAGCTTTCGCTGTGCATGTGGAAATCGCGGCGACTCACATCACGATGAATCCGGTGGCCGTGAACATGCAGTGCCATTCCGCCAGACGGGCAAGGGCCAGTTTCAGTCCCGCCAGCATCGCCTACGGATTCTGATCACAGGAGAACAACGTGGCTCATTATGAACTTTCCATGCCCATTACCAATGCGCAAGTGCGCGCCTTGCGTGTGGGTGATACGGTGTCTCTGCAAAAGACCTTATATGGCATCCGCGATGCCACCTATATCGCCATGTTCGATCAGGGACGCCCTACTCGTTTCGACCTGAATGGCCATGCGGTCATCCATACAGCGCCCAATGTGCGAAAAGTGCCTGTGTCAGAAGAGTTTCCTGCCGGATATCAGTCCGTGTGCATTGGGACCACGACATCGTCGCGCATGGAGCGGTTTACGCCGCAGCTCTTGTCGCAGTGCGGTGTTCGTATCATCATCGGGAAGGGCGGCATGCACGAAACATCACGGCAGGCCTTCCAGGAATTGGGCGGTGTTTATCTGGCCATAGTTGGTGGTACGGCCGCACTGGAAACAACCTGGATTGAGCAAATCGAAGACGTCGACCTGGATGACCTCAATCCGGAATCGCTTTGGAAGTTTCGTATTCGTGATTTTGGCCCTTTACTGGTGGGCATGGATAGTCATGGCGGATCGCTTTATAACCAGATAGACAGCGATGTGGCGAGCCGTCGTGATGCCGTATTGGCTTCATTGGGGGTCGCATGACGCAGCAGGCTGAAATACTAACGACTGACATCCTGATTCTGGGTTCTGGCGGGGCTGGGTTGTTTGCTGCCTTGCATGCACACGACGCCGATCCATCGCTGGATATTACCGTTGCCGTGAAGGGGTTGTTGGGCAAGTGTGGTTGCACGCGTATGGTTCAAGGTGGCTACAACGTCGCACTGGCGCACGGCGACTCTGCCGAGCGACATTTCATGGATACCATTAGTGGCGGCAAATGGCTGCCCGACCAGGAGCTGGCCTGGACGCTGGTAAACAAGGCGATCGAGCGCGTCCACGAGCTGGAGAACGAGCTGGGCTGTTTCTTTGACCGTAATACCGATGGCACTTTGCATCAAAAGGCATTTGCCGGCCAAACCTTTGACCGAACTGTACACAAGGGCGATCTGACTGGTATCGAGATCATTAACCGGCTTGCCGAGCAAGTGTGGGACAGAAAAATCAAGCGTCTGGAAGAGCACCGCGCCATTGAGCTGATTCCGTCTGAGGACGGCACTGGAATCGCGGGCGTACTCATGATCAACGTGCGTACAGGCCAATATCGCCTGGTGCGCGCCAAGGCGATATTGTTGGCTACTGGCGGTGGCCCCACTATGTATAAATTTCATACACCGTCAGGAGATAAAAGTTGCGATGGTCTGGCCATGGCATTGAGGGCGGGGCTGGGCCTACGCGATATGGAAATGGTGCAGTTTCACCCCACCGGTCTGCTGGCGGGTACCGAAACACGCATGACGGGGACGGTGCTGGAAGAGGGGTTGCGCGGGGCAGGCGGCTATCTTCTTAATGGCGACCACGAGCGCTTTATGGAGAAACACGACCCGCGTGGCGAACGCGCCACTCGTGATGTGGTTTCCCGAGGCATTTTTGGTGAAATGCGTGCAGGCCGAACCAGCCCCAATGGCGGGGTATATATCCAGATGAGTCACCTAGGGCCCGCTAAGGTCAGCAAGCAGTTCAAGGGCATGGTAGAGCGCTGCGCCGATTGCGGCTTTGATCTGGCTGGCGGCCTGGTTGAAGTGGTTCCCACCGCGCACTACATGATGGGGGGGCTGGTCTTTAAGCCCGATTGCAGTACTGAATGGTCCGGCTTGTTCGCTGCAGGCGAGGATACCGGTGGAGTGCATGGCGCCAATCGCCTGGGTGGTAACGGTGTGGCCAACTCAACGGTATTCGGCGGCATTGCCGGTGACAGCATGGCGCAGTGGGTCCAGGGACGCTCTTTAGTCGAGTTTGACGCAGAAAAGTTAGCCAGTGCGATCCAGGCCGCGGAACATCCCTTCGACAAAAAAGCGGGTGATTTGCATGCCCTGCGTGAGCGCCTGGCGGAATGCATGTGGGACGATGCCGGTATTGTGCGCGATGAGGCCGGCTTGAAGCGTGTCGCGAAAACCCTGGAGGACCTGCATGAGGAACTGCGCCATACCGGTGTTGCCGACGATAACCGTGACTTTAATCTAACCTGGCACGACTGGCTGAATCTGGAAAGTCTGATCTACGTTAGCAAAGCCATCGTCCATGCCGCATTGGCGCGCGAAGATTCCCGCGGTGCACATTTCCGCGAGGATTTCCCCGATGTGCACGATCTTGAAAATTCGTGGTACTCGGTCATTCGTCTGCAGGAGAATGAGTTGCAGTTGTCCAGGAACCCCGTAGTCTTTACCCGGGTTCGTCCGGGCGAATCAATACTTGAAACCGATGAGCTTGCTGCTGCCAGTGGGTGAGCGTTCATTGTAGGAGTAGGGCGTTTGCCCGTCTTGTGTGAGCAACTGGCTATCTATAACAGGAAGAGACATGAAAAAAAAGTCGAGCAGCATAAGATTGAAAGCATCGCTTTGCATGGGTCTGGCCGTCGTGGCGCAAGCTGCTATTGCACAGGAATATCCAAATCAACCAGTCACCCTGGTGACCCCTTTCAGCACGGGTGGGGACGCTGATATGGCGGCGCGCGCACTGGGTGCTTCTGCCCAGAAGTATCTGGGCAAACCGATCGTGATATTAAATAAGGGAGGTGCAAACGGCGCGATTGGTTCCCAACAAGTTAAAGAGTCACGTCCCGATGGCTACACCTTGTTGCTGGCTCGTGTGGGGTCGCAGGTGATCTTGCCGGCTTTACAGCCCACGCTCAGTTATAAATGGAACGACTTCACGTTTCTGGGTTTGCTGGAACTGAATCCTGTTGTTTGCGCTGTCAATAAAAACTCAAAAATACAGGACTTTGCCGGCCTGGTTGAGCAAATCAAAAAAGAGCCGGGCAAGCTCAATTATGCGACTTCGGGGCCTGCGACGGTGTTGAATCTTGGGCCGCAAATGCTGTTCAGCGAATTGGGGCTTAGCGCCGAAGCCGCTGTACCCATTTCTTACAAGGGGGCTGGTGACGCGGTAATGGGGGTGTTGTCAGGCGATGTTGACTTCATCTGTACCAACGTAGCTCCCATTTCCGCCCTGATAAAAAGTGATCGTTTGCGCGGGCTGATCACGACGACACCAGAACGCTTGACAGAGTTTCCCTCTATCCCTACTGCAAAAGAAACAGGATACCCGCAACTAGAGGTCATTATTGGCTGGAGCGGCTTATACGGGCCACCCGGGATGGAGAAAAAGTTAGTGGATATGTGGGCTAAAACATTGCAGCAAGTTTCCAAGGACAAAGCCTGGGTCCAGGCCACGACGGGCGCAGGAAGCATACCAGCCATTAAATCGCCCAGCGAAACCTCAAAATATACGGCAGATCAGTTTGCGGCCTACGACAAGCTCGGAAAGACGCTAGGTATTCAATTAAAGTAATCACAGACAGGGAGCAAGATTTCATGAAAGAGTCACCCCGCGGCGCCGACATGCTGGTCCGATCCATCCGTCTGGCCGGCATAAGCAAAATTTTTACCTTATCGGGTAATCACATCATGCCGGTATACGATGCCGTGTTCGACGAAAAGCTCGAGCTCATTCACACGCGTCATGAAGGAGCGGCTGTTCATATGGCCGATGCGTGGGCTCGTCTGACCGGTGGTGTGGGCCTGGCATTGGTTACCGGTGGGCCCGGTCATGCGAATGCTATATCGGCCTTATACACCGCATCGATGTCAGAGTCGCCCGTCGTGCTCTTGTCGGGCCACGCACCCAGCAATCAGCGTGGTTGGGGCGCATTTCAGGAAATGGATCAGGTTGCAATGGCCCAGCCCGTCGTGAAGGTGGCCTGGGTCGCCACTAGCGCGGATACGATCGCGGCCGATTTTGCGCGTGCTTGTCAGATTGCACTGTCGGGCAGGCCCGGCCCGGTACACCTCAGCTTGCCAACCGATGTGCTTGAAGCCCTTACCCTGGCAACAGAGCTGCCGGCGCTTTCGGCTTATCAGGTTGTTGCGCAAGAACTGATGCCTGAAGCAGCTCAGGCTCTGCTTGCTCGCCTGAACCAGGCGCGTCGCCCCATCATTGTCGTAG
The DNA here is from genome assembly GCA_036567205.1 of Eoetvoesiella sp. Classification (GTDB taxonomy): domain Bacteria; phylum Pseudomonadota; class Gammaproteobacteria; order Burkholderiales; family Burkholderiaceae_B; genus DATCVA01. The sequence continues at coordinate 1,596 of DATCVA010000182.1, read as the reverse complement.
GGCCTCAAGGCCTGACCGACCACGGGCGCAGTGCAGTGCAGCAGCTGGAGTCGGCTCTGGGTATCCCGGTGGTGGCCACCGAAAGTCCGCGCGGGAGCAATGACCCTGCCCTTGGCGCATTTGCACCCGTGTTGGCGAGTGCTGATTGTATTTTGCTGGTGGGCAAGCGCTTGGACTTTACCTTGGGCTTTGGGCGTGCACCGGTCTTTGCGGCCGACAGCACTTTTCTGCAAATTGATGCGGACCCGGCTGAGTTCGATCGATCCAGCCAGGCAGTAGAAGGACGTTTGCAGGCACGCGAGCAAGCCGATGCGTTGACGGCACTGGCGTCTTTGACACGAGCCGCGCACGACGCACCAGGTCACCAAACCAAGGGGGTCGCAGGCGGGCAATATACAGCGTGGCTCACGCAGGTCAAGGACGCCATCGCGTACCGTCCGTCCGACTGGAACAGTTCCGTCCAGGCGACGACCGGCTGTATTCATCCCGCCCAGCTATGCCTGACCGTGCAACCCTTGCTCGACAGCCACCCCGATGCGGTTCTTGTTGTTGATGGGGGCGAGTTCGGTCAGTGGGCACAAGCTTGCCTCGATGCTCCTCATCGCGTGATCAATGGCGCGGCGGGGGCCATAGGCGCCGCACTACCCATGGCGGTCGCTGCCAAACTGGCCTATCCCGAGGCGCCAGTGGTGGCGCTCATGGGAGACGGCACCTTTGGTTTTCATTGTGCCGAACTGGATACAGCCGTACGCTATCAGGCGCCCATTGTTTGTGTTGTCGGCAATGATGCGTGCTGGAATGCCGAGCATCAAATCCAGCTCAGGAATTATGGTGCTGATCGTGCCATCGGGTGTGAGCTCCTGCCGTCGCGCTACGATCACGTCGCTGCTGCGTTCGGGGGCCATGGCGAATATGTCGATAGCCTGAATGCACTGCCGCAGGCATTGCAGCGGGCAGCTTCGATGAATGTGCCCAGTTGCGTGAACGTAGCGCTTGAAGGATTGCCGGCACCTGTTGTTCGACTTCCATAAGCGGCAGCGATGGATATCTGGATACTCATTGCGCTGGGTGGCGCGCTGGCCGGCTTTGTGCAGGGGCTGGCTGGCTTTGGCTTTGGATTAGTAGCTCTGGCGGTCTGGTCATGGGTTATTGATCCGGCTGTCGCTGTACCTGTTGTCGTTTTTGGATCTCTGGTAGGCCAGCTTTTGGCGGCTGGTTCCCTTAGGCAGGGCTTTGTATGGCGCCGCTTCAGTCCCTTTTTAGTGGGCGGAATACTGGGTGTGCCGGTCGGGTTGTGGCTGCTTAACATCATGAATCCCTTGCTGTTCAAATTTGGCGTGGGTTTGATGCTGTCCGTTTATTGCACGGCCATGTTGTGTATTACGCATATCCCCAGGATCACCCATGGCGGGCGCGTGGCCGATGGCTTTGTAGGACTGATGGGCGGGACAATGAGCGGTTTTGGCGGCATGCCAGGCCCGGCGCCTACCTTGTGGTGCAACCTGCGAGGCTGGCCCAAAGATCAGCAGCGAACTGTATTCCAGGCATTTAATCTTTTTATGCATTTCCTGACGCTGACCGCGTATGCCGCTAATG
>DATCVA010000181.1:0-5395 GCA_036567205.1 Eoetvoesiella sp. | reverse complement strand
GACGGAACAGAAGAGGATGTCCCGCTGACACATGTCCATGAAGGTGATCGTTTGCGCGTACGACCTGGGGAAAAAGTACCGGTTGATGGCGTCGTGGAAGAAGGCTCCAGTTCATTGGATGAGTCTATGCTAACGGGGGAGTCTCTACCCGTCAGCAAGGGTCCTGGCGATAAAGTTATAGGCGCGACCATGAATACGTCTGGCGCACTGGTGATGCGTGCCGAAAAAGTGGGCTCAGCAACAGTATTGTCGCAAATCGTTCAGCTCGTGGCGCAAGCACAGCGCTCGCGTGCGCCGATGCAGCGCATGGCAGATCTGGTAGCGGGTTATTTCGTCATGGTCGTGGTTGCCATTGCGATCGTCACCGTGTTCGTCTGGGGGTTTTGGGGGCCGCAGCCAAGCTGGGTCTATGGACTGATCAACGCCGTAGCCGTGCTAATCATCGCATGTCCTTGTGCGTTGGGGCTGGCTACGCCAATGTCCGTCATGGTCGCAACAGGCCGTGGTGCCACCCAGGGCGTACTATTTCGCGACGCAGCGGCAATCGAAAATTTGCGTAAAGTCGATACACTTATTGTCGACAAAACCGGTACGTTGACAGAGGGTCGTCCTGCCTTTGATCAAGCCGTCTCCGCTGGCAGCCTAGAGGACAGTGAAGTACTGCGCCTTGCCGCGAGTCTGGACCAAGGCAGTGAACATCCCTTGGCCGATGCTATTGTCAGCGCAGCTCGTGAACAAGGCTTGACTCTCAGTCCCGTAGACAATTTCGAATCAGGCAGCGGCATAGGGGTTCGTGGTCAGGTTGATGGCAAGTTCCTGGTGTTGGGCAATACGGTGCTTATGCAGCAAGAAAACGTTGATGTCGTCAAGATGACCGACACAGCAGAAAACTTCCGAACACAGGGAGCCAGCGTGATGTACCTGGCGATTGATAGTCAGCTGGTAGGCTTGTTGGCCGTCTCCGACCCCATCAAGCAAAGTACGCCCGAAGCGATGCAGATGTTGAAGGACGCGGGAATCCGCGTCATCATGGCCACCGGTGATGGCGTAACGACCGCGAAGGCCGTCGCGGAACGCCTGGGCATTGACGAGGTTTATGGCGAAGTAAAACCGGCCGATAAGCTTGACCTGGTCAGCAAGCTTCAAGCAGAGGGACGCATTGTTGCGATGGCTGGCGACGGTATCAATGATGCGCCCGCTTTGGCTAAAGCTGATGTGGGTATTGCAATGGGAACCGGAACCGATGTCGCCATGAGTAGTGCACAGATTACGCTGGTTAAAGGCGACTTGCGCGGTATCTCCACAGCCCGGAACCTATCTAACAAAACAGTCGCCAATATGAAGCAAAACCTGGGTTTTGCATTCATATACAACGCGCTGGGCGTGCCGCTGGCGGCGGGTGTGTTGTATCCGTTTGCTGGCCTTCTTCTGTCGCCTATGTTCGCTGCGCTGGCCATGAGCTTGAGTTCCGCGTCAGTAGTTTTTAATGCGCTTCGGCTTCGCAATTCCGTTTAGGATGGACGGCAACCTAGTTACACTGGACTTCGACGGAAAATCGTTTTCCCTAGATTAGCCAAGAGGAGTGGTTAACGGCAGATGAACGCCAATTATGTTGCTTCTTCAGCACAGACTCGGAGTGACGAGTAATATGGTTTGAGGAAAATCTCAGCATTCCTCGGGGGTAGCCGACTTTAAAGGTATTGATTCGTAACGGCCTATAGGTAATACATCAACCGATAATTTATACTAATTTAATGAAAACGTGGATCAAAACCGTCGCAGGTATTTTGATCGCAGGGTTAGCTGTATCACGGTATGTCCAGACATACCGCCGACGGCCATACGTTCGCAAGCTCAAGTATCGGTGAGCTCGGATATGCAAGAAGACCTGCGCGGTACGCAAATATGTATCACCGCCTCTGCGGCTGTGATTAGTGTTTATTTAAAGAATTTGTGCAAACTGTGGGTCTGTGCTGACCCACGTTTACAGCTCATTGAATTTAGGAGATACACATGAATACAAAGAAATTACTTATTGCCCCCCTTACTGTTCTCTTATTGGGTGTGGGCGGCGCAACTTTTGCTGCTACGCCCAGCGGTGAGGGCACCGCAGCCATGCCCAATGCATCAGGCATGATGCAGGATGGCAATGCGCCCAAAATGGGTCATATGATGCGCGGCGGGATGAACGAGGGAGGCATGATGGGCAGTTGTCCGATGATGGGTGGAGGAGGCGGGCCCAACGGAAAAGTCATGATGCAGATGCATGGCGAGATGATGCGCGCCATGGGCGACATTATGATGAAATATGCCGACAAGCTTGAAGTGCCGTCCTCGTCTGCATCTAAATAGTCAGACTTGGGTTTGGGGTTACGCACGGGGGGTAATCCCCCCGTAAAACCGCAGTGAGCTGAAGTAGAATTTTCACAACAAGGAAATTCGACAGCATGAAGCAATCCCGATTTACCGATAGCCAGATCATGGCGATCCTCAAACAAGCCGAAGCCGGTACGCTGGCGCACCAGCAGGAACACACCCACGACTCACATCATCAGCACAAGCATTGATACCTATTCGTTATTTTTGTTGCGAAAAAAGGCGTTTTACCAGGCCAGTGCGACATTTTTATCTACAACGAATTTACAAGACCATACTGAGCAACCAGCCGCCTAGTCCGCATCCCAACACAGTCAGCCAAGGCGGAAGACGCCAGAACATCAAGGCAACGAGAGCCATTAACGCCAGCCCAAAGTCGGTGGGCCGATGGATCGCACTGGTCCAGACCGGATCATAAAGCGCGGCCAGCAATAAGCCGACGACGGCGGCGTTCACGCCAATCAGTGCAGCCCGCATATGCATATTGGTGCGCAGTTGTTCCCAGAACGGCAGGGCACCTACTACGATTAGAAACGAAGGTACAAAGATGGCAGCCAGGCAAAGCAGGCCACCCAACCAGCCATTTGGTGGCGCTGCCATTGATGCTCCCAAAAAGGCGGCAAACGTGAAGAGTGGACCTGGAACGGCCTGAGCGGCGCCATAGCCCGCCAGAAACGTGTCATTGGCAACCCAACCGTTGGGCACAACCTCGGCTTGCAATAGTGGCAAAATCACATGCCCACCACCAAAAACCAAGGATCCGACCCGGTAAAACACATCGAACATAGACAGTGCCTGGCTTGGCCAGACCTGAACAAGCAGGGGCAGACCAATCAATAGAGCAATACATAGCGCCAGGAAAACGGCGCCGGTACGACGACTCACTGTAATGTCCAGCGGCTCATGCGCTAATTCTTCAGTTGCTTTGAATAAAAACAAACCAACAAATCCTGCTGCAATAATCATGCTTACTTGGCCCCAAACGCTTGGCCATGCCAGAACCACACAAGACACGATGGCCATTATGGTCACTCGTATGGCGCCCACGCATAGGCTACGCGCCATTCCCCATACGGCTTGTGCAACGACGGCTACCGCCGCAATTTTTAAGCCCTGCAATATGCCGTCCGGAACGGCTGCCCCCCAGGTTGAAATACCGAGCGCGAAGAGTATGAGCACGATAGCCGATGGAAGGGTGAAACCCAACCAAGCCGCGAGCGCGCCGGAATACCCCGCGCGCGATAATCCAAGCGCTAAACCCACTTGGCTGCTGGCCGGACCAGGTAAAAACTGGCAAAGAGCGACAAGATCCGTATAGCTGTGGTCACTGAGCCAGCGGCGGCGGTTAACGAACTCCTCTCGAAAGTAGCCAAGATGGGCAACCGGGCCGCCAAACGAGGTAAGCCCGAGCCGAAGAAAAATGAGAAACACCTCCCAGGCGTTGATCGTTTCAGCAGACGGGTCGCGGGTCGTTATTGACGTCATTTTTCTGCTTACTTTACCTTACGTTTAATTCTAAAAATAGTTACTACATCATGCTCGAAACTCTGCATTGTACGGTTGTTTAGATTGGCTCGAAGGTTGTGGTAATCCTAATTGTGCCGACTCTTATGCCACGGGTTCGGCAGTTTGGTTAGAGGGGGTGGTGCCTCATTGATGCCTATCGATATAGGAGGCAATCGGGATAAACTGAGGATTGACATAGAAGACGTCAACCGTGTCGCATAGAGTAAATGCGCAGTGAGAGGATTTGCCATGCAATCAAAGGAACATTGGGATACCATTTACACCTCAAAGTCGAGCGATCACGTAAGTTGGTTTCAAACGCACGCCAAGCTATCGTTACAATTTATCAACGAAACTGGGCTGCTTGCCGACGCCTCGATTATTGATGTGGGAGGTGGCGCTTCTACATTAGTTGATGACCTTCTTGATAAGGGCTTTTCCAAGATTACAATTCTTGATCTTTCTGCGACGGCTTTGGCTGTCGCTCAGCAACGGCTTGGTAGCCGCTCGCAGACTGTGCAATGGATGGAAGCCAACATTGTCGAAGTACAACTTCCTCAATATGCGTACGATGTTTGGCATGATCGTGCGGTCTTCCATTTTCTGACATCTCCGCAGGAGCGCCATGCCTACGTTGAACAGGTTCTGCGTTCAGTCAGGCCGGGAGGGCATGTAATCATTGCTACCTTTTCCGAAGATGGCCCAACGCAGTGCAGTGGGCTGCCAGTTACGCGGTACAGCGCTGAAGAGTTGTATGCCGAGTTTGGTGCTCGTTTCACGCTGCTGCGTCATGTAAAGGAAGATCACCATACGCCATCAGGAGCCTTGCAAAAGTTCGTTTACTGTTATTGCCGCAAGAATTGAATTCAATTGGCGAGAACAGCGACCTACGTACCCAGTAGGACGGGACGGTAAGGTAAGGTTTGAGCAATCAGGTGGACTGACCTACGCTCGACGATGACAATCCCGAGCTGGCCGACTTTAGCCGCCGCTTTTGGTGGACCTTGCTGCTTACCTTGATCGTTACGACGCTGACCATGTTCGGCCACCAATTGGGCTGGTTTGGCATGGCTACCCCAAGTTGGATCGAACTGGTGCTTTCCTTGCCGGTGGCCGTGAGTTCTTGATCGGACGGATCAATTTATGTAATTTGCGGGCTACCGCTATTCGGGCAGCGTAATGTGTCCTTATCTTGGGACATAGGAGGCCAGTTGCCGTTTTTCCTGGATGGGGTCTACCGGTTGATTGTTGACGCGGAGCTCGTAATGCAAATGAGGGCCACTGGATATTCCGGTTGAACCGACATAGCCAATGATTTGTCCTTTTTCTATGCTGACACCTTTTTTTAGACCATTCTTAAAACGGCTTTGATGCGCATAGACAGTGGAGTAATCATTGTCGTGCTCTATGAAGATTACTTTGCCATATCCATTTTGGACGCCAATGAAAGAGATTTTCCCTTGAGCCGTTGCGCGGATGGGAGTACCTTTTGGGGCAGGGTAATCAAGACCTT
>DATCVA010000180.1:0-8627 GCA_036567205.1 Eoetvoesiella sp. | reverse complement strand
GGTGGCCGCCGATTACCATTACGACAGTCCTCCTTTGCTCGGTACGATGCGCACCGGCCCCGATCTGTTCAATATCGGCGCCCGTCAGCCCAGCGCGGACTGGCACCTGGGGCACTTGTTCCAGCCGCGTGCTTATGTTCCTGGAAGCATCATGCCGGCCTATCGCTATATGTTCGAAGTGAAAGATCCCGCCGCCGTGGCGAAAGGCGAACGCGTGGTTTCATTGCCGCCCGGCGCGGTGGAAGAGGGTAAAGTTGTTGTTGCCAAGCCAGAGGCCCTGGACCTGGTGGCTTATCTGCAAGGCCTGAATCGTACCTACACCGTACTTTCGGCGGAAGAGGCCGAGTGGGCGGCCAGCCGCCTTGCTCCCAAGCGCCTGGAAGAGCCCGCCAATGCGGCCGATATTAACGAATCAGGAAAAAACGATGAGACCCAAACAAACCCGTAGCTCCGAGCACGCCGATCCGAAAGAGCTGTATAACCCGGTGCCGCGTGTGATTCTGGGCCTGATTGTCGGTCTGTTTGCATGGGCGATTTATTACATTCTTAACGCCGATCCCACCGGGGTAGCGTCACTGGGCGACCGGCGGATTCCTTCGACTCTGGCTGCCAGTGCAGGCGATGATCAGGGCAGCGTTGTCGATGGGCGTCAAATTTATACGACTACCTGCCAGGCTTGTCATCAGGCAACTGGACAAGGCTTGCCAGGGGTGTTTCCGCCATTGGCGGGCGCCTCTTGGGTAACAGGCGATCCAAACGTTGCTGCGCAAATCGTGCTGCACGGGTTGACGGGCCCCATCGAGGTGGCGGGTACGACTTATAACGGTGCAATGCCGGCTTTCGGTACCCAATTGAACGATGCGCAAATTGCGGCCGTTCTGACGTTTATCCGTTCCGAGTGGGGCAACGATAGTCCAGCTGTTGAAACGGCGGCGGTCGAAGCCGCGCGTGCGGCGACGGCATCCCAGACCGAGCCCTGGAGCAACGTCGCCGACATTCCTGCCGCTGACGCGGGCGCTGCTCCGGCTGCACATACGTCATGACACACGGCGCCATCAAGACGCTGGCGGCCATCTGCGCTGTAGTGGCGTTGGGGCTGATGGCGTTGGGCGGGGTAACACGCGGTTTCGCCGCGGTTACCGCCGATGGCGTGCGCCGGGTTGATCTGGAGCGCGAGCCACGCACTTTACCGAACCTGCCCTTGGTGGATCAGTCGGGTAAGGCATTGTCCTTATCCGACTACGGCGAAGCATCGTCGTATACCACTTTTGTGACGCTGCTTTATACCAGTTGCCAGACCATATGCCGCACCAGCGCATCGGGCCAGGCTTTCCTGCAACAGGAAATACGCAATCGGGGGCTTGAAGGGCGCGTGCGCTTGCTGACGCTCAGCTTCGATCCGTTCAACGATACGCCTGCGGCGTTGGCGAAGCACGCCCGCAGTCTGGGGGCCGACGCATCGCTGTGGCGCTCGGCAACGGTCGCCAGATCGTCCGATCTGGAATCCATGCTCAATTTGTTCGACATCGTGATTATTCCCGACGGTCTGGGCGGTTATTCGCATAATGCCGCGTTATTTCGCATTAACGAAGAGGGCAAGCTGGTCAAAGCCTACGATGTTGATCGGGCCGACCTGGCATTGGCCGATTACTTATATACGGCGAGACGTTGACTATGGCCTGGCAATCACACCGTTATGCCGCCTGGTTGCCCGGTTTGCTGCTTGTTGCGGCAGCAGCGCTGCAACCATGGTTCGAGGCCACCATGGCCCGGCATATGGGGCTGGAGTTTCCCGCTCTGTTTATTATCGGATGGTTGACCGCTTCGGTCGTGGGTCCGCGCCTGGAACGCCGGATTGCTTTGTGGAATGCCAAGGGGCTGACTGCTCTGGTGTTTACTGCTTTAGTGACCGCGTTCTGGATGGTGCCTGCATCGCTGGATCTGGCTGTGCTGTACCCGGCTGCAGGCCTTGCCAAAGTACTTAGTTGGCTCGCTGCCGGTATATTGATGGGAGCCTCCTGGCGACAGGCGGGCGTGGTGATCCAGGCGTTTTTCATATTCAACTGGTGCTGGATGACCATCGCTGTCGGACTGATTTATCAGGAAGCGCCGCAGCAATTGTGTAGCGTGTATCTTGTTGACGATCAATGGAACGCCGGAGCATCAATGATATTTTGGGCTGTTGCCGTGTTTGTACTTTGGCTGCCCGGAGCAATTAAGTCCGGCAACCTTCTTGGCGATGTAGACCCATCGCGTTAAACAATGCATGGCCAACGTGCAACTTACTTGAAAGCAACTTGCAAGCTGATGTATAAATAAACATCGGCCATATGGCATCAAATAGAGTGTTTATTGATGGACGGTGCACATACTAGGTGCATTCCCTAAGTGTTTTTTGTCATTTAGTGGTGCACAATCTTGTTCATGCAGGTGAGGAGACATAGCCCTGCATGGGCAAACCGATTCATCGGTACATAATAAATAGTAAACAGCGGGTCCCATAAAAAATATAAACGCACAAAAGCCGACGACACAATCGTCGGCTTTTGTCATGTATGGCTTCTCTATAGGCTTTTAAATTTTAATTTCATTTAAACCCAATACATCCGAACTAGCCTAGAGAAGGTAAGGTAAGCTAATCAGACAGGGTACTATTTAATGCCCTGTGGTTTTCGAAAATACATTCAGCACAATCACACCGGCCACAATAAGGCTGATGCCAATTAATGCCGCCAAATCCAGCGATTGTTTAAAAAATATATAACCGATGGCCGATATGGCGACAATTCCTGCCCCGGACCAGATTGCATAAGCGACTCCAACGGGAATGACGCGCAAGGTTAGTGAAAGGCAATAGAAAGCAATTGAGTAGCCCACCAGCGTAACGATGGACGGAAACAGTCGGCTGAAGCCTTCTGACGCTTTAAGGGCGCTGGTGGCAATAATTTCGGCTGCGATGGCAACGGCAAGATAAATCCAGCTCATGGCTTTCCTGTTGTTGTTGTTGGCGCCCCAGGGGGCAGCGCGTCTGTGCCCGCGGCGGGGTGCTGTTAACGTTGCGTCGAGTCGCGCACACGCAACAATACCTGTACAGCGCCAGCACCGCCATTTTGTTCGTTGCATTCGGTGTAGGCAATGACGCTTGCAATTTGACTGAGCCAACGCCTGACTGTTTCCTTCAGCACCGGCGTATTGTCTTTTGAGCCATATCCTTTGCCATGAACGACTTGCACACATTTTATCTGATGGGCCAGGCACGATTGCAAAAACTGGTCTAGCCGAGTGCGCGCTTCGTCAAGGGTCGTTCCATGCAAGTCCAGGCTGGCGCCAATCGGCCACTTGCCCCGCTTCAAGCCTTTAATCAGGTCAGGGCCGCAGCCTGCTTGTAGAAAGCTGGATTCATCATGTTTAAGCTTGGCGGGACTGTACTGATCGGAAACCTGAGAGAGCTTGACTGCTTCCCGGCCCATGGCTGCGTCGCGGCGCTGGCGCAAGATAGCATCCGAGGCCAGGGGGACCGGCGGTAAAACAGCGCGCCGGGTATTTTTTATGGGTTGAACAGTCTTTACGGCGCGGCGAAACAGTGTCTGATCGTCTGCATCAAGCAATGTCGCAGCCGATTCCTGGCGCACAGAAGTACCTGCGCCCGATGGGGGCGCAGAAGCTTGGGACGGGGCTTCTTTACCCCGTTTCCATTTGCTGGCGAGGGTGGCAGGCTTATTGTCGACAGTTGGCGCGGACGAGGCTGCCATAGCCTCTTTTTTCAACCGCTTTAAGTCTGCAAGCCCAGATTTATTCGCCCGCATTCTCCAGCCACCGTTGTGAGTCCAGGGCGGCCATGCAGCCGGTACCGGCGCTGGTGATGGCCTGACGGTAGACGTGGTCCTGTACGTCGCCGGCGGCAAAGACGCCAGGCACCGAGGTCATGGTGGCCATGCCGTTTAACCCGCTCTGCGTAATGATGTAGCCATTTTCCATATTGACCTGGCCTTCGAAAATCCCTGTATTGGGTTTGTGCCCAATAGCGATAAAGGCGCCGGTAACAGCCAGGTCTTCAGTTTGTCCTGTTTGGTTGTTCAGCAGCCGCGCGCCGGTAACACCCGACTGATCGCCAAGCACTTCTTCAAGTTCGTAAAACAGCTTGAGTTTCATATTGCCGTTGTTGACCTTATCCATGAGCTTGTCGATAAGAATCGGTTCCGCCCGGAATTTGTCACGTCGATGCACTAGCGTGACTGTGCGGCAGATGTTGGATAGATACAACGCTTCTTCCACCGCGGTGTTCCCGCCGCCGACGACAATAACATCCTGTTTTTTATAGAAAAAACCGTCGCATGTGGCGCAGCCCGAGACACCCCGTCCCATGAATTCCTGTTCGGACGGCAAGCCCAGGTATTGTGCGGAAGCACCTGTGGCAATGATCAGCGCGTCGCAGGTATACAGGTTGCCGGTGTCGCCTGTAAGCGTGAAAGGCCGTTTCGATAAGTCGACGCTGGCGATATGGTCGTAGACGATTTCGGTTTCAAAGCGCTCGGCGTGAGCCTGGAACCGTTGCATCAAGTCGGGACCCTGCACGCCTTGGGCGTCGGCGGGCCAGTTGTCGACGTCGGTGGTTGTCATGAGCTGCCCACCTTGTTCCAGCCCTGTAACAAGAACGGGATTAAGGTTGGCACGGGCGGCATAAACAGCGGCGCTGTAGCCCGCTGGACCGGAACCTAGAATCAAAACTTTGGCGTGTTTGGCAGTTGTCATCACAGAAAATCCGAAAATAGTGAACAGGCAATTATAATGAGTCTATGGCTAGATTACCTGCAGCATCTCCCCGATCGTCGCGCAACGTGCGTAATGGACCTTCTCCCCTCCAAACCCGGCTCTCGGGTTTGATGCGTGAAGCCCGCTGGATACTGTTCGCCGCCCTGGCAGCTTGGCTTGGTTTAGTCCTTGCCACCTGGTCGGCGTCCGACCCAGCATGGTCTCATTCCGCCCATACCACGGTCATACTCAATCGCGGTGGCACCTTGGGCGCCTATGTGTCCGATTTACTATTGTTCTTATTCGGCTATTCAGCCTGGCTCTGGGTTGTTTTGCTCACCCAGCGAGTAGCGGTGGGCTTTTACCGGCTTACGAATGTATTGCTGCCCAGCACTAAAACGGAAACCTTGCCCAGGGTTCATTGGGAAATCGGCATTGGTTTTTTCTTGCTGTTTATTGGCGCAATGGGAACAGAAGCGCTTCAGTTGAAACATCTGGGTTCCCATTTGCCCAGCGGGGCGGGCGGTCAGTTGGGCCAATTGCTTGCCAGTGCAATGTCGTTGACGTTTGGGACGACTGGCTGCACTTTGCTGTTGCTTGTGCTTATGGCCGTTGGCGCCAGCTTGTTCTTCGGCTTTTCCTGGCTGCACTTTGCCGAAAGGGTGGGGCTGCTTATCGAACGCTCGATCCGGCGGCTGATCGAGTTTATTTCCGCCCGGGAAGATCGCAAGGTAGGGGAAGTCAAAAGCGCCGAGCGTAATGAAATGGTGGTTGCCAAGCAAGTGCATTTGGTGCACGAGCAGCCAGTGCGCATCGAGCCCGCGGTTGTAACCGTCCCCAAATCGGCTCGCGTTGAAAAAGAAAAACAAAAGAGCTTGTTTACGGCGCCTGTGCAGCCCGGAGGCTCTGGCGATTTGCCGGCAGTCAGTCTGCTTGATCAGCCTGCCGACAATCTTGAAACAGTTTCGCCGGAAACCATCGAATACACCTCGCGCCTTATCGAGAAAAAACTATCCGATTTTGGCGTGAATGTGGTCGTGGTGGCCGCGCAGGCGGGCCCTGTTATTACCCGCTACGAGATTGAGCCGGCTACGGGCGTCAAGGGCAGCCAAATTGTTAATTTGGCCAAAGATCTGGCTCGTGCCTTAAGCCTGGTCAGTATTCGGGTCGTCGAAACGATTCCCGGCAAGAATCTAATGGGACTCGAGTTGCCGAATCCCCGTCGTCAAATGGTGACCCTGTCCGAAATTGTCGGATCGCAAACCTATTACGCCAGTCCGTCGTTACTGACTATGGCGCTGGGTAAAGATATTGCGGGCAACCCGGTCGTTGCCGATCTGGCCAAAATGCCCCACTTGCTTGTTGCAGGTACTACCGGCTCGGGCAAGTCGGTCGGGATCAACGCAATGATCTTGTCGTTGCTGTACAAGGCGGACGCAACGCAGACGCGACTGATCCTGATCGATCCAAAAATGCTCGAAATGAGCATTTATGAAGGAATTCCGCACTTGCTGGCGCCTGTAGTAACCGATATGCGCCATGCTGCCAATGCCCTGAACTGGTGCGTGGGCGAAATGGAAAAACGCTACCGGCTCATGAGCAAGATGGGCGTGCGCAACCTGGCAGGGTACAACGTCAAAATACGCGATGCGATTAAACGTGAAGAGCCCATCCCCAATCCGTTTTCGCTCACGCCCGATGCGCCGGAACCGCTTGCAGCGTTGCCGCATATTGTGGTGGTTATCGACGAGCTTGCCGACTTGATGATGGTTGTCGGTAAAAAAATCGAAGAGCTTATCGCCCGCCTGGCTCAGAAAGCGCGTGCCGCCGGAATTCATTTGATTCTGGCTACCCAACGCCCCAGCGTCGACGTCATTACCGGCCTGATCAAGGCCAATATTCCCACTCGTATTGCCTTTCAGGTTTCCTCCAAAATCGACTCACGTACGATTCTCGACCAAATGGGCGCGGAAAGCTTGTTGGGGCAAGGCGATATGTTGTACATGCCGCCTGGCAGCGGATTGCCGACACGGGTACACGGGGCATTTGTGCACGACGACGAGGTGCATCGGGTGGTTGACTACTTGAAGCAGCAGGGCGAGCCCAATTATGTCGATGGCTTGCTCGAGGGCGCTATCGAAGGCGAAACGGGTGATGGCGTAGGAAGTGTTACAGGTTTTGCCGACGCCGAGTCCGATCCGTTGTACGATCAGGCGGTCGAGGTGATTTTAAAAAATCGCCGGGCGTCGATTTCATCGGTGCAGCGTCATTTACGTATCGGTTATAACCGTGCTGCTCGTTTGCTAGAGCAAATGGAGCAGGCCGGTTTGGTATCGGCCATGCAATCCAACGGTAACCGCGAGATTCTGGTTCCGGCCGGCAATGCATCTGATGCCGATTAAAACGGTGGGCAAGCCCTGGCGCCGAACCTTCGATAAGGGGTTGCCTGGCGCCGCCAACCGTTAAATTGTAGGAAATATTTCAATGAACAGTAAACATTTTTTAGCTGCTTTATTATTGGCTGCAGCCCCGGTTATAGTCTGGTCGGCAGATGCTCCGGCCCAGTTGCGGCAGTTTGTCGAGACAGTGCAGGCAGCCACCGGCGAGTTCACGCAACAAACTACGAGTCAGCAAGGCCGTGGCAAGCCGGCTCAGTCCGGGCAGTTTTCCTTCCAGCGCCCCGGGAAGTTCAAATGGGAAGTCAAAAAACCTTATGAACAGCTTATTGTCTCGGATGGTAAACAGGTCTTTCAGTACGACCCGGACCTGGCCCAGGTTACCGAGCGTGGTGTCGACAAGTCTATCGGAGCATCGCCTGCTGCCATCTTGTTCGGGTCCGGTTCGCTTGATGAGTCGTTTGTAATTTCCGCCTTGCCCAACAGCGACGGGCTGGATTGGTTGCGCGCCAAGCCGCGTAGTGCTGACGCTGGGTTCACGTATGTTGATATCGGTTTTAAAGACAACCTGCCGGCGCGCCTGCAACTGCTGGATTCGTTTGGTCAAACGACGCGAATCGATTTAAGCCGCATTGTGGCCAACCCTAAATTGGCTACGAACGAGTTTCAGTTCGTACCTCCAAAAGGCGTCGATGTCGTTAAAATGCAATAGCCGATCGGCTTGTTACGAAACCGGGTGCACGACGTCGGGGCTGTTAACCCATTGTGTTGTCAGGTCATAGTTCGACATGTTGAAGTCTCAGGATTTATTCTCGGCGCCTGTCGCCAGCGGCGCTCATACGCCGTTGGCAGAGCGGTTGCGGCCCCGTACTCTGGATGAAGTCGTCGGGCAGGCCCACCTGTTGGGGCAGGGCAAGCCGCTGCGTGTGGCGTTCGAATCCGGCAGGCCTCACTCCATGATTTTTTGGGGGCCTCCAGGGGTGGGGAAAACAACGCTGGCACGCCTTATGGCCGACGGCTTCGACGCTCAGTTTCTTGCAATTTCGGCCGTTTTGGGCGGGGTGAAAGATATACGCGAAGCCGTTGTTGCCGCGCAGGTAGCGCAAGGCCAGGGGCGTCGCACTATTTTATTTGTCGATGAAGTGCATCGTTTCAACAAAGCACAGCAAGATGCGTTTTTGCCCTATGTTGAAAGCGGTTTGTTTACTTTTATTGGCGCCACAACGGAAAATCCCTCGTTTGAGGTGAATTCGGCGTTGTTGTCGCGAGCACGCGTCTATGTGCTGGAATCGTTAAAACCCGACGAGCTTCGCAGCCTGATCGAACGAGCGATGGTGGTCATCAATGCGGGGCAGGGCGAAACCGCTGGTTTGCATTTTGATGCCGACGCCCAGGCCCAGCTTGCCGCCTGGGCCGACGGCGATGCGCGCCGTCTTATCAATGCTGTTGAAGTGGTGGCCGAGTCGGCCCGAAATGCGC
>DATCVA010000179.1:0-12419 GCA_036567205.1 Eoetvoesiella sp. | reverse complement strand
CCACCATGATGTACGCCAAAGGCGCCGTACAACCCATACAGGAAATGTCCGAAAAGGCGGGCGACCCGATCAATCCCGACGATTTCTTGGGTGCAGTGGCGGGTTACTACTCGTCGCCTGAAGGCAAACTGGTGTCGATGCCTTTCAATAGTTCCACTCCGGTTTTTTACTACAACAAAGAAGCATTCAAGAAAGCGGGCCTCGATACTGAAAAACCTCCTAAAACCTGGGACGAAGTCGCTGAAGCGGCCAAAAAATTGCGTGCGGCCGGTTACGAGTGCGGCTTGACCACATCATGGCCTTCATGGACCCAGCTCGAAACGTTCGGCGCCTGGCACAATATACCTTACGCCTCTAAAGACAACGGTTTCGGCGGCCTCGACTCCCGCCTCGAAATCAATAAACCCTTGTATGTACGCCACATGACCTTTTTGGCCAATATGTCGAAAGAAGGCACGTTTACCTATGGCGGTCGTGGCGACGCGCCTAACGGGCTTTTCATCACCAAGAAATGCGGTATGTTTATTGGCTCCAGCGGCAACCGCGCCAGCATCATCAAGAACGGTCAGTTCGATTTCGGCACATCGTTCCTGCCCTATTACAGCGACGTCAAGGGCGCGCCCCAAAACTCAATTATTGGCGGCGCCTCGTTGTGGGTCTTTGCCAAGAAATCACCGGAAACTTATAAAGGCGTCACCAAGTTCTTCAAATTTATTTCCAGTCCTGAACAGGCCGCTGCCTGGCATCAGGGAACTGGCTACGTCCCTGTCACAAAAGCCGGTTACAAACTTACCCAGGAATCAGGCTTTTACGATAAAAACCCAGGCTCTGATATTGCGGTAAAACAGCTCGATGCCACCACCACCGAAAATTCGCGTGGTATTCGACTGGGGTATCTGCCGCAAATTCGCGAAATCGAAGATGGCGAAATGGAACAAATTTTCGCCGGTAAAACAACGCCTGAAGCCGGCCTGGAAACCATGGTCAAACGCGGCAACGAACTACTGGAACGATTTGAGAAAAGCGTTAAGTAAGTCCTTTTATACCATTACACCGTGAGGTCTGCCCGGGTGGGTAGCGCCTCGCGGTTTTTTACTTTTAGCACTCGTTTTTATCAGTCTTCCGAAACGTTGCTCTATTTCCGATTTCGGCCCCAAACATTTAAATAACAAACCCTACGGCAATGGAAAAACGCGTTGTCTTCAGTCATAAAGTACTGCCCTACTTGCTGCTGGTGCCACAGTTGGCCATTACTATTGTGTTTTTCTTTTGGCCGGCTGGCCAGGCAATGTGGCAATCGTTTCGGCTGGAAGACCCTTTCGGGCTATCTTCCCAGTTTGTGGGGCTTAGCAACTTTGCCGAGCTTTTTTCCAGTTCCGAATACGTTAATTCGTTCAAAATAACGGCGCTGTTTTCCATTTTGGTCGCATTGTCCGGCTTGGTAATTTCCTTGCTTCTGGCAGTCATGGCCGATCGCGTGGTAAAAGCGGCCGGTTTATACAAAACATTATTAATATGGCCCTATGCTGTAGCCACCGCGGTTGCCGGCGTCTTGTGGCTTTTCATGTTCTCGCCCTCCGTTGGCATCCTGGCCATCTATTTGTCCAATCTTGGTTTTAGCTGGAACCCTCGCCTGGACAGTGACGACGCAATGCTTTTAGTCGTTATAGCCTCGGTCTGGAAACAGATTTCATACAATTTCCTGTTTTTCCTGGCCGGCCTGCAGTCTATCCCGCGCTCATTGATCGAAGCCGCCGCCATCGACGGGGCAAGCCCTTCACGCCGCTTCTGGACCATAGTCTTTCCTTTACTTTCCCCTACTACGTTCTTCTTGTTGGTGGTCAACGTTATTTACGCTTTTTTCGATACATTCGCAATTATCGACATCATGACGCAAGGCGGCCCGGGTACGAGCACATCAATTCTTGTTTATAAAGTGTATAACGCCGGCTTTAAAGGCCTGGACATTGGCTCTTCGGCCGCTCAGTCGGTTATTTTGATGGTGATTGTGGTCGCACTTACCGTGGTGCAGTTTCGTTACATCGACCGCAAGGTTAATTACTGACGCATGCGTCGGCTCCATAGCAAGGCACAGACATGATTCAACGTCGCCCTTATCTTGATGTTTTTTCTCACCTCATTTTACTGATTGGGGTGGTAATTATTGCCTTCCCGCTATACATCACTTTCGTCGCATCGACTCAAACGGCTCAGGAAGTGGCGCAAGCGCCTATGTCGTTGCTGCCAGGCAGCCATTTTCTGGAAAACTACCAAACAGCACTGATGGGCGGCGGCACGAACACCCCACCCGTCGGACGCATGATGTGGGTCAGCACCGTCATGGCTTTAGTTATTGCCATCGGAAAAATTGCTATCTCGATGCTGTCTGCCTTTGCTGTCGTATATTTCCGCTTCCGCTTTCGCATGTTCTTCTTCTGGATGATCTTCGTAACGCTCATGCTGCCCGTCGAAGTGCGTATCGCACCCACCTACCAGGTGGTAGCCGACCTTGGGCTGCTTAATAGTTATGCCGGCTTAACCTTGCCCCTGATCGCATCGGCCACCGCTACATTCCTGTTTCGGCAGTTCTTTTTAACCGTTCCCGACGAGTTGGTCGAAGCGGCCCGCATCGATGGCGCAGGCCCGATGCGCTTCTTCAAAGACATCTTGTTTCCTTTATCGCGCACCAGTATCGCGGCCCTTTTTGTGATCCAGTTCATCTATGGCTGGAACCAATATTTGTGGCCACTTATCATTACCACCCAGGAAAACATGTATCCAGTGGTCATCGGCATAAGGCGCATGATAGCCGGGGGCGATAGCGTCACCGAATGGAACCTGGTCATGGCCACGGCCTTGCTGGCCATGATTCCGCCAGCAGCCGTCGTCATTTTCATGCAGAAATGGTTTGTGAAGGGGCTGGTCGATGCTGAAAAATAACAATGCTTCAGGAACTCATTAACTATGGCTACACTTAGTTTTCGCGACGTTACCAAAACCTACCCTGGCAATGTGGCTGTTATACACGGCATCAATATCCAGGTTACGGACGGCGAATTTATTGTTATTGTCGGCCCATCGGGCTGCGGCAAATCAACGTTGATGCGCATGGTCGCCGGTCTGGAAAACATCACCAGCGGCGAAATCGAAATAGACGGCAAAGTAGTCAACAACCTCGAGCCTGCGGAACGCGATATTGCCATGGTTTTTCAAAACTATGCACTTTATCCGCATATGTCAGTGTTCGAAAACATGGCCTATGGCTTGAAAATCCGTAAGTTTTCAAAACAGGAAATCCGGCAACGCGTTGACAACGCCGCCAAAATTCTGGAACTTGGTTATTTGCTCGACCGCCGGCCACGGCAACTATCGGGAGGACAGCGTCAACGGGTGGCAATGGGACGCGCCATTGTCCGTGACCCAAAAGTCTTTTTGTTCGACGAACCCTTATCCAACCTTGATGCCAAGCTGCGCGTGCAGATGCGTCTTGAAATCCAGAAGCTGCATCGCCGTCTAAGAACCACCAGTTTGTATGTAACCCATGACCAGGTCGAAGCCATGACTCTTGCCGAGCGCATGGTAGTCATGAACAAAGGCGTGGTCGAACAAATCGGCACCCCTATCCAGGTATTTGAAAAACCCGCATCGACATTCGTGGCCAGCTTTATCGGCTCTCCGCCCATGAACCTGATTCCCGTTCAGGCGGATTCACAGCGTCAAGTCAAGCATGCAGACGGAGATCTCCTTCAAATCGATCCCAACATGGTCCCCGACTATGTTCTTAACCGCAAGGTATTAATGGGCATGCGCCCGGAGCATATGCATCTGCACGAAGCAGGCATATCAATTGACATCGAAATGGTCGAAATACTAGGTTCAGAGCAATTAGTACATGGCCGCCACCACGATACGCAACTGGTTATGCGATACCCCGTCAGCCTTACCAAAGACCATCCCTTGCAAGCCGGCGAGGCAATTATGGTCGGTCCCGATCCAAAGCACGCGCTGCACTGGTTTGACGCTGAAACGGGCAAAAGAATCGAGGAATAAACCCAGAGCGCTTTCTGTATTTAAACTGCTCCCAAAAACTGGATATTTGCCTGGTTTTTAAGACGTAGGCGTCATGGTAAGTTGTGATGTTGCTGGTCTTTGGTGCTGCGTCGTTGATCGTTGATCGTTGATCGTTGATTTATAGTTTCCGATCTTTGATCGGCGCGTTGGGGATTAAGACCATGCGGCTGGTAGTTTCGAGACAAAAATCGATCACAAGCCTTCAGTAACTCACAAGATCCAGGCAAAGCAAAACAAAGCCATGTCCAGCACACCAACCGTCCCAGCATCGCTTCAGACATTCTCATTGCAGTCGCGGCGGGGGTGGTTCAGGCTGGAGGGCGAATTCGTGGGCGCCGGAGAATGGGCTGAAATTGCGAGGCAAGCGAGCATCTGTTTGAACCCGGCAAGCTTCGACAAGCATAGCTTGTCGGCCGGGTGAGTTATGCGAACGCGCAATGTCAGCCCATTTGCCGGGAAGTCCCGCCAGGGACCGCACGCGCGTGAGCCCGGAACGCCTGAACCACCCCCGCCGCGACGTGTTTAAGACCAGCGGAACCCCAAGCCCCCACCCGATCTATAAAAACAACCTGTCAAAGACCAACTTATTAGCCGGCCAGCTGAATCAACCTCCGCGGCTGGCCCGTCCGGAAACAAACGCTACTGATTAACCGACTTGCTGCCATCTTTATGCCAAGTGTATACATCGAAATTGAAATCATTCAAATCGCCCTGCTTGTCCCAGGAAATTTCCCCAATAGGAGTCTTGAACGTGTTGGAATGCAAATAGGCTGCCACCTTGACGGGATCATCCGCACCAACGCCTTTTATGCCATCGGCAATAACCTGGGTGGCCGAATAAGCGGTTAATTGAAAAGCGCCGCTTGCATCACGTTTTTTATCTTTAAAAGCCTGAACAATAGCGGCATTGTCAGGATTTTTGGAAAAATCGGCCGGCAAAGTTAACAACATACCTTCGACCGCCGCACCCGCAATAGCGTTAATGTCGGGATTACCCGCCCCTTCCGGCCCCATGAACTGGGCCTTCAAACCTTGTTCGGCCCCCTGACGCAATAGCAGACCCAGCTCGGGATGATAACCACCATAATAAATAAAGTCGGCTCCTAACGATTTCAGCTTGGTGATTATTGCCGAATAGTCGCTATCGCCCGCATTAATACCTTCAAACAAAACAACCTGCGTTCCCGCTTTTTCAAGATTGTTCTTTACAGCGCTGGCAATGCCTTGGCCATATGATTGCTTATCATGCAGGATAGCCATCTTTTTAGGCTTGATTTTTTCAAAAATAAATTTTGCCGCAGCAGGGCCTTGCTGATCATCACGCCCGATCGTACGAAAAACCATCTCGTAGTTCTTGCCCTCGGTGACCGCCGGCGCAGTAGCCGAAGGCGTAACCATGAGTACCCCTTCGGTGTTGTAAACGTTGCTTGCCGCGATAGTCGCACCCGAACAGACGTGACCCACTACATAATGAATATCGTCGTTGACCACGCGATTTGCCACCACAGGCCCCTGCTTCGGCTCGCACGCATCGTCCATGACAACAAGCTCAAGCTGTTTACCTAAAACGCCGCCCGCCGCATTGATTCGCTCGATGGCCGTATCAATACCTTGCTTGACCATATCGCCGTACTGCGTAACCGGGCCCGTAGTAGGACCGGCAAAGGCGATCTTTATGCTCTCTGCCGCGGCCGCTGATGAAAGCATCATGCCCAGCGTCAATCCCAACGCACCGGCTATAGGTGTAATACGAATATCCATTTGAACACTCCCAAAGAGATAAGCCCCGCAATGCAAGGGCGTGCGCGTATTTAAGACATGCCAGATCAAGTTTCGATCAGCTCGTTGGCATGCGCCTCGTTAAGGTAGGTAACCCCAGGTAGTTCGCATTTATTCACAGCCGAAATAAGCGCCTGGATGGCCGTTGGCCTGGGAAAGCTTTTGCGCCAAGCCAACACCACCCGTCGATCGGGCACAGGTTTTCGAAAAGGTATATACGCCAGTAAATCATTACGCAAGCCCAGCATAGCTAAGGAGCTGGTGGGCAAAACCGTAATGCCGATGCCGGCAGCAACCATATGCCGTATAGTCTCAAGCGACGAGCCCTCGAACGTGCGCTGTATCCCTTCGCTGGAAGCTGAAAAACGCGACAGTTCCGGACAAACCTCCAGCACCTGGTCGCGGAAACAATGCCCCGTACCCAACAGTAACATTGTCTCTTTCTTAAGGTCGGACGCATGAATTTCCTTGAGCTTCGCCCACGGATGATTTTTAGGCACCGCCACCACAAACGGCTCGTCGTACAAAGGCTCTATTGCCAGACCTGAATCCGGCAATGGCAACGCAACAATAGCGCAATCGATTTCGCCCTGGCGCAAGAGCTCGAGCAAACGCGCTGTAAAATTTTCCTGAAGCAACAGGGGCATTTGTGGAGTAGCCGAGATCTGGGCCGGTACAAGGCGCGGCAATAAATAAGGGCCGATAGTATGTATAACGCCTACACGCAACGGCCCCGCTAAAGGATCATGACCCTGGCGCGCGATTTCACGCAAATTCGTGGCCTCTTCAAGCACACGCTGAGCCTGGCCAACCACGCGCAAACCAATGGGCGTTACGCCTACCTCGGTGCCACCACGCTCGAACAACACGACACCCAGTTCATCTTCAAGCTTGCGTATGGCTACCGACAAGGTGGGTTGGCTGACAAAACAGGCCTCGGCCGCACGTCCGAAATGGCGCTCGCGCGCCACTGCCACAATATATTTTAGTTCTGTCAAAGTCATGCTGTGTCTCTCTAGGTATAAGTATAAGCAACAATTAAAATCAGGAAACCAGGATCGATTTGCCTTGGTTCAGTTACGCATTAACTGCGCAAAAAATCCTGCTTGCCGCGCATCCAGCGTTGGAGATGAGCTTGTGCCTGCTCAGGAAAATTTTCTAGTAAATCGCGCGCAAGGGACTGTGCCTGCTCCACGAGCAAAGCGTCGGTTTCCAAGCTGGCGAAACGTAATAACTCGACGCCGGACTGACGCACGCCCAGAAATTCGCCAGGGCCGCGCTGCTGTAAATCACGCCGCGCGATCTCGAACCCGTCGGTGGTTTCATACATGGCACGCAGACGCTGCCGTGCTACTTGCGACAAAGGCCCCTGATACATAAGCACGCACACCGATTGTGCGCTGCCCCGCCCAACCCGGCCACGCAACTGATGCAACTGAGCCAGACCAAAACGTTCAGCATGCTCGATAATCATTAACGAGGCATTGGGCACGTCAACACCCACTTCGATCACAGTCGTAGCGACCAGGACGTCTAGCTCGCCTGCCCGGAATGCATCCATGATCTGCGTTTTTTCAAGAGGTTTAAGACGGCCATGTATCAGCCCGACTCTCATCTCGGGCAGCGCTTCGACCAATCGCGCATGAGTGTCGACCGCCGTCTGAAGCTGCAACGCCTCGCTTTCCTCGACCAGCGGGCATACCCAATACGCCTGGCGTCCTGACCGAACTTCGGTCATTACATGTGCCAGTACTTCCTCTCGTCGGGTGTCGGCGACCAGCTTAGTCAACACGGGCGAGCGTCCCGGCGGTAGCTCGTCGATGACCGACACCTCGAGGTCGGCAAAGAATGTCATGGCCAGGGTACGCGGAATGGGCGTCGCGCTCATATTAAGCTGATGTGGGATGAATGCGGTGCTGTCCTGCTGGGCGGGGCCCGGCACGCCCTCGCCCTTACGGCTTAACTGCAACCGCTGCCCAACGCCGAAACGATGCTGCTCATCCAGAATAATCAGGCCCAAATTGGCAAAATCGACTTTGTCCTGAATAAGCGCCTGTGTGCCTACCACCAGTTGCGCCTGGCCCGATGCAATACGCTCGATCGCTGTTCTTCGCGCCTTGGTGCTAAGACTGCCGGTTAGCCATGTGGTCTCGATACCCAGCGGCTCAAGCCATCCTAGCAGTTTCTGAAAATGCTGTTCGGCCAGGATTTCGGTAGGCGCCATAATGCCTACCTGAACCCCGCTGGCTATAGCTTGCGCGGCGGCAAGCGCGGCAACAACAGTTTTTCCGCTGCCAACATCACCCTGCAATAAGCGGTGCATGGGAAACGGACGCGTTAAGTCATACGAAATTTCCGCCGCGACGCGGTCTTGCGCCGCTGTCAGCGTAAAAGGCAGATTAGCCAGCAACCGGGCAACCAGATCGCTTTTCGTTCCGGGCAGAGGACGGGCCCTTTGCCTTAAACGGGCGGCACGCGCCATGGCCAGCGCAAGCTGCTGGGCCAACAACTCGTCGAATTTTATGCGGCGCCAGGCGGGATGCCCACGCTCGATAAGATCTTCGTAAGATACACTGGCCGGCGGATGGTGCAAGACCCGTATCGCCTGAGAAAACGGAATCAGGCTGTATTTTTCAAGAACGTCTGGTTCAAGCGTGTCGGACAGATCCGCTGCATCAAGCGCTTTGTCGATGGCCCGCCGTAGCGTGGCTTGAGGCAGGCCGTCGGTTGTAGGATAGACGGGAGTTAACGCGTCAGGCAGATCACCACCTGCAACAGTTACTTTAGGGTGCACCATCTCGGGGCCGCCAAACCCGCTGCGCACTTCACCCCGCACGCGAACCTTTTTACCTATCGCCATCTGCTTTTGCTGGCTGGGATAAAAATTCAGCCAGCGCAAAGCTAGCTCATCGGTATCGTCCTGAATTAAGGCCAATAGTTGCCGGCGGGGTCGAAACTGCACTTCGCACCGAAGCACTTCACCTTCAACCTGCCCGGTTTGCCCTGGATGCAAAGACGCAATAGGCACTATTTGAGTCTCGTCCTCGTAACGAATCGGCAAATGGACGATAAAGTCCTGGGCATCGTTAAGGCCCAAACGCTGGAATTTGCGTTCAGTAAGCGATGAGCGGGGCAGCGGCTGGGATGCGCGCTGCTTGACCGCCCTTCCGTTGGTCTGGGTTGTAGTCGCGGTAGCCACGATACTTAACTAAACAACAATAACTGCCTCAACTTCAAATTGCGCGCCCTTGGGCAAGCTGGCCACGCCAATCGTGGAACGGGCAGGAAAAGGCTGAGGGATAATATCGGCCATGATGGCATTGGCACTGGCGAACTTGCTTAAGTCGGTCAGGAAAAGCGTTAGCTTGACGATGTTCTCGAGCGTGCCGCCCGCTGCCTCGATAACCGCTTGCATATTGGCAAACGACTGACGCACCTGCCCTTCGAAGTTTTCCGAAACGAGTTCGCCCGTTCCTGGCTCGAGCCCGATCTGCCCGGATAGATATACGGTTTTTCCGCCAGACACTGCAACGGCTTGTGAATAGGGGCCAACAGCCGCTGGGGCTGTATCAGTATGAATAATTTGCTTAGCCATGAAAGCCTCTAGATAGATAAAAAAATAAAACAACTATCAGAGTTTAAACAGCTATAGCATTATTTAACAGCCCCTAAACGCAGAAAGCACTTTATT
The DNA here is from genome assembly GCA_036567205.1 of Eoetvoesiella sp. Lineage (GTDB taxonomy): Bacteria > Pseudomonadota > Gammaproteobacteria > Burkholderiales > Burkholderiaceae_B > DATCVA01. Next base: position 2,878 of record DATCVA010000179.1, on the reverse strand, counting down.
TTTCCACGAAAGCCCGTTCAATAACGTAATCGCCAGGCTGACCTACGCCTGCCGACACAACAAACCCGCGGCTATCAAGCATTTGACTGATGTCGGCCAGCATGTGGGGACTGCCACACAGCATTGCACGGTCCGTTTCCGGATTCAAGGGCGGAAGGTTGATATCTTTAAAAATCTGGCCGCTTTCCACCAAAGCCGTAATGCGACCCTGATGGCGAAACGGTTCGCGCGTAACGGTAGGGTAGTAAATGAGCTTTTCCTTGACAATATCGCCGAAGAACTCGTTATTGGGCAATTCATTCTGAATGTAATCGGAATAAGCCAATTCGCTGGCAAAACGCACGCCGTGCACCAAAACGACCTTCTCGAACCGATCGTATATGTTGGGGTCTTTAATAATGCTCATGAAGGGCGCCAGACCCGTACCTGTACCAAATAAATAAAGACGTTTGCCTGGTTTCAGATCGTCGGCCACCAACGTACCAACGGGCTTCTTGCTAACCAGCACCGAATCGCCGGGTTTTAAATGTTGCAAGCGCGATGTTAACGGACCGTCTTGCACCTTGATGCTTAGAAACTCCAAGTTTTCTTCGTAGTTGGCGCTGGCAATACTATAGGCGCGCATTAACGGCTTGCCGTCGACCTCAAGGCCCAACATAACGAAATGACCGTTATGAAAGCGCAATGCCGCATCACGCGTAGTAGTAAAAGAAAACAACGTATCGTTCCAGTGACGAACGCTTAGAACCTGCTCGGAATTAAAAGCTGCCATTTGCTCTATAAGAAAAAATTGTCCGTTGCCCAGCGGGCCGGTTATGGCCGGACCATTTGTGGTCCTGAACTGGAAAACTGTGAAGAATGCGTGATTTTAGCCTACTCGGCATCGCGCGAAAGAAATAAGCACATGTCAATCAGGGATATTACGCTTGCGACATCAATTACTAAAGGGATGAGCCGGAAAACATTCAGGCATTTAACCTGGATCAAACAAACTCGAAATAAGAAGCCAAGCCTAGGCCACTCTCTTTAAAACCTGTTGAATAGTTTCTAAGAGTCTGCTATCTTTTGCGGCTGCGCATATACGAATCATTTGTATTTACAATACTCATTATCTTATTATCGGCGCACCTGGCCCTTACACCACAAATCGTCTTCCAAATATTTAGTATCAGGAGAAATTCCATGCGCTCGACCCGATCGCTTCTACCCTTGTTCCGCGCTTTGACATTGGCCGGCCTGACCGCCGCTTCTGCAGGCGCTGCCGCAGCCGATGTCAGTTTGTACACAACGCGCGAACCCAAGCTTATACAACCAATTCTAGACGAGTTCACGAAAGACAGCGGCATCAAGGTTAATACGGTCTTTGTTAAAGACGGCCTGCTTGAGCGTGTGAAAACAGAAGGCGAAAAATCTCCTGCCGACGTACTGATGACGGTCGATGTCGGTAATTTGATTGATCTGGTGCAGGCAGGCGTCACGCAGCCTGTTAACTCAGCTATTCTAAACGAGACCATTCCCGCCAATCTGCGAGGCGCTGACAATCAATGGTACGCATTGTCGTTAAGGGATCGCGTTGCCTATGTAGCGAAAGACGTGGACGTCAAAGCGTTGACCTACGAATCGCTGGCCGACCCGAAATGGAAAGGCAAAGTTTGCATACGTTCCGGGCAACATCCCTATAACACCGGCCTTATTGCCGCCATGATTGCACATAACGGCGCGGAAGCCACGGAAACCTGGTTGCGCAACGTCAAGGCCAATCTCGGGCGCAAAGCGGCTGGCGGCGACCGCGACGTTGCCCGCGATATCTTGGGCGGCATTTGCGACATTGGCATTGCCAACGCCTATTATGTAGGCCGCATGAAAAATTCCGAGCCGGGCACCGACTCGCGTAAATGGGGCGACGCCATCAATGTCGTACGCCCGACCTTTGCCAACGAAAAGAGCCAGGGCACCCACGTAAATATTTCCGGCGCATCCGTGGCAAAATACGCACCTAATAAAGAAAATGCAGTTAAATTGCTCGAATATCTGGTTTCGGAAAAAGCTCAAAGCTTATATGCCAACGCCAATTACGAGTATCCGGTCAAAGCAGGTGTCAAGCTTGATCCGGTAGTAGCCAGTTTTGGTAAGTTAGTCGTTGACCCTCTCCCACTCGTAGAAATAGCCAAGCATCGCAAGCAGGCTAGCGAATTGGTAGACAAAGTTGGCTTCGATAACTAAAACTTTGTCTGTCGATGAGGCAGCACGCGCCGACACGCGCGCGCCGCCTCATGCTTTGCAGGAACCCACGCACTTGCGTTTGCGTCGTTTTTTATCAATACAGTCAGGTGCAGGTTGGCGGCTCGGTGCAATTCTGGTTGCGCTGTGTGTAATTGCGCCTGTCATTAGCCTTGCCTGGTTCGCGGCGCAAGGATCGCTGGACCACTGGTCGCATCTGCTTCAGTATGTATTACCGACAGCACTGGGCAATACCCTGGCCTTGCTTCTGGGCGTGGGCGTTTTGGTAACCTGTCTGGGAACCGGCAGCGCCTGGCTTGTCACCGCCTACAAATTTCCAACGCAACGCATCCTGTCCTGGGCCTTATTGTTGCCGCTGGCAGTACCCACCTATATCGTGGCGTTTGCCTATCTCGATATCCTGCACCCCATCGGCCCTGTGCAAACCTTGATACGAGAACTCCTGGGATACGACAGTCCGCGGCAATTCCGGCTGCCCGATCTGCGTTCATTGCCGGGGGCCATTTTCTTGCTGGGTTTTGTACTCTACCCCTATGTGTACTTAAGTACGCGCGTTATGTTCTCGACCCAGGCGGCCAGCCTGATTGAAGCTGGACGGATTCTCGGCCAATCAAGCCGCGGCGTATTTTTCAGGGTA
>DATCVA010000178.1:0-2287 GCA_036567205.1 Eoetvoesiella sp. | reverse complement strand
TCCTGAACCCCTTCGAACTTGCCGACGGGTATGCCAAACTGGGTTCGCACCCGCGCATAAGCCCCGGTGGTGTGAGCGGTAAAAATACAAGCGGCTGCCGACAATGACGGTAACGAAATACCGCGGCCGGCGGCCAGCGCGCTCATCAGCATTTGCCAGCCTTGCCCCGCGTTTTCGACTCCGCCGATAAGCGCATCAAGAGGTACGAAAACATCCACGCCCTCAACCGGCCCGTTTTGAAACGCCTGCATGGAAGGCAGATGCCGCTGCCCTATAACAATACCGGGCAAATGGGTAGGCACCAGCGCCACCGAAATACCATACTCGGTTTTATCGCCGATCAGGCGATCTGGATCGGATAGTTTAAAAGCCAGGCCCAGCACTGTGGCTATCGGGCTTAAAGTAATGTAGCGCTTGCGCCAATTAAGCCGTATACCAAGCGTATCAACACCGTCGACAACCTGCTTGCAAACGACGCCGGTATCGGTCATTGAGGCCGCGTCCGAACCTGCCTCGGGACTGGTCAAGCCAAAGCACGGAATCTCTTTTCCGCGTGCCAGGCGAGGCAGCCAATATTCACGCTGGGCTTGCGTACCAAACTGCATGAGCAGTTCGCCAGGCCCCAACGAATTAGGCACCATGACGGTAACCGCCGCAGTAACCGACTGCACGGAAATTTGCCGCACAACCTCGGAATGCGCATATGCGGAAAACCCCAGGCCACCGTACTCGGCCGGAATAATCATGCCAAAGAAGCCGTTATCTTTCAGAAATGACCATACCTCGGGAGGCAAATCAAAACGTTGCCACGAGATGTCCCAGTCATTGAGCATGCTGCACAACTGCGCCACTGGTCCATCGAGAAACGCCTTTTCAGCCGGCGCCAGGACGGAAGGCTTCACTCGCAAAAACTGCTGCCAGTCGGGTTGTCCGGAAAATAGTTGCGCATCCCACCATACATCGCCGGCCTCGATGGCCTCTTGCTCGGTGGCCGACAAGCGCGGCATGGCCTCGCTTGCCATACGATACAACGGCTCTGTCAGCCATTCGCGACGCCAGGCTCTCCAGTTCATGACTCTCCCTTTTTGAATACGGTTTGGTTACGCTTCATTATCTACTATAAGAACCGCGCCTGAACAGCCAACAATGATTTAATGCGTGCCTGCGCGAAAGGACTCTGCGACAATTGCGGCTCGTGCTTAACAAAACCCCTGGTTTCCCTGCTTCTTATGCTCAATACGCTTTGGCTTGCGTTTTTTATCGTTGCCTCATTGTCCGGACTATACCAATGGCTCGCTTTAAGCGACCCCGAGGTTTTCTCGCGCATCGTGCTAAGCCTTTTCGATATGGCCAAACTGTCTGTCGATATCATGCTTCTGCTTTTCGGCACGCTTACATTGTGGCTCGGATTTCTACGGATAGCCGAGGCGGCCGGCCTCATCGAATCGCTATCACGCTTGCTAACACCCTTGTTTCGCCGTCTTATGCCTGAAGTACCCGCGGGTCACCCGGCTTTGGGCCTGATCACACTTAATTTTGCGGCCAACGGCCTGGGACTGGATAACGCAGCTACGCCCATAGGCCTGCGCGCCATGCGTGAATTACAAACCTTGAATCCAGATCCGAGAACAGCGACGAATGCGCAAATTCTGTTTTTAGTGCTTAATGCGTCGTCGCTAACTCTATTGCCCGTTACGATCTTCATGTATCGGGCACAGCAAGGCGCCGCCGACCCAACCCTGGTCTTCCTGCCCATCCTGCTTGCCACCACAGCGTCGTCGCTCACGGGGTTGCTTATCGTAGCGTTTATGCAAAAGCTCAAGTTGCGCGACCCGGTTGTTGTCGCATGGCTGGGAGGGTTGGTGCTGGCCCTGGGGGCCTTCATGGCAACACTTGCCACACTAACGGCAAGCACAATCAGCGCGCTCTCGTCGCTCATGGGAAATCTGACTCTATTTGGAATCATCATCACCTTTCTTATCGTCGGCGCTTACAAGAAAGTTCCTGTTTACGAATCCTTTATCGAGGGCGCCAAAGAAGGCTTCGAAATCTCCAAAAACCTTTTGCCTTATTTAGTGGCCATGCTGTGCGCCATTGGGGTGCTGCGCGGATCAGGCGCGCTCGATGCGGCACTTGATGCAATCAGGTGGATCACACACCTGGCCGGCGTAGATGCGCGATTTGTCGATGCTTTGCCCACAGCCCTGGTCAAGCCCTTTTCCGGCAGCGCCGCACGTGCCATGCTGATCGAGACCATGCAGCATTTCGGGGTCGACAGTTTCCCCGC
>DATCVA010000177.1:0-3546 GCA_036567205.1 Eoetvoesiella sp. | reverse complement strand
GAATTCTGACGATGTTGTCTCCCAAGGCATTGCGCAAGTGGTCTTTCATACACAAATGGACCAGCCTGATCAGCACGATTTTCCTCCTGATGCTGTGCCTGACCGGCCTGCCTCTCATCTTTGAACATGAGATTGAACACTGGCTGACCGATGGCGTACAGCACACCACGGCCGCCAGCGGCCTGCCCATGGCCAATCTGGATGAAGTCGTAGCGGCGGCAAAAGGACAAGCCCCGGATAAAGCCGTCATGTTCATCGGCGACTTTACCGACGACGGATTCTGGTATGTGAACCTTGCCGATACGGTCGCCGGCGCAGGCCCGCACACCACAGTGACTGTGGACTATTACACCGGCGAGGTGCTGGACCCGTCGGCCCAACGCAGCGGCTTCATGGCATTCATGCTTAGGCTGCACACCGACTTGTTTCTCGATCTGCCCGGCAAGCTGTTCCTGGGACTGATGGCCTTTCTATTGCTCGCGGCAATCGTATCCGGCGTGGTGTTATATGCGCCTTTCATGCGGCGCCTGCGTTTCGGCGAGGTCCGTCGCGATCGCAATCCACGTATTAAATGGTTGGATCTGCACAATCTGCTGGGCATTGTGACAATAGTATGGGTCGGCACGGTCGGCGCCACCGGAATGATCACTACCTGGGCGGAACTGATTGTCGGCGCATGGCGAGCCGACCAGATGGCCGAGATGGTCGCACCGTATGCCGGCCATCCCCCCGTAACACAGCCCGGGTCGCTCCAACAGGCAGTGCGCGCAGCCCAGCAACTCGAACCGGACATGCAACTGGGCTTTGTGGCGTATCCAGGATCAAGCATGGCAAGCCCGCATCACTATGCCGTATTCATGCGAGGAACCGAGCCGCTTACATCACGCCTGTTGAAGCCTGTATTGGTGGACGCGCAGACGCTGCAAGTCACGGATAACCGCCCGCTGCCTTGGTACATGATCACATTGCTTCTGTCGGAGCCGCTGCACTTTGGCGACTATGGCGGCCTGCCGATGAAGATACTCTGGGCGGCGCTGGACATCGTCACTATTATCGTGCTGGGCAGCGGCCTGTACCTTTGGCTCGGTCGTGGCCGCAAAACACCCGCCCAGCCAGATCGCGCCATGGCAAGCCCACGCATGAGACGGCTGTCGGCGGGCGACGACCGCAAGCGTACACACAGCAACATACGGCAAATGTGGCAGGTCCCATTGATCGTGGCAGTGGTCACATTGATTGGTCTGATTGCCGCATTGGTGGGCGACGGCTGGCACGATGCCGTGTCATGGGCGGCGCTTGCCATGCCGCTAGGGTTGATAGCATGGAAATGGGGGCGCCGCTGATTCCCGCAACAGCGGAATCCGCGCTCCTTGATGCTGCAGCGCATGGGAAGCCTGGTTGTGTCCTTAACGTCAGTTCGCATATAGGCGTCCGGCCAAAAGGGTGTTCATTCCATTTCGTCGGTGGTGTACGCAGTGGCGTGAACGGTACGCCCACGTTCTTTATGAATAGTCAACGTCACGATGGCGCATTGGATTTTCGAAGCTCGGCGACGGGGGTCGGGTATATGTGCATGAAAATAGCACCAAGGCAGGCCTGGGGCAGCTCCCAAATAATACGCATAATGTGTATTATGTAAAGTAGCATATTGTTTGACGCATACCGTGCGTAGGCCAAGGTTTGCGTGTTACTACATAGGGTAGCTATACTCAAGGGAACTAAAAAAAACAGAGCCATGACCACTTGCACAATTACCCTTATCAAGCTCCGGTTTAGCCTATTCGGTAAACGGTGCCGTTCTTTATTTTTATGGGTATTTATTTTGTCGATTTTCCCGGCATTTGTAGCCTTGACGGGTACTGTGGCAGGGTTATGGGCTTCGATTTATGGCCCCGAGCTTAAGGCAGCGCTATTGGCGTTATGGAATTCGCAATTCGACTCGATACAGCAGGAGGCCTGGATTGGAATATCTCTCGTTGTCGTGTTCTTCTTGCTTTATGCCTTACAGCAATCAGCGAAAAATATGCAGGAAGCAGACGCAAAACGCAAGCTATTTGCTGAGACGGATAAGCTTCGACTATTAGTTGAACGCCTGGAAACCATGCCGCCGGACGGCTTTTTGCAAAAGTTCCAAGATCTATACCGCGAGATTTCTGAACTTGGCTATATCCCCGTCCAGGAAGGCGTCACCCAAGAAATTATAGAGGAGGCTATCCGTAGCGTATTGGATGCCATCGCCACTCTTGCATATCAATTTGATGGGGCTCCAAACGGCCAAAAGTACGCGGCGAATTTGATGCTGTGCAGAGCGTATGAGCACATAATGAACCTTTCTGAGCAGGAGAAGGCCAACATAGAGCAACGGCTAATCTTTTGTCCAGACATCCCCAGCCCTAAATTGGATAGTGTTAAGGCAGTCTTGGATTTAATTCCACAACTTAGTTCTGATTTCAAGTACCCAGAGGGCGACTCACAACGTACACCATCAATTGCGTTACCTGTCGGACACGACCTACAAGTAAATTTAGGGCCAGACTCAGGCCTTCGCTATAAGGTATTGCCTGGTGCCCCCTTCGTAGCCATGGCGCATCAATACGCGGCCTTCGAATCAATAGGCGCACTCTTGGGATGGTGTCAGGACAAAGCGGACTTCACTCAGACTACTATTAACGAAATCCGTAACTATTTCCATGACGGTAAGGGCAAACATATAAAGAGCTTTATTGCAGTGCCGATATGCATCCGGACCGCTGCAGATGACCAATTGCCACCCTGCATTGGCGGGCTGGCTATAGATATAGGTGCAGGAGGAACCAAGCAGCGCGAGTATTGCTTAGCCGTACTCAATATTCATAGCAAGTCGGAGGATATTCTTGGGGCCTCTGGCTATGGTATGTTCGTTCCCATTATCGAACCATTCGTTAAAGTTCTCTCCCATCTGTTGGAGACGTATGTTTATTTCCTCTACCAAGCTCCTGATGTTAAACTTGATGTACTAACGAAGGATCAATTATGACTACGCAAACGCCATACGTTGCACGGTATACACTCAAATCTGCCGAGCAGACATCTAAGCGTGTTGCCCAAAGAGTGGCCGATGTTATTAGTGACAAGACAGTCAAGTCTACCGAAGTCATTCGGGATGGGCGGTTTGTTCACGGACGGGTGTCACCAGTCGCCAAGGCCGGAACGCGATAGCGCGTCACTAGTTTTTCTCTATAAAAAAGCGAGTCTGAATGACTCGCTTTTTTATAGAGAAAAAGGGCTTTGATTCGTCATGGAGGCTAGCTCAATGTTTTCAGAGTAATAGTTAGCAGGGCTCAAATAGTTCATACAACAAACTACGGCGCTGTATGACGCCACCCTCCTCTCTCCAAGCAAAAGGAAACATCCCATGGACCTGCAATTAACGGGCAAACACGTTCTCATCACAGGCGGTAGCCGCGGCATAGGCCTGGCGTGCGCGCTTGGCTTTGCGCGCGAAGGCGCCAGGGTCAGCCTGGTCGGACGCAGCCAGGAGCATCTGGACTCGGCCATCGCCCAATT
>DATCVA010000176.1:0-3440 GCA_036567205.1 Eoetvoesiella sp. | reverse complement strand
TTGACGCACCGGGCTTAGTTCACACATGCTGGGTGCGGCATGCCTGTGCGGCAGCACCGACCAGCACGTCTGGTTTAAGCTCCGGCGCGATCAAGATCAGTCCTGGCGGCTGGTAACTTCAAGCAAGTGATAACCGAACTGGGTTTTTACCGGACCCTGCACAACATTGAGCGGCGCGCTGAACACGACGGTGTCGAATTCTTTAACCATTTGGCCGGGTCCGAACGAGCCCAGGTTGCCGCCGTCGCGATTGGATGGGCAGCTGGAGTTGTCTTTTGCTACTTGCGCGAAATCAGCGCCGTTTTCAATAGCGGTTTTAAGTTCGTTGCACTTTTCTTCGGTAGAAACCAGAATATGACGGGCAGTGGCTTGAGCCATGAGTATTACTCCTTCTAAATAAGTCAAATAGCATAACTCATTCGAAGAATCGGCGTGTTCGGTTCGGAGCTTATGCGGACTGGAGCGCTTCGGTTGTTTTAGGGATGTGTTGGCATTCGACGCGTTTACCTACCCACGCACGAAGAATTGCGCATAGGCGCAGGATAAGCTTACTCAGCGATAAAACCGTTAAAGCGACGTCGTACTGGTTTTTTTCGGACGGCCGCGTGCTGCGGGTGTCAGGCGGCGCGACGCCAGGGTTTCGAGCCGGTTCAGAAAGACATCTTCGCCAAGAGCCCATTGACCGAAAAGCGCCTTTTCGATTTTTGTGCTGTCCACCAGGTTCAAGCCCTGAAGCAGGCGCTGACGATAATTGGCCTGTCGATCAAAGGGAGTATTGCCGTTTTGCCAATAGTCTTGATGATCGCTGGCCCAGGCGCTGTGGGCCAGGCTGCTGCCGGTATGGTAGGCGGCCGAAGACCATGGCCAGCTTTCGGCCTGTTCAACATAGCGCAACTGCACGGGCAGCGATTCAAGCCAGATCTGAGCTGGTAAAACCCAGCGGCCGGGTTCCACCAGCGCACTGCGGTATCGCCCTGAAAAAACGCGTCCATGCTTCAGGCGGGTGGCAAACCGCCGGCCAATCGCCTGGACAAGCTTGGGCAGGCTATCGGCTGCTCGCGGCGTCGCCAGCAAGGTAATACGGTCATTCAGCAATACCCAGGCGTGGACGGCGACGCGGTATTCGCCTGCAGCCTCATGCAACCAGGTTAGAAGCAGGTCCAGTTCTTTGACGGGGCTGGGGTCGCTGGCCTGAGCCAGGGGATGAGCGAACCCGGCTTGCACGAGCTGGGGTATTTCCGGAGCATAAAGGCGCGGCAATCTGGCCATAGTTTGTATAAAAGGCCATGCGGGCATGGCACAGTAATGAATGACTTCAAGGATGGTAATTTAACCTACATGCCAATGTTGCATAATATGGCCTTGACCCATTGATATTAGTGACTAGGAGTACCACATGAAAACAAGAGCAGCCGTTGCATGGAAAGCGGGCGCACCCCTAACCATTGAAGATGTGGAGCTGGCAGGCCCGAAAGCGGGTGAAGTGCTGGTTGAAATCAAAGCAACCGGTATCTGCCATACCGACTATTACACCTTGTCCGGAGCCGATCCTGAAGGCCTGTTCCCGGCAATTCTTGGACATGAAGGCGCGGGCGTTGTGCTGGAAACCGGCCCGGGCGTAACATCGCTTAAAGCGGGTGATCATGTTATTCCGTTGTATACACCCGAATGCCGTCAGTGCAAATCGTGTCTGTCGCGTAAAACCAATCTATGCACCGCTATCCGCTCCACACAGGGCAAGGGTCAGATGCCCGATGGCACGTCCCGTTTTACGATCGGCGGCAAGCCGGTGCACCACTACATGGGTACTTCCACCTTCTCCAATCATATTGTCGTGCCTGAAATTGCACTGGCCAAAATTCGTGAAGATGCGCCATTCGATAAGGTTTGCTACATCGGCTGCGGCGTTACGACCGGCATTGGCGCCGTTTTGTTTACCGCTAAAGTTGAAGCAGGCGCCAATGTGGTCGTGTTTGGTCTGGGCGGTATTGGCCTGAACGTTATTCAGGGCGCCAAAATGGTGGGTGCCGATAAAATCATTGGCGTCGACCTGAATCCCGAGCGCGAAGCCATGGCCCGTAAATTCGGAATGACGCATTTCATTAACCCCAACGAGGTTGAAAATGTGGTCGATCACATTATTCAACTGACTGATGGCGGGGCCGATTATTCCTTCGAGTGCATTGGCAATACCAAGGTGATGCGCCAGGCGCTGGAATGCTGCCATCGCGGTTGGGGCCAGTCTATTATTATCGGTGTGGCCGAGGCCGGTGCTGAAATTTCAACTCGTCCTTTCCAGCTGGTTACGGGCCGCGAATGGAAAGGCTCTGCCTTTGGCGGTGCTCGCGGACGCACCGATGTGCCGAAAATAGTCGATTGGTATATGGACGGCAAAATCAACATCGACGATCTTATTACTCACAAGTTGTCTCTTGAGCAAATCAACGAAGGTTTCGACCTTATGCATCGAGGCGAATCGATCCGTTCGGTAGTGGTGTACTAATGGCGCACGAACTCGAATTGCTCAGCGAGCATCGCTGCTTTGGCGGTTGGCAGCGCTTCTACAGGCATAACTCCAGCGCCATTGGCCTGCCCATGCGCTTTTCGGTGTTTATTCCCGACCAGGGGGCTGCAGCTGGCGCGCAGCGCCTGCCGGTGCTTTTTTTCCTGGCGGGGCTTACCTGTACCGAAGAGACGTTCATGATCAAGGCGGGGGCCCAGCGCTTTGCAGCCGAGCATGGCCTTATTTTGGTAGCGCCCGACACTAGCCCGCGCGACGCGGCGGTGCCTGGCGAAGACGATGGCTGGGATTTTGGTATAGGGGCGGGTTTTTATCTGGATGCGACCCAGGCGCCATGGAGCACGCATTATCGTATGGAAAGCTATATTACGGCCGAGCTGTTCGATATCGTTACCACCGTTTTGCCCGGCGATGCGGGGCGGGTCGGTGTGTTCGGGCATTCAATGGGCGGCCATGGCGCATTGGTGCTGGCACAGCGCTATCGCAACAAGTTCCGTACGGTCTCGGCGTTTGCACCTATTGCCGCGCCGTCCAGGTGTCCATGGGGCCAAAAAGCCTTTAGCGGGTATTTGGGCTCTGATCAGGCCGAATGGGCCAATTACGATGCATCGTTGCTTATGGAAAAATCAAATTGCCCGTTTCCCGACGGTATCCTGATTGACCAGGGGCTGGCCGACGGTTTCCTGGCAGAGCAGTTGTACCCAGAGGCTTTTGAAGCGGCGTGCGAACAGGCCGGTCAGCCGCTGACGCTGCGCCGTCATGAAGGTTACGACCATGGCTATTATTTTATTTCCACCTTTGTGGAAGACCACATTGCTTTCCACGCCCAGCGCCTGAAAGCTGGCTAATCAAAGGCGGGCTCGTGACTCTTTCCGATGCAACGCGCTGGCAATTCTGGATAGACCGGGGCGGCACTTTT
>DATCVA010000175.1:0-7778 GCA_036567205.1 Eoetvoesiella sp. | reverse complement strand
GCCGCGGCCGCGGCACGAGAGTATGACAACGTAGCGTTAACGGCGGCAAATAAGCATGCCCAGCAACAAGCCCGTCAAGCCGGCAACGCCAATAGCCTGCCACGGGTTGTCGTGCACATAATCGTCAGTGCAACGCGCGGCCTTGCGCCCTTTTTCCAGGAGCGCGTCTTGTGTATCGTAAAGCGTCTCGCGCGTATGGCGTAATGATGTCATGGCGCGCTCGCGCAACTCGGCCGCTTTGTCGCCGGTGGCCTCGGCAGCCTCGCGCAAAAGCTTTTCAGCCTCATCCAGACTGCCCTTGACGCTTTCCATGATTTGCTCTTCGTTGTCACGAATATTATGTTTACTAACCATACTAACCTCCAGAGTTAAGGACCCGATTCATACTACTTGATCTTGGTTACTTCAACGACTGAGTTGACACCATTTTGCTCGCTTTCTTGCTTCATGACCATATTGACATCCGGACAAAAATAGTCGGTAACCGACGAGGTCATGCCCGGAACAGGCAATACCAAACCATTAAATGAAGCTTGGGTGGGATCGATAATGCGTGTGTACCGAATGGGCCAGCACGACTGAGTACCAACTGCCGTCTGAATAGACTGACGTTCACCGACGGTTTTTTCACCGGTCTTAACGACAATAGGCTGAGTTTGCACTGCTTTGCGGTCGACGTTGATTTGAAATTTGAGTGCTGGAAAGCTTTGCCCGGAACGGGTAATGGGCTCGCCATAGGCGAAAAGCCCCAGCATCCGTAAATCGAATTTACCATTGACAGGCTCGCGCTTCCCACTGCCGTCGCGACGTTCGAAGGATGCCTTGCCATCTTTTACTGTCATCCAATAGTCAAGATCGGATTTGCCTGGCGGCAAGCCCATCAGCCCGAACGTTGCCATGCCCCGGACTCTTGCTTCGCAGGTATCGCCGCCTGTTTTCTTTACTTCTGTAAAAGACAAGTCGGCTCCCATTTGAAGCCCCCCGGATCCGGTCAACTGGGCCTGGCCGCCATCGTGCATGAAGGGCGCTTCACACAGGCCCGCAATCGCGGCCGGAGCATTAAGCCCCAATGCCAAACTTGCCATGGCAAAACTCACGGATGAAATAAAACGCATAGGCCCACTTTGAAATATTTCAAAAACCCATGCTACTACACATAACAAACAGGCTCGGCACAAAAAATGATCAAACGTTAGCAAACATGAATCGTTATACCTCTTTTTGCCGCGTACCAAAAATACGGTCGCCGGCATCGCCCAGGCCAGGAATAATGTAGCCGTGTTCGTTCAGATGGCTATCGATGGACGCCGTATAAACGTGGACATCCGGGTGCTTGGCCTCGACGGCTTGTATTCCTTCGGGCGCCGCCACAAGCACCAGGGCGCGGACATTCTTGCAACCCGCTTTTTTTAGAAGGTCGATGGTTGCCACCATGGATCCTCCTGTGGCCAGCATAGGGTCGATAATCAGGGCCAGGCGCTGATCAAGCGCGCCAACCAAACGCTCAAGGTAAGCGTGGGCCTGAAGCGTTTCCTCGTTGCGCGCGATGCCAACGGCACTGACCTTGGCCCCCGGGACCAAACTGAGCACACCGTCGAGCATACCGATGCCGGCACGTAAAATGGGGACAACCGTAACTTTTTTCCCGGCAATTTTTTCGACGTCAATTTCGCCGCTCCAACCTTGCACCGTATAGTGCTCCAGCGGCAAATCCTTGGTCGCTTCATAGGTAAGAAGCGCCGCCACTTCCTGTGCCATTTCACGGAAATTTTTCGTGCTGAGATCGGCGCGGCGCATCAGGCCCAGCTTATGACGAATCAAGGGATGGCGAATTTCGTGTACAGGCATACAGGTGTCCTACAGATAATGAATCGGGGGGCCGGCTAGCGGGCGGCCAGCCAGGTAATTAAAGCATCGTCGAATGGGCGCATTGCCGTTGAGCGCTCGTCGTTCACCATGCTTACGACAATATAGCGTTTGCCGCTGGCCCCTAAAACGTAACCGGCCAGTGCTCGCACGTCGCGCAACGTGCCCGTCTTTAAATGGGCCATGCCCTTGACTTCGTCGTCGCGTAGGCGACGCCTGACAGTGCCATCGACACCTGCTATGGCCAGAGAGGATATGAATTCAGGCATTAACGGCGAGCGCCACGCTGCATCGAGCATACCGCTTAACCCTTCTGCTGTAAGACGCGCCTCGCGCGACAGGCCAGCGCCGTTATCGATGACCCACCCGCGCGTATCAACGTTTTGGCTTCGCAACACGGCCAGGGCTGCTTGCCCGCCCATGCCAGGCGTCGCACCGCGGCCGAGTTTTTCGGCGCCAAGCGTCAGCAACAGCGTTCGCGCCATTACGTTGTTACTCTGCTTATTGATCTGGCGTATGGTGTCAGCCAGCGTAGCGGAATCATGCCAAACTACCGGGTCTACATTGGAAGGAATACGGCCGCTGCGCACTCCCTTGCCAAGAGTACCGCCCAATTCTTTCCATAGCATTTGAAAAAGCGCCGAAAAATACTCAGGTTGAGCCAACGCCAGCCGATACACGCTGAATTCGCCGCAAGAACCCGCTGCGCTACCGCCAACCCGTATGGTTATTTCCTTACCGGTATGCAGAACATTGGTCGCCACCGAAGGCGATCCGGGGCAACGGACATTGCTCCATTGAACCTCGCCATCGACACGGACGCCGGGCACCGGCGGGTCGATAATTGGTATCCACTTTTGCGCCGACAAATCGGGCTGAAACAATAGCCGAACCGCCCCCAGGCTGACCATCATGGCGTCCGGGCTGGCATTATAGGGACGATCGGGAGCGCCATCGAACTGACCCGGATCAATCTGTACCTGGCCGAACAAAGAACGGTCGACCACCACTTCAGTCAGGTTCTTAATGCCGCGCAACCGCAATTCCCGCAGCAACGACCATAAGTCGGCCATGGTTAAGAACGGATCGCCCCCGGCCTGCAAATAAAGCGGTCCGCTTAGCGAGCCCTGCGCATCGGGCCTGCCACCGCCCTTAGCCAAAAAGGTTGTCCGCCAACGGTACTCGGGCCCCAAGCCGGATAACCCCGCCCAGGTTGTTACCATCTTCATGACCGATGCCGGATTACGGGGCGATGATGGATTAATGGCCAGCAGACGCGGTCCGTTGATCTCTTGAACTACCACCGAAACCGCATTCTGGGACAAACGCGTTGCACGCCATACTTGCTCGAGCTCTGGCGGCAAGCTTTGTGCTGAAACGACGGACGCAAAAAATACGCCCATGCTGCCCAGCATTAGTTTGCGCCCATGCTGCATGGCGTGATCCATCCATTTTTTTGGCGAAAAGGCGGGCATAGCACTTCACTCGTTTCCAACTTAAGAAGATAGGAGCATACCCAAAGACGCCCCGGTTTGTGCAGCCTTTAAGCAGAAATTTGACATGACAGCTTAAAATACGGCCCAATCCTTAATTTGCGCGTACCATGCGCCCACACCCAAAGATCACCCGCGTGAACCCATCGCTTCAACTTTCCGACTTCGATTACCAGCTTCCAGCTGAACTAATAGCCCAAACGCCTGCCGCGCAGCGCGGCGCCAGCCGCCTGTTGCACGTGGACCCCGCCGGCCAGCTGCACGACCGGCAGTTCGCCGACCTGCCCGGTCTTCTCCAACCGAACGACCTGCTTGTCTTCAACGATACCCGCGTCATCAAGGCGCGACTGCATGGACACAAAGCCAGCGGCGGCAAAGTCGAAATCTTGATCGAGCGCATTACCAGCCCCACGGTAGCGCTGGCGCACATCAAAGCCAGCAAGTCCCCCAAGGCGGGAAGCGCCATCATTGTGGCCGACGCGTTTTCCATCAAGGTATCAGGACGTGACGGCGAGTTGTTCGAGCTTGAATTTCCCGAACGGGTCCTGGACTTGCTGGACCAGTATGGCGCCACACCGCTGCCCCCCTATATTGAACATGCGGCCGGGCAAGAGGACGACGAGCGCTATCAAACCGTATATGCCCAAACCCCCGGCGCAGTTGCCGCCCCCACAGCGGGCCTGCATTTTGACGAAACCATGCTGGCCACCCTGGCGGCCCAAGGGATCAAACATACTTTTGTAACCCTGCATGTGGGCGCCGGCACCTTCCAGCCGGTACGGGTCGAAAATCTGCACGAGCATCAAATGCACTCGGAACGCTACTCGGTATCGGCACAGACGCTGGATATGATCCGGGCAACCCGGACAGCCGGCGGACGTGTTGTGGCCGTTGGCACGACCAGCGTTCGAGCGCTGGAGTCCGCCGCGCAGCAACCTGACCAAACCGGCCCGATCGAGGGCGATACCCGCCTGTTTATCACGCCTGGCTATCAATTTACCTATATTGACGCCCTGATCACCAATTTTCATTTACCTAAATCAACGCTGCTGATGCTGGTTTCCGCACTGGCGGGCATGGAGCCCATGCAACGCGCCTACGCGCACGCCATCCAGTCCAGGTACCGCTTTTTCAGCTATGGCGATGCCATGTTTATAGAACCCCCCAACTCATGACCGGTTTAAATTTCGAACTTTTAGCTACCGACGGCGCAGCACGCCGCGGACGAATTACGCTTAATCACGGCGTAGTGGAAACGCCCATTTTTATGCCGGTAGGCACCTACGGCAGCGTAAAAGCCATGCTCCCTCACGAACTTGACGAGGTGGGCTCGCAGATTGTCCTGGGAAACACCTTCCATTTGTGGCTGCGCCCCGGCACGGAAGTCATGCAAAAACATAATGGCCTGCATGGCTTTATGCAATGGAACAAGCCCATTCTTACCGACTCGGGCGGCTTCCAGGTCTTCAGCCTGAATGGACTGCGTAAAATCACCGAGGAAGGCGTAAAGTTTGCCTCGCCCATCGACGGCTCCCGCCTGTTTTTGACGCCGGAAGAATCGATGCGTATTCAGCATGCTTTAAATTCCGACATCTCCATGGTCTTTGATGAATGCACGCCCTATACCATCGACGGACGACCCGCTACGGCCGAAGAAGCCGCCAGTTCCATGCGAATGTCATTGCGATGGGCCAAACGGTCGCGCGACGCCTTCAATGAACTGCAAAATCCCAATGCCCTGTTCGGCATCGTCCAGGGCGGCATGTTCGAAGACCTGCGCGATGAGTCGCTGGCAGGCCTGGTCGACATTGGCTTTCATGGCTACGCAATCGGCGGCTTATCTGTCGGCGAGCCCAAGTCCGATATGATGCGGGTCCTGGCCCATGTCGCCCCCCGCCTGCCCGCCAATGCACCGCGCTACCTGATGGGCGTGGGCACCCCCGAAGACCTGGTCGAAGGCGTCAGCCGCGGCGTCGATATGTTCGACTGCGTCATGCCGACGCGCAATGCTCGCAATGGCTGGCTGTTTACGCGCTTCGGCGACATCAAGATTCGCAATGCACGTTATCGCGACGACACCCGCCCCCTGGATCCTTCGTGCACCTGCCACACCTGCCAGCATTTTTCGCGTGCATACCTGCATCATTTGCAACGCGCGAACGAAATCACAGGCGCACGCTTAAATACATTGCATAATTTGCATTTTTACCTGACTATCATGACCGAAATGCGCGAGGCGATCGCCGCGGGCACATTCGAGCAATGGCGTAGCCGGTTTGCAGAAAACAGGGCGCGTGGCATCGAATAAGCCAGATATCGCTACAATAGAAAATTACCTTGAAAATCTCAGGAGTCTCGAATGCTCGCAGTGGACACACTTAAACTGATTACCGCACAAGCCGCCGCCGGCGGAGAAAACGCTTTAATGGGCATGTTGCCTATTATTTTGATGTTTGTAATTCTTTACTTCCTGATGATTCGTCCACAAATGAAACGTCAGAAAGAACACCGCAACATGGTAGCGGCATTGGCCAAGGGCGACGAAGTTATTACATCGGGCGGCATGCTGGGAAAAGTCACTAAAGTAAGCGACACCTATATTACTCTCGAGATCAGCGCCGTTGCCGACAAGCCAATTGAAGCGATCTTGCAACGGACAGCTGTAACGACGGTTTTGCCTAAAGGCACGATCAAAGCACTATAAAACAGTGTATCTACCCCACAGCCAGACGCCCTGGCCGGGGTTTCCTTTTTTGCTTTAGCTGTTAATCGACAATGAACCGTTATCCTCTCTGGAAATACCTTACCGTACTGGTAGCCTTGGTCATAGGCCTGCTTTATACGTTGCCCAACTTTTTTGGTGAATCGCCCGCGGTACAAATTGCGGGCGCCAAAACGACTGTCAAAATTGACAACAGCGTACTTGGACGGGTTCAAGAGGTACTTAAAAATAACAATATCGTACCCACCGGGGCTTACTACGAACAAAACGGACCGGTTGGGGCAGTACGCGTGCGCTTCGAGTCGACCGATGTACAGCTAAAAGCGAAAGACATTATCGAAAAAGCGTTCAATCCGGACCCTTCCGACCCGGACTACACGATCGCGTTAAACCTTCTGCCTGCCTCGCCCAACTGGCTTAGCGCCCTGGGAGCACACCCCATGTATTTGGGGCTGGACCTGCGCGGCGGCGTGCATTTTCTGCTTCAGGTTGACATGCGCGGCGCGCTGACCGGACGTTACGACTCGCTGGCCAACGACATACGCACCAGCCTGCGCGAGGCAAAACTAAGCGCCGCCAACGTCGAGCGCAACGATCTGTCGATTATCGCCACATTCGACAAAGGCGACACGCGCGACGCGGCTGTCTCCGAGCTGCGCCGCCGCATGGCCGATATGGAATTCATCAGCCGCGACACGGGCGGCAAGTTTACGTTTTCGGCAGCCCTTACACCGGCAGCCATTACCCAGGTTCAAAACAACGCCCTCAAGCAAAATATTACGACTTTGCACAACCGTATTAACGAACTGGGCGTAGCCGAACCGATTATTCAGCAACAAGGCAGCGACCGCATTGTCGTTCAGTTGCCCGGCGTTCAAGACGTTGCCAAAGCCAAGGAAATTCTGGGCCGCACCGCAACACTCGAAATTCGCATGGTGGATGATTCGCCGTCCGCCATGGCGGCCCTTAACTCGGGCACAGTGCCCTTCGGGCTAGAACGCTATACCGATCGCGACGGGCGCGCCTTGCTGCTGAAACGACAGGTCATCCTGACCGGCGAAAATCTGCAAGACGCCCAGCCGGGCCGCGATCAGCAAACGCAGCAGCCGTCGGTCAATCTGACGCTTGACGAAAAAGGCGCACGTATTTTTCGCGACGTTACGCGCGACAACATCAACAAGCGCATGGCCATACTGCTGTTCGAAAACGGCAAGGGCGAAGTCGTAACCGCACCGGTCATTCGCAGCGAAATCCCCGGTGGCCAGGTACAAATTACAGGCAGCATGACCGCTCAGGAAGCGGCCGACACGTCATTGCTGCTGCGCGCCGGCGCACTGGCCGCACCGATGAACATCATCGAAGAACGCACTATCGGCCCCAGCCTGGGCGCCGACAACATCGCCAAGGGTTTCTATTCCACCCTGTATGGCTTTATTGCCATTGCAGTGTTCATTATTGTGTACTACCGCCTGTTCGGGGTGTTCTCAACCCTGGGCCTGACATTCAACGTATTGCTGTTGCTGGCTGTCTTGTCCATGCTTCAGGCAACCTTGACCTTGCCGGGTATTGCCGCTATAGCCCTGACTCTGGGCATGGCCATTGACTCCAACGTGCTGATCAACGAACGCATACGCGAAGAACTTCGCGCGGGACACCCGCCGCAGCAGGCCATTCACCTGGGTTTTGAACGGGCATGG
>DATCVA010000174.1:0-17490 GCA_036567205.1 Eoetvoesiella sp. | reverse complement strand
GCCTAAACGCATATGGAAACCCAGATCCAGCAATGATGCGTTAAGGCGGCGCCATAAACCGCGGGGCCCCTTGAACAAAAGCAGGCTGGCACTTACTTCGAGCAATAATCCGTGCTGGTTGCCAAACGCTAGATTAGGTGTGTATTGCAAAAGGATCAATGCAATTTGCTTCAGGCTTTGTTGCTCGAGAGTGTCGTTGTAGTCGCGCAATACAATGTGGGGAGCAAGTCCCAGAACCCCGCCGCGTCGCATGCCTGTCTGCACACCTAACGCTTGCGCAGCGGGCGTGCAGGCATAAACACGTTCTTTATGCAAGACGGCAGCCAACGGCGTTTTATTGGGCCAATGGGGAAAAGTTACGTCGAGGCTGTGAAAGGGCAAGTACAGACTGATCCAGAGGGACATAAGACGAATGTGTTTTAGCGTAGGGGCGCGAGGGGTAAAGCTTGATCAGAACAGGATGACTGCACGTAGGACCACGCCGTTTAACAATGGAAACTTCCAATCCTTGATGGACTGGCCTAAGGCTTAAACGCAAGGGGGCCGCACTGGTTTGCCGGGTAGCGCTGTGCGGACGTAATAAAACGAACAAGGCATCGCTTTGCTGCGCTGCCAGTTGTAAACGGCGTAGTGCCTCGGGCCGGATACTGGGAACCCAGCACAGTAAGGCGCTGCAGGCATTGTGTTTTAAAATTTGCTCGCTGGCCCACAAAGAGTCGCTGGCCGTTTTGGGGTTGATCCACAGCAGACGATGAGTTTCTAGTTGCCAGTTAACCCAGCAATGGAAGTGAGGCGGGTAAGGTGGGTGAACAAGCGCAATACTGCGTTCTGGAGCAAGTTTGGCCAAAGCGGGGCGCAACAAATGTATTTCGCCTATGCCGGCCTGGGGTAATGTAAGCTCGATAAGTGTGCTTAAAGGCCAACCCTGATTAGGCAGCTCTTGATCTAAGGGCGAAAATCCCGTTGATACTGTGTTTTGACGCCCCATGGCCAGTTGCGAGCCGAGCCAAAGCAAAGGGTGAATACACTCGGGGTGCAGCAAAGCGGGGGGTTTAATAGCATTCATATAAAAAATCTTGCTTTGGGCTTTGTGAGGCTGGCGGGTTAAGATTAGCTGTGGGCTTGGTAAACATAGTAAGCATCGGCGCACCTGCCCGATGGGCTAAGCGGGAATGCTTTTGCGAATGCATGCGTAGGCTCGTACTAATACTGTTTATATATACAGTATATAGCGGATGATTGATCAATTGCCAGGCGGTTTCATTTCAGCCGGGTAACAATTTGTATTTTTTGAGGATAGAATCACACTATAAAACAGGAATGGTTGTATTTTGTGGACGATATCTCTATGACTATTACGCAACAGGGAAAATCACCACCTCCCTTGATTTTTTTGCCAATGCACAGCAAACCTAAGCAGCTTTTTGTGCTTTTGCATGGTGATTCGGCGGCTCCTGAGCAGTTAATGTCTTTAACCCAGGCGCTAAGGCAGGCTTTCCCGGAAGCTTTGCTGGTTTTACCTTATGGAACGATTAGTAGCGATGCTTCCGCCTATCACTGGTTTGAGCAAAGTGGTTTAAATGAAGCAAATTATGCCGACCGGGTAGCACGGGCGTTGCCCGGCCTGGTGACTGAAATTCAACAGCTTCAGGCGGTATACGGCTTGTCGGGCGAAAACACCGCCTTGGCAGGCTTTGATCAAGGGGCGACGATGGCGCTCGAGGCCTGCTCCCTTCATACCGACTTGGCTGGCCGGGTTCTGGCTTTTTCCGGAAGCTATGCCAGTTTGCCGGCAGCGGCTCCTCCTGCGACCACCTTGCATCTTTTTCATGGGGCCAGCGACGTATTGGTTCCGCTTTCTTTTATGCGACGCACGCACGAGCATCTGGCTGGTTTGCATGGTGATGCAACCCTGGATATTGCTTCAAAAATAGGGCATGAATTGCATGATGCATTAATTGGCCAGGCTATATACCGTTTGCAGACCTGTGTCCCGCTACGCAGTTGGCGCGCAGCATTGGGTGAATTAAGCATTGATGTCTATGACCCGGGCCTGGAAGATCCGGATATGACTCCGAATCGAACTTTGCATTAAGCTTTACCCGGTCGGGCATATGGTTCGCCCGATCTATTTCCATTCGAATATGGCCTGGGCGGTGCCCGTACTATTAACAGCGACTTTTTGCGAAAGGGTTTGAGTATTGTAGGTCGCAAAAATATTGTACTGTCCAGGAGGCAATTTAACCAAAAAATAAGGGCCGTTTGCCTTGGCATTCAAGATGGTGTTGTCTTGCGGATCGCGTATAACGACTTGTACGTCCGAAACATAAGCCGCTCTGTTGCCGGCTTTGCTGGCAAAGGTTAATGCCAATGGGAATTGCGGCATGGCGGCTTTAAAAGCCGTCGATTCATCGTAGCCGATTCCTCCGCTTACATATTCGGTTCCGCCGTAATGTTGTGAAGGAGGTAATTGGGCGTGTGCCGGGTTGTAAACGGCGGCACCTATTAGCAGGACTGTACTAAAGACTATCGTGACGACGGTTTTCAGGCCAAGAGAGCAAGGGGCGGATGTGAACATGGCAATTCCCAAAAGCGAATTAACTAAGCCTATTTTATACGCTCGTGGTACTCACGGGGATAACGATGCGTTTTCAATTTCAAAAGGCCAGTCGTGGCGCTCGATGGCGATGCCATCCGCGTTATAGCTTATTTCACTGAATATGGCGCGGCCGCTGGCATGGACGGCAATAACCGTGGAGCAGCGTGTGCCATAGGTGGGACTGACAATAAAAGGACTGCTCAGCAAGCGCTCACGCTCAAGAGGGATGCCGGTGTTTGGCAGCGTGTCATCCGCCGCCTGGGTATTGTCCTTGAGCAACTCAAACACGGGTGTCAGCGAGTGCTCCAGCTGTTCTAAAGGAAACGCATCCAGGCCTAGACGCAAGCGCTCGGCTTTGGGCCAAGGGGAGTCAAGCAGATGGTTGGAAATAACATAGCGGCCCGGCGCCAGGGCCCGCTCCTGGGGTAACGCGGCGCGATTACTGGCGTAGTAGGCTTCGTATAAATTACCCACGATCAAATTGAAACCGTTGTATAGCAAGCCCGAACTGGCTGCTTCCCTGGCATAGTCCGAAGGCGGGCTGTGTCGTTCGGTCAAATAACGACCTACCAGTGCGCCGCGCGAAGGTGCATTGGCCACAATAAAGGCCGGGTCACGGTAATTGGTCAGCAGGGCGAAGCGGCCTTGATGAGTCAGGCCCAGCCAAGTGCCTTGTGCCAAACAATCTATGCCGCCGATAACATCGGGATAAGTCGGCCAAGGCGCTGCGGCCAGAGTGGGGCGTTCATGAAACTCATCGCGGTTGGCTGCAATAAATAAAGGCCAGTCCGGATGGCTCTGGAGTGCCAGGTAAGCTATGCACATTGTACTTGGAGGGGGCCCTACAGCATGGCTACGTTGGATGAGGCATTTTCGACAAGGTTGCGGATACGCACCGCGTCGCCAATACGAGAGTAGCGGCCAGTGGAGTTCAGCAAAATAATGGCAACGTCACGATCATCGATACGCGTGAGCATAACCAGACATTCCCCGGCTTCGTTAATAAAGCCGGTTTTCGAAATCTTGATATCCCAGTCGTCATTTTTAACCAGCCTGTTGGTGTTGTTATAGACCAGTTGGCGGCCTTTGCCGACGGCAATTTCATATTTGTCATCAGTCGTGTAGCGCTGAATTATAGGTTGCTTGCTGGTGGCGTGTAATAACTTGACGAGATCGCGCGGGGTTGAAACGTTTTCAACCGAAAGGCCTGTGGGTTCGACAAAACGTGTTCTGCGCATCCCCAATGAGCGCGCCTTGTCATTCATGGCTCGTACAAAGGCAGGCATGCCGCCAGGGTAATAACGCCCCAAGGCATGGGCAGCCCGGTTTTCGGACGACATCAGGGCCAAGTGCAACATGTCCGCCCGGCTAAGCTGCGTGCCTACGGGCAAACGCGAACGGGAGTGGCGTACACGGTCTACGTCATCGTCCGCGATCTCCAGGATTTCATCCAGGGCTTGACCTGCTTCGGCCACAACGAGTGCGGTCATAAGCTTTGATATGGAGGCGATAGGCCGTACATCGTCACTGTTTTTATCGTATAAAACGGTGGCGCTCTGTAAATCCTGAACAAACGCCACTTCCGAGCGCAATACAGCTTGAGACGTTAAGGGTTCCACAACGTCATTTAATTCCCGTGGACGCAGAGAAACCGGCGCAGCGCCAGCCTGGCTGGCCGCATGGCCTACCTTGCGCAAATTTTGCCGGGTAGTAATTTTTCCTGAATTTGTTACGGTATGGCGTTTGCGGGTCTGGGCTTTGGCGCCTGTGCCGGCCGGGGTTTTTTTGCGGGCCGTTGCGGTAGCTTTTTTGCTGGTAGTGTTTTGCTTGGCTTCGTTCGCTGTGTTGCGGGTTTGCGCAATAGCGTTCGAGCCAAGGCCAAGGGCAGCCACTACCAATAGGGGCAGAAACGCCAGTAAAGAAGCTCGATTCCAGAATGATCGCATGGCCGCACTTGTATAAAGAATTTGTTTTTGGTGAGGCAGATAATACCAGAAATTTAAAAAATCACCAATATATTAGTGAGTTACACAACTTTGTTAAGTTCGTTTTTAACTTTGCCCTGTAGGGCTATGGAACTTAACATGAATAACTGTTTATAAATACAGTGGTATTTCTTTTGCGCACGCAAAATTCAGTCAAAATGAAAATTGACGTCGTAATAACACAGAATATCCGGCGTCTGGAGTCCTATTCTTTTAAAAATGGGATAGAAGCCGAGTTTGACTGGGTGTCGGGACGGCGCAATTCAATTATGCGCTTGAGCATGGCCTTGAGTTCTTCAGCATGGTCCGGTCCCAAGGGTTGGAGTACGCGATGCTCATGTTCTTTTGCCTGGGCAATAAGTTCTGTAACGGTTTTCTGGCCTTGCTCTGTGATGCGTACCAGTGTGATGCGACGGTCCGAGGCATGGGCAACGCGTTCTACATAGCCTTTTTTTTCCATGCGGTCCAGCAGGCGCGTAATAGTGGGTTGTTTCGTAACCGTTGTTTGCGCCACTCCGCCGATGCTGATCAGTTTACCCCCGGCAAGCGTAGCCAGTACGCGCCATTCAGATACTGAAAACCCGCTGGCCTGGACAACCTGATGGAATTCTTCGGAGATGAGTTTGCTGGCTTGCGCCAGTAGTGCGGCCAGATAGTCGTCGACGAAGGCCGGTTTGTCGGTGTTTGACATAGTCAGGTAATGCCCCAAGATACTGCTTATAGGTGAGCGTCCTTCGGTACGGGCGCCTGGGTAGCTATTTTGCCCGAGAACCCGCCTTTTACGCAAAAAGAGCAAGCCTGTTTGCTTGCTCTTTTGATTGAAGATTACCTTGGTTTGCGAATTAGCATGCTGCCATTTGAGTTGTTTTTTCAACTTGAAGGCCGAACCATGGACGCAGGTGTACACCAAGGGCGCTGCCGGCGAAGGCGGCGGGCAACCACAGCCAAGCATGAAGGCTGCCCGAAAGTATGCCGCTAAAATAGGCGCCGATATTGCAACCGAAGGCCAGGCGTGCGCCATAACCCAACATAATGCCGCCCACTACAGCGCCTAACAGCGAGCGGGCGGGAATTTTCCAGACAGGTGCGAATTTACCGGCAACAGCCGCTGCCGCCAAAGCTCCAAGAATCAGGCCAAGGTCCATGACGGAAGTAATGTCGTGGCTGACAGGAGCCGTAAGCGCTGCCGGGTTGTTGGCCCAGAACGCCCACTGCGCCGGCTCGGCGCCCAAAGCCATCATGCCTTTGGACCCCCATAAGGCAAACGCCGATGTGATGCCCCAAGGGCGTCCAGCCAGTGCCAGCGTGGCAAAGTTCAGCAGCACCAGGGCGACAGCGCCCCACACGAGCGGCCATGGGCCACGCAAGAGAGAGGCAGGGCGCGCAGTGCCGGTTGCGTTGGAAACCAGTTGGCCGTGGCGGCGCTTTTCCAGCACGACGGTAAGCCACGCAATGGCGGCAAACACAGCCAGGTTAGCCAGTAGCGCGGGCCATAAACCCCAGGACTTAACCAGTGAGACCGGAGCGAGGGCGGGTAGATTGCTCCACCAGGAAAAATTCAGGGCAGCCAGTATGGAGCCCACAATGAAGAAGAACAAAGTGACCAGCATGCGAGTGCTGCCGCCACCTACCGCAAACAAGGTTCCCGACGCACAGCCGCCACCTAATTGCATGCCAATGCCAAAAATGAATGCACCAAGCACCACGGAAACACCGGGCGGCGATACGAACCCGTTAACTGCCTGACCGGCTAACGTGCCTTGGGCCAAAAATGGAAAAAACAGCAGAACACCAAACGCCAGCATGAACATTTGAGCGCGCAGACCGGCGCCCCTGCGGTCGGACACAAATACTCGCCAGGCCTGAGTGAAGCCAAAAGATGAATGGTAGAGCGTAACGCCCAGCAAAATGCCGATTACCCAAAGAGCGCCTTGCTTGACGCTAACGGTTTCGCCCAGATAATAAGTTCCGGCGATAACCAGCAATAACGCGATAACAAGGGGTCTGATATTCAGGCGCAGCGGAGCCAGGCCGTTTGGCAATGCCGACGCAGTAGTAGTGCTCATAAGTTAATAACAAGAGAGTATGCAAAAGTGCTATTTTATCCACGGCTGGTTATTTGTAGAACAAGTTTATTTGCATTTTATTATTACTTTTTTGAATATAGAGTTCTAATTAATGAAGCTGCAGACATGAAGCAAATGGCTTGTTGGTCTTGCGCTACACGACGGTCATTCCAATGATCAAGTTCTTCCCCGTCCGATGAGGCGTTTATAAGGCCAGGCATGAACGGCGGAGCCGTATTGTGCTGGCGCTGGATTCGCGATGTGGACTTATTGCCGCGGTTTGCTGGCGCAGGACTATGCGAAATTATTGCAGCGACTTTTGGGCCAAAGCCAGGAATGCGCCAATCAGCAGGATGCCGGCCGAGACGGCCAGTCCGGTTGATAACGCGCCCGAGCGGTCGCTGATCCATCCTGCTGCAACCGGTCCGATTGCCTGGCCTATTGCGAACAGGCTGGTAGCAACTGCCATGGCATGGCCCCATGCGGGTTTAGGCAGGTTTATTTTAATAAAACTGCCAACAGCCGAGGGCACCATGAAAACGCTGGATCCTACCAAAAGCGCCGAGAACCAGATGCCGGCAAGATTCGATATGAATAACGGAAGTGCAGCGCCCAAAGCCAGCACGATCATGGAGCAAGTCATCGGTACGCCGTCGCTCCGTCCGTCGAAGACGCGTTTCCACAGGATAGGTGCAGCGAGAGTAGCGGCTCCAAGAATGCTCCACATTATGGACGTGGTCATGGCCAGGCCGATCGATGCTGCACTGTTTTGTTTCAGCCAGGCGACAATAAAGGTCATGTAAGCGATATAGCCCAGCCCAAACATGAAATAGCCGGCCAGTTCGGGTCCGCAACGCCGCCATGGCCATACTGCAGAGCTTTTGGAGCTTGACGAGGGCTCGCCTATATTGCGTATGGCGCAAATAGATGCAAGCGATAACGGAATACAGATACCGCCCATTGCCAGCCATGCAACAGGCCACGCGGCGGCATTTGTATATTCGAACAACCAGGGCAGGGCGGCGCCGGTGGCAAACATTCCGATGCCGCCGCCGCTGAAGAAAATCATGATAGAGCGAGTTCCCAGGACTCCGGCCAGCACGCTGCCACAGATAAACGTTCCTGCGGCGCCAAGGCCGGCAAGGAAGCGAAATAAGGTAAGTAGCTGGAAGTTATGGCTTAACCCGCATGCCAATACGGTTAGCGTGGTAAGCACCAGGCCGCCCATGAACAGGCGGCGATTGCCAAGCTGGCCGACCCAGTAAACCGTAAGCACAGCCCCTGCCAGATAGCCTAGCGAATTAGCGGTATTGAGCCAGCCCGCCTGTGCATAATTCAAACTGAGATCAGTTTGCATGGCTGGCAAAATCAGGGCATAGCCGAATCTGGCAAACCCTACTGCAACGGCGGCTGCACCGGACAGCGCCCAGGGTATCAGGGCAGTTTTCATGAGTGCGCTGCCTTTGTTAAAAACAATTTCATGATTATAGGCCTGAGCTAATTTAAGGAACGCGGGTTAAGTCCCGCCTTATCAAGTTAATGCCATCCTGTCCGGGCACGTACAATTCCAGGAAATACAATTTTTAGACGCATGGAAATTATGTACTTATGAAGCTTGCCGCTAACCTTTCGATGCTATATGGCCATTTGCCGGTGGCAGAGCGCTTCGCCGCAGCCGCCCACGATGGATTCCGATATGTGGAAATTTTGTTTCCCTACGACAAGTCTCCCCACTGGTATGCCCAGCGGCTTAAGGAGCATCAGCTTCAATTGGTATTGATCAATACACCCGTATTTCGACCGGAGTTTCCGCTTGGAATGGCCGCCCAGCCTCAAGCGGCATCGCAGTTCCGGCAGGCGTTTGCCGCTACGCTGGAAGTTTGCGCTGCAACTGGCTGTAAAGCGGTTCATGTAATGGCCGGACCGCGTAATTACAGCTTGTCGCCCGAAGGGCAGCTGGAAGTGCTTGTCAATAACTTGAATTGGGCTTCGATACAAAATGACGATGTTGTATTGCAATTGGAAGCGCTTAATGAAAACGATGTGCCGGACTATTTTTATTCCACGCCTCGACAGACATTAACCGTTTTGCGCGCTTGTGAAAAAGCCAATCTGGGTCTGCAATTTGATTTTTATCATGTCGTTAAGCAAGGCCTGAATCTGGATGAACAGTTGCTGGCCTGTTTGCCCTGGATACGGCATATACAGCTTGCCGGCAGCCCGCAACGTCACGAACCGGCGCTGGAAGCTGATGGCTTGCTGCAGGCATTCAAACGCCTGCACGAGGCCGACTATAAGGGCTTTGTGGGATGCGAATATCGGCCGCGTGGGCAGGTAGCTGATGGGCTTGTCTGGATGCGGCCTTTGCTGAACAACAATTGGGCCAGCCTGAACTAATTCCATTTCCAAATCAACCGTGAACTGTGTCGGCGCAGCAGCCGTACAAACGTACTGTCTGCGCTTTGCCTTCGTGCTCACAATCGATTTGGAAATGGAATAGACTCCAAATCAACCGTGAACTGTGTCGGCGCAGCAGCCGTACAAAGGTACTGTCTGCACTTCGCCTTCGTGTCCACTATTGATTTGGAAATGGAATAAGCCAGTTCTATAAACCTTTTTCGACCATTTCCAGCAAGCGTTGCGCGATCAAGTTTCTTTGCATGGAGGGAGCATTATGCAAAGGTCCGTCAGCAATAAGCAGAGCCAGTCCATGCACGGCTGACCACGCCAGGTATTGCGCACCTGGGCGACGCTCGGGCGGCAGGACTCCCACCTCGACAAGTCTGTCCAGGGCGGCATTCAATAATTGGAACGGATTAAGGCCGCTACGCCCGGCCTTGGCCGGGTCGGTGTCTCCTTCGACTTCGTCCTGAACCGAGAACGCAGTGTGAAACAGGCCGGGTTCTGTCTGGGCGAATAGCAAGTAGCCTGTGCCAATGGCTCGTAGATTGGCGCGAGCCAGTTCAACTGCAGGGGTGTCAGCACGCAATTTGGCTAGTTCGGTTTCCATGACAATGGCCAGCCTTGATAGCGCAGCCGAGCGAACGGCCTGGAAAAGAGCTTGCCTGCTGGAAAAGTGCCGGTAGGCGGCATTAGGAACGACTCCGGCCTGCCGGGTCGCTTCACGCAGTACGATTGCATCAGGCCCGCCACTGCGCGCCAGTGCAATGCCTGCTTCCAGCAAGGCGCTGTGTAAATCTCCGTGGCGATAGGTTGTGCGTCGCGCCGGTTTTTTTGTTGCAGCTCGCATCAATTCTCCATGTGTACCCCGCAAATGATTATGCTACATTTTTGTGTACGGTGTACACAAAAGTCTTTTCAGTTCTCTTGCAGTGTGACGGGCCTTGGGCGTACTTATCTGTGCTACCCCGGTGCGTACTGCTGGCACGCTACATGCTGCCGACGTCTGCTCAAGTACTGTGTAGTTCTTGATTAAAAGGAGAGCAGCTATGGCAAAGTGCAACAATTGCGGCAACGACTACGACAAGTCTTTTCAAATGACAGCCCTTGACGGGAAAACCTATACTTTCGACAGTTTCGAGTGCGCCATTCAGACGCTGGCTCCGCTTTGTCAGCACTGCGGGGTAAGAATCATTGGTCACGGCCTGGAAAAGAATGGTCGAATTTTTTGCTGCAATCACTGCGCGGAAGGCGAAGGAGTAAACGAGCTGCGCGATCGGGCATAGGCAGTTTGTGCCGCTTAAAAATTAACCGTTTCAAGTGTCGGACCGATCAAGAGGCGGCAGGCGACGCTTCACCGGCGTGGCTTTGATTATGGAGGTGTTGGTTTCGGCTTGGTCGGTCAGCCGGTCCAGGATAGTATCTAGCTGCTCCATTGACCGAACGTTAAGCCGCGCAATGAAGCAGTCTTCGCCTGTGACCTTATCGCATTCGGTGAACTCCGGAGTGGACTGAATCTGGCGCTCTACCGAGTGCAACTGGCCGGGCAGCGGCCGTATCCGGACTATTGCCTGTAGCATGTAGCCAAAGGCTTTTGGGTCGACATTTACCGTGTACCCCGTAAGCACGCGGCGTTCCTCCAGTCGCCGCAGGCGTTCCGCTACGCTGGGCGGCGAAAGTCCGCTAATACGGGACAGCGCTTTTAGCGAACGGCGCGAGTCTTCCATTAATGCCGCAATAATTATTTGGTCGATCTCGTCGGGCATATTGTTTGATTAGGATAGACGAAGAAATTCCCGTGATAAAAAAGGGAAGTAAAGCGTTTTGCCTTATTTTATCTATAGATGGCGGCGGCGAAAAGGGTCACACTTTACTCGTCTGAATCAGAGGGGCCTTAAGGAGTGTGGCGATGGAAAATCAGGTAAAACGCGGTTCGCTTGAAATGGCTGCCGCCATGGTGGTCTCTGGCACAATCGGCTGGTTTGTATTGATGTCGGGTCAGCCGGTTTTGGATGTAGTGTTCTGGCGCTGTGTGTTCGGCGCGGCGACATTGCTGCTGATCTGCGGGTTTATGGGTTTTTTGCGCCCAGGCTTGCTTAGCTGGGGCACTTTCGCACTGGCGTTGATCAGTGGGCTGGCTATTGTGGGCAATTGGGTTTTGTTGTTTGCAGCGTATTCCCGGGCTTCGATCGGAATTGCCACTGCTGTCTATAACACGCAGCCGTTCATGCTGGTGAGCCTGGGGGCAATATTTCTGGGCGAGCGGATTACGCTCGATAAGATGGCATGGCTAAGCCTGGCTTTCATCGGTATGTTGGCCATTACTCAGTCGCACGGTAGTTCGGTCTATGGTGGGCAGGAATACCTGGGTGGCATTATTCTTGCCCTTGGGGCAGCCTTTTTGTATGCCGTCGCAGCCTTGTTGGTCAAGCGGTTGACTGGCACGCCACCCCACCTGATTGCCTTGATACAGGTGTGCACCGGCATTTTGCTGTTGGCGCCGTTCGCTCAGCCTGCCGTATTGGCGTATCAGCCGGCGTCTGCCTGGCTGACATTGATGGCGCTGGGCATTGTGCATACAGGCTTGATGTATGTGCTGCTTTATAGTGCGATACAGAAGCTGCCCACTGCCATTACCGGGGCTTTGTCATTTATTTATCCTGTGGCTGCAATCGCTGTGGACTGGATTGCGTTCGGCCAGCGTTTAGAATGGTTGCAGTGGTTCGGCGTCGGTACTATCTTGCTGGCGGCGGCCGCTATGCGTCAAGGCTGGACTTTTGGCCGCCACGGGCGCGAAAAGTATGCTGAATAACTTCGATTGCTGCACTGAACGCAGTCTGACTTTAAGCAAACATCGACGTCAATATGCAGTAATACCTAAAGGAGGGTATCTCATGGAAGCACGAATTTCTTTGATTACGATTGGTGTCGACGATCTGGAGCGCTCGCTCCGGTTCTATCGTGATGGGCTGGGCTTGAGAACCGACGGTATTATTGGCACGGAATTCGAGTATGGGGCTGTGGCATTTTTCCAGTTGCAAAGCGGATTGAAGCTGGGAATTTGGCCTCGCAAAAGCATTTCTCGTGACACGGGGCTGCCGCTAAGCGCTCCAGGCGCGACTGAGCTGACACTTGGCCATAACGTCGGTTCGAAATCCGAGGTCGATGCTGTTATGAAGCAGGCGAAAGATGCCGGGGCCGTTATCGTCAAAGAGGCGGAAGAGGTTTTTTGGGGAGGCTACGCGGGCTACTTTCAAGATCCCGACGGACATGTATGGGAAATCGCCTGGAATCCAAAAATGTTTCCGGCTGATTGACATAACGCCTTTGATGAAAAGTCCGTTCAGGGTGAAACGCATATGGCTTGGTTGGAATATATGGACGTAACGATTTTCACGTTCAATATTAAGTCTCTATACTTAAAAACGAACTATTTTCCATACAGGGGCTTAGATGAAAAACTATAAACTTAAAGCACGGAATCTGCTATTTGCGGTGCTGGCGGCGGGGGTGTCAATCAGCGCGTGGACCGTGCCTCAATCTGCGTCGGCGGCCGTGCCCGCTAAACAAATGACTCAGGTTCCCGGGTATTACCGCATGATGTTGGGCGATCTTGAAGTCACTGCGCTATACGACGGCGCCATTTTGCTTGATAGGGGCTTGTTAAAAGGCGTAACAGAGCAAGACCTTCAAGATCTGCTCGCACAAATGTTTGTTCCAACGTCGGGCAGCGGCGTGCAAACCGCTGTTAATGCATATCTGGTCAACACCGGGAAAAATTTAATTCTGATGGATGCGGGCGCAGCAAAGTGTTTTGGCCCCACTTTAGGTTCCGTGCGCGATAATATTCGCGCCGCAGGCTACGATGCTGCACAGATTGACACTGTTTTGTTAACGCATCTGCATGGCGATCATGCCTGCGGTATTGCCACCGACGATGGCAAAATAGCGTTTCCCAATGCCACGGTTTACGTTGATAAGAACGAAGCTGGCTTCTGGTTGAACAAGGAAATAGCCGCAAAAGCGCCAAAGGATGCACAGCCATTCTTCGAGGCTGCTCAAAATTCCGTGGCGCCTTATGGCGCGGCTGGCAAGCTTAAGCAGTTCAACCCCGGCGACACGGTTATACCCGGCGTTATTTCGGTGCCGCTGCCGGGCCATACGCCCGGGCATGGCGGTTATTTACTCTCGTCGGAAGGGCAGCAATTGCTGGTTTGGGGCGATGTGGTGCATAGTCACTCCGTGCAGTTTATGCGTCCGGAGGTTTCTATTGAGTTCGACGTAGACCAGCCACAGGCTGTTGTCAGCCGTAAAAAAATACTGGCTGAAGCCGATGCCAGGAAGTTGTGGGTTGCCGGCGCGCATCTGCCCTTTCCGGGCATAGGTCACGTTCATAAAGAAGACAAAGGCTATACCTGGATACCGGTAGAGTACTCTCCGGTGCAAGCAAAAAAATAGTTTTTAAAACCAGAAGGGCAGTGCCGTACACGCGCTGCCCGCACCTGGCACCTTGCACCTTCAGGCCCCCTGGTCAGGCCAGGTCAGGCCAGGTCAGGCCAGGTCAGGTCAGGCTGGCTGGCTAGGCCTCGTCCCTTCGCGAAAGCCTGTAAAGCACAAGTAATTCCATTGTCAAATCAATTGTGAACACGAAGGCGAAGGCGTACACAGTACGTTTGTACGGCAAACGAAGCAGGCGCCGTTCACGGTTGATTTAAAAATGGAATAAAACACTTGTGTAAAAACCCTTTTCTATAAGCCTACGTGCTTTGCAGTCTGCCTTTACGCTTGCATTTTTTGTAATACAATCGTACATTAATATTGATTTTTAAGGCACTTGTCTCCAACGAATTGAAGGATGCCGGGGCTTGTGCCATTAGTGTGCTTTCTTTATGGGGGGACGGTGTGAGCGATGAACTATTTGAGCGTGGGCTGAAAGTTCGGCGAGAGGTATTGGGTAAGGATTATGTAGACGCTTCTTTGAAAAATGCCACCGATTTCAATATGCCGATGCAACGTCTCAGTACGGAGTATTGCTGGGGAACCGTTTGGGGTAGCGATGATTTACCCAGGAAAACCCGCAGCCTCGTCAACTTGGCAATGATTAGCGCCCTTAATCGTCCGCACGAGTTGCGACTGCATGTACGCGGCGCTATTAATAATGGCGTAACAGTAGATGAAATTCGTGGTGTCTTGATGCAGGTGGCCATTTATTGCGGTATTCCTGCCGGCATGGATGCCTTCCGAAACGCGGGCGAGGTGCTGGCCCAGATCGAAAAAGAACAAGCGGACGCCAAGTAATTAGTTTTCGCGCTTCCAATCAGAAGAAGTCCGACTTCAAGGATATAAAGACAATGATGCACTTAGAACACTTTTACATTGATGGAAAATGGGTGGATCCGGTTGATCCCTATTTGTTTGATGTCATTAATCCATCTACCGAAAAAACCATTGCCCAAATTGCCATGGGTAATGCCCTGGATGTTGACCGGGCAGTAAAAGCGGCCAGAGCCGCTTTTCTCGAGTACTCTGAAAGCCCAGTAGCCTATCGGGTTGAACTGCTCAAGAAAGTACTTGATATTTACAAACGGCGATATGACGAATTCGCCGAGTTGATAAGTCAGGAAATGGGGGCGCCCATCACTTTTTCCAAAAGCTCTCAGGCCATTCGCGGCGTTGCTCATTTGACTGAAATCATCAAGGCTCTGGAGCAGTTCGAGTTTGAAGCGCAAACCGATACAACGCTGATCCGGCATGAGGCTATAGGGGTATGCAGCTTGATTACACCCTGGAACTGGCCGGTCAATCAGGTTATGGTGAAAGTTGCTCCGGCATTAGCCGCTGGCTGCACTGTTATCCTGAAGCCTAGCGAGTATTCGCCATTAAGCGCTTTGCTGTTTGCGGAAGTAATCGACGAAGCTGGCGTGCCGCCGGGCGTTTTCAACCTGATCAATGGCGATGGCGCGAATGTGGGCGCCCGGATGTCTTCGCACCCGGACGTCGAGATGGTTTCGTTTACCGGTTCCACCCAGGCGGGAATCAAGGTTGCGTTGTCTGCCGCTGAAACTGTAAAACGGGTTACGCAAGAGTTGGGTGGAAAGTCGGCGAATATTCTGCTCGATGACGTTGACCTGGTTCAAGCCGTTTCCAAAGGTGTAGCAGCTTGCTTTACTAATTCAGGCCAGTCATGCTCCATTCCGACACGAATGCTGATTCCCGCTCATCTAATGGATGAGGCGATACAAATCGCGAAAAAAGCAGCGGATCAATATGTGGTGGGGCCTGCAAACGATCCCGCGTCGCAATTGGGTCCGGTTGTCAACAGCAAGCAGTTCAGCAGTATTCAAGGGCACATCCAGTCCGGCATCAGTGACGGAGCTACTTTGGTAACCGGAGGTCTGGGGCGCCCGGATCACTGTCCTGTCGGGTACTTCATCAAGCCTACGATTTTCGCGAATGTATCGCCGGCTATGGCCATTGCTCAAGAGGAAATTTTTGGGCCTGTTTTAGCCATGATTCCCTATTCCTCAGAACAAGAGGCCATTGAAATTGCCAATAACACGGAATATGGATTGGCGGCCTATGTGCAGGGCCAAGATCTGGAACGGGTTCGCCGTGTCGCGTTCAAGTTGCGTGCCGGTGGTGTGCATCTGAATTACCCGGCAGCGGATTTCAGCGCACCGTTTGGGGGTTATAAACAGTCCGGTAATGGCCGCGAATGGGGCGAGCATGGCCTGCGAGAATACCTGGAGGTTAAAAGCATTGTTGGGTACGCTGTTGAATGACGGCCATGTATATTGACAGGGCTGCCATTTCGTTAAAGCAGCAGGTCATTGATCGCCTGCGAGGCGCCATTCTTGATGGCAGTTTTTCATCCGGTCAAAAACTGGTTGAAAAAGACCTATGCGCCATGTTGGGCATCAGCCGCACTTTACTGCGTGAAGCGTTGCAGCATCTGGAGGCCGAGCAGCTAATTACCAATGTGCCGCACAAAGGGCCTATGGTTGCGGTTGTCGACGAAGCTGAGGCCAGGGCTATTTATCAGGTCCGCCAGGCACTGGAGGGGTTGGCGGGTGAAGGCTTTGCTCAAAACGCTTCTGCGGAGCAGATGCATGCGCTTCGTCAGTCAATAGAGTATTTAGAGTCCGAGGACGTCGTCTCTACTACGCAGAAATTGTTAGGGGCAAAGAATCGTTTTTATGAGGCTTTGTTGAAAGGCTGCGGCAATCAGATTGTTGCGAACGTCCTTACGCAATTAAATAATCGCATAACTTTGTTGCGGCGCCTTTCCTTGGCCCAGACCGGGCGTATACAAGAAACCCGTAAAGAACTCACCGCCATTGCAGACGCCCTTGAAAGCAGGAACTCCGCCTTGGCCAAACAACTTTGCGAAGAGCATGTAGCCAAGGCTGCGCAAATTGCCATGAAGCGGTTTGTTTCAGGCGATTAGGTGCGTATCAGTGCGTTGTTGTATTTCAGACGGTTTTTAATGAACACCCGTTTCTAAAAAGCGTCCGGGGTTCATTGTTGGTTTGCTGGCGTACCCAGGTGTTGATCTAAATCGGATTGCGCGCTACCAGCTGCTTCGCAATAATGATGCGTTGCATTTCGTTGGTGCCTTCACCGATACACATTAGTGGAGCGTCACGTAGCAGGCGTTCAATTGGGTATTCCTTGGAATACCCATAAGCGCCATGGATGCGCATAGCTTCTATGGCGTTTTCCAGTCCGGCTTCCGAGGCGAAATACTTGGCCATTCCGGCTTCCATATCACAACGCCGGCCTGCGTCGTAGGCCTGTGCGGCAGCTTCGATCAAAAGGCGTGCCGCTTCCACTCGCGTTGCCATTTCCCCCAGCTTTAACTGGATGGCCTGGTGTTCGGCTATGGGTTTGCCGAAGGTTTTGCGCATCTGTGCGTACCTGACTGACTCATCGAGCGCAGCTTTGGCAACACCGGCGCCGCGCGCAGCCACATTGATGCGGCCGAGTTCCAGCCCGCTTACTGCGCAGTAAAAACCCTGGCCTTCGCCGGCGATCAGGTTGCTTGCGGGAACGCGGTAATCGTTAAACACCAGCTCTGCCGAGTCGATGCCTTTATATCCGATTTTTTCGAGCTTGCGCGACACAGTAAAACCGGGGCCCTTTTCCATGATGAGCATCGACATGCCGCGTCGCGCCGGCTCGGCGTCTGGATCGGTTTTGACCAGCACCGCGAAGCAACTGCCTTCGATGCCATTGGTGATCCAGGTTTTGGTGCCATTGATGATGTAGTCATCTGCGTCCCGGACCGCACGTGTGCGGATGCCTGCCAGGTCGGTGCCTGCATCGGGTTCGGTCAGTCCGACGCCTCCGCGCAATTCTCCGCAGGCCATGCGCGGCAATAAACGTTGCTTCTGTTCGTCGGTTCCATATTTTTCAACCAAAGTTGCCATCATCAGGTGCG
>DATCVA010000173.1:0-8901 GCA_036567205.1 Eoetvoesiella sp. | reverse complement strand
AAGGCGCCTGCCTTTTTTATACCTGACCAAAGCTGACAAAAGGATTCTTTAGATCCTTAATAACCTACGAAATTCGCCTCGCGTTTTTCCTTGAACGAATCAATCCCTTCCTGATAATCGCCGGTGCAATGGATAAGGGGTTGAATCAAGGCCTCGTACTCCAGAAACTGGTCAAAACTGGGCGACAACGAAAACTGCAGCATTTTCTTGGCCATTCCCAGGGCAAATGTCGGCTGCTTCGCCAGCTTGCCGGCATAGTCCAAAGCATGCTGCTCAAGCTCGGCGTCGGGGACCACTTCGGTGATGATGTCCAGCTGCTTGGCTTCAGCCGCTGAAAAGAAGCGAGTCGTAAATATCAGCTCTTTCGCTTTGGCGTGGCCAATCACCCGGCTTAGCAAAAATGCGGCGCCTGTGTCGGGCGCAAGGCCCCGACGCGCAAAAATGCATGAAAAACGCGCGTTATCGCTGGCGATGGTCAAATCGCAGGCCAGAACCATGGACAGCCCCATGCCCACGGCCGGACCGCGCACTACCGCAATGACCGGCTTTTCAATGGAATATAGCTTTTTGATCATCAGATGCGTATGCGCTTGCAGACGGGCACGCGAGTCCACAATGCTTAAGTGGCCCATGCCCGAAACATCCGCCCCCGCGCAGAAACATTCCCCTTCGCCTTCAAGCATCACCACGCGTACCGATTTGTCTTTATTGGCGCGATCAAAGGCGTCGGCCAGCTGTGCCCGCATGTCGCCGCCCAGTGCGTTCTTTCGGTCAGGACGATTGATCTTGATTCTTGCAATCGCCCCTTCCTGGGTCCATTCAATATCGGCCATTTTTATCTCCGGCTATTTGCGATGACTTTGGTTTGTTCATGACAGTTAGGCGATGCCTCGTCATGTCCGGCAGCTGTTTTAACAATCAGGCTATCGACGACAGCAACACCCTGGCCTTCGGGGTAAACAATGACCGGATTGAAATCAAGCTCGTCGATATCATGTTCAGCATCTTTCAATAACTGCGAGGTCGCAACCAGCATTTGAGCCAGCGCGCCAATGTCGGATGGCGCTTCGCCGCGCGCACCGTGCAACAAGCTGCTGCCCTTTAAACTATCGATCATGGCATGGGCCTCGTCAAGGGTCAAAGGCGCCGAAGCCAGTGTGACGTCGCGCAATATCTCGACGTAAATACCGCCGAAACCCAGCATAATCATCGGTCCGAAATCGGCGTCCATCATGCCGCCGACCATCAGTTCGCGCCCGGGCGGCATCATTTTTTGCACGAGCACCGTATCGATGGACGGATCATTGACATAGTTGCGGGCATTCGTGATGACTTGCTCGAATGCCTGAGCCACTTGCTCGCCGGTCGATAACGACAGTGCCAGGGCGCCGGCTTCGGTTTTATGAGGGACCTTGTCCGATATTACTTTCAACGCAACCGGATACCCTATGCGCCGGGCCTGCGCAACCGCCTGCGCAGCCGAAGTCACTAAAGCCTCGGCCGGACGCGAAATGCCATAAGCATCCAGCAGTGCGTCCGTGTCGGCAAGCATTTCAGGGCGATACGCCACGGTGCGTGCCGGTACGCCCAGCCTGACTGGTTCAACTGACTTTTGTTTAAGCCGCGCCTGAAACTCGCTGTATTCGGCAAGCTTGCGCATGGACCGGGCAAAAACCGGCAAATTAAGCTGGGCGCTGCCCGCGTGCATAAGAATGCGCTTGGCGCTGTCGTGAGGCGCGCCTGGCGAATGAAACAGCATGGGTCGTGAACTATTCAACAAAACAGAATTAAGCCCTGTTTCGATCTGGGCCAGGCGTTCGGGCGCAACCAGCGACACAATGACCAGGCCAATATCGATGCCGTCGATAACGGACACCTCTTTCAGAATGGCCAATAAAGTGGCCCCGCCATCCTCCACGACCGATGCGGTCACATCCACCGGATTTTCGGCAGAGCCATAGTCAGGAATGATTCCCCGCAAGTGCTCTTTGAAGTCCGGATGCAATTCGGGCACGCTTAGCCCGGCTTCTTCACAAATATCGGCGGCCCAGCCTCCGGCCCCGCCGGAAGTCGTAATAATGGCAACCCGCTTGCCTTTCGGCACCGCGCCCGCGCTTACCACCGATGCCAGTGCAATCATTTCTTCAGGGTCATCGGCGCGAATTACGCCGTACTTGGAAAAGACCGCGTCATACGCCATATCGGAACCAGCCAGGTGGGCCGTATGCGACACGGTGGCACGCTGCCCCGCCGTGGACTTGCCCACTTTAGCCACGATGATCGCGACGCCCGCTTGGGCGGCTTTTTGGGCCACCTCAACAAAGCGCGCGGGGTTCTTCACCCCTTCAAGAAACAACAATATGGCTTTGGAAGAGCCCTCGTCGATTAGATAATCGATTACTTCAGCGCACTCGATGTCGGCCTCGTTTCCGGTCGAGACAAGATGGCTTACCGGCAAATAATCGACGCACGCCCGGCTGTACATGGCAAAAGCCATGGCGCCCGACTGCGAGACGATACTGACGTAGCCCTGTTTAGGCCCCTGAGCCTTAACCGGCGGATTCATCTGCATGGTAGGGCTGAACGTTGCAATGACACCCTTGAGAGTGTCGATAAACCCTTCGGCGTTTGGCCCGAGCACCCGCATTCCGGTGCGTTGGGAGAACTCAGCAACCTTGTCCTGCAAGCGGGAACCGATTGGCTCCAGACCCGACCCCGCACTGAAAATGGCAGCGGACTTGATACCCTTGGCGGCGCATTCTTCCAGCACCGTCATGACTTGTTCTGCAGGAACAGCAATCAGCGCCAGATCCACCACCTCGGGCAGCGCAGTCACGTTCGGATAAGCGGGCAGTCCCTGTATTACAGCGCTGCTGGGGTTGACCGGGTAAATTTTTCCCTGATAGCCGCCGTCAATCAATAGCTTGAGCAGGCGTCCGCGAATTTTAGTAACCTTCTCGGACGCGCCTACTACTGCAATACCGGCCGGATTAAAAAGTGAATTCAAACTGTTCATATTTCTGTCTCTTCCGTGCTTATTTTATTTCTATCGCAAACGTACACGTTGCCGGCTTCGCCAGCCGCGCAAAAGCAATGTCTGTCCTTCGCCTTCGCGCTCACGATCTGGAAACGAAATTACGCTCACATTAATTATTGTGATCGCAATTAAAGCTGTGACTTCCACAGCTCGCGTGTGCATGCATATTCGCGGCACAGCCTGTCGACCAGCTCGGCCGTGGCGGGAATGTCGTTGATGTCGCCAACCCCCTGGCCGCAACCCCATATGTCTTTCCAGCGCTTGCTTCTGCCGTCGCCCGGCTTGGCCGTAGGAGCTGGCAAGTTGTCGGGATCCAGACCCGCGGCCGCAATACTTGGCTTTAGATAATTGGCTGAGATGCCGGAAAAATAAGGTGTGTAGATAATATCGGCGGCGCTTGAATTGAGCATTGTCTGTTTGTATTCGGGCAAGGCGCTGGATTCGCGGGTAGCGATAAACCGCGATCCCATGTAGACGTAATCGGCGCCCATCACCTGCGCCGACAAAATCGAACGCCCGTTCGTGATCGAGCCCGCCAATACTATCGGGCCGTCATAAAATGCCCGAACCTCATTAAGCAACGCAAACGGGCTTAACGCACCGGCATGGCCTCCTGCACCGGCAGACACCAGGATCAAGCCGTCAACGCCCGCCTCGATGGCCTTGCGTGCATGGCGCGCGGTGGTGACGTCGTGAAACACAATCCCGCCCCATGCATGCACCCGTTCAACCACTTCGGCGGGAGACGCCAGACTGGTAATAACCACCGGCACCTTGAATTGCTGAAGTACATCGACATCGGCCCATAACCTTTCGTTGGCCTGGCGAATTACAAGATTGACCGCAAACGGTGCAACGCTG
Source organism: Eoetvoesiella sp. (assembly GCA_036567205.1). Classification (GTDB taxonomy): domain Bacteria; phylum Pseudomonadota; class Gammaproteobacteria; order Burkholderiales; family Burkholderiaceae_B; genus DATCVA01. The sequence goes on along the minus strand of DATCVA010000173.1, from coordinate 5,003 downwards.
TCTTCGGGCTGACGTTTCCGGCATTCGTCCAGCGTTGTTGTAATTTGTTCCAGCCAATTGGCCAATTCGCTTTGCGGACGGGCATTGAGGGCTGGAAATGAGCCCACAATGCCGCTTTTGCATTGCTCAATTACCATCTCCGGGTTTGAGACAATAAACATCGGCGCACACACAACGGGCAAACGTAAGGTCGAGAACAACTTCCTGACAGCCCCCATGAGCTTGTCTCCTTGTTTTTTTGTTATTCCATTTCTATATCAAACGTACACATTGACGGCGCAGCGGCCGCACAAAAGTAAGATCCGCGCTTCATTTTCGCGTTCAGGCTTGATCCGGGGAAGCTCTGAACAAGTCCCCACGCCGCATGCATGGGCCGATTCGGGCGGTTTGTTCAGAGCTTCCCCGGAAACGGAGTTAGCGGCTGAGTGCCGCTAAACACCATGACTTAGAGCGTCGCTTCGGTGCCTAAAATAGCTGTTGCCTGGCTTGATAAAGAGCCGCCGTTGCCGTGCACTAATGCAATTTGTGCGTTCTTAACCTGGCGCTCTCCACATTGCCCGCGAAGCTGCCGCACGGCCTCAATCGTGATGAAAGCACCATACATGCCAGGGTGAACGCACGACAAACCGCCCCCGTTTGTGTTGACAGGAAAATGTCCTCCGGGTGCAATTCCGCCGTCTTCGACGAACGCCGCCGCTTCGCCCTTTTTGCAGAAGCCAAGATCTTCCAGGAACAGCAGTGTATTGATCGTAAACGCGTCATACAGTTCGGCCACATCGACGTCCGATGGTTTGATGCCTGCCATATCGTATGCCCGGGCGCCCGAATCGCGCGCCGCCGTTACGGTCAGGTCAGGCATGGCTGATATTTGCTTGTTCCAGGTGGCGGTGGCGCTGCCCAGAACGTAAGCAGGTTTCTGCTTCAAGTCTTTAGCGCGATCAGCCCGCACCATCACGAATGCCGCGGCGCCATCGGTTACCAGACAACTGTCCAAAACAGACAGCGGATCCGACACCATCCGGGCTTTTAATACGTCGTCGATCGTCAACGGGTCGCGCCGGAACGCTTCAGGATTAAGCTGCGCCCATTTGCGGGCGGCTACCGCTACCTCGGCCAAATGGCGCCGCGTGGCTCCGTATTGATGCATATACCGTTTAGCGGCCAAAGCGTATGACGTAAGCGGCTGCAACGGTTCGTAGTTTTCTTCGAAGGGATGGGGCTCGAGCTGGCGCCGCGCTCGCTTGATTTCGCCCCTGTTCATAACCGCCGTACGCTGAGTGCTGCCATAACAGACGAGCACGGCATCGCATTGGCCGGAAGCCAGTGCAAGCATGGCCGGCATGGTGTGCGACACAAAGCTTGACCCGCCGATCATCGTGCTGTCGACAAAACGGGGATCGAGCCCAAGATATTCCACTACCGACAAAGGCCACATAATGGAAGAGCTGCTAGCCGTTGTCAGGCCGTCGATGTCCGACATGCGCAAGCCCGCGTCAGCCACCGCGTTATGGCTTGCCTCAGCCAGAATCTCCATCTCGGTGCGGCCTTTTGCTTCGCCGCAACCCGCCTGGCCAACCCCAACGATCGCCACGGAGCCCCGTAACTGCTTTAATGAAATCATTGGTCGCTTCCTCTTTTTTTCATCAACAATAAGGGTCCGTTATCGGTTTGCTGGACATAGGCTTGTACCGGCATGTCGATTTCGAGCTCATCCGGATGAACCCCTTCGACACGCGACATACAACGAACGCCCTCTTCGAGGTCGACCAGAACGACGTTGTAGTCACCGCCCAGCTCCGGCTTGCGACGTACGACGCTGTAGGAATAAACAACGCCTTTACCGCTGGGCTCGACCCATTCAAGTTGCGAGGAGCCGCAATGCGGGCAATATGCCCTTGGATAAAATACATAACGGCTGCAACCTGCGCAGCACTGAATTACGAAGCGGCCTGCAGCCAGATGCCGGAAGTAAGTCCCTTGCACCCCGGTCTGTTCAATTTCCGCTTCCACCATTGTGTCACTCATTATTGTGCACTCCTTAATTCGGCATAGCCGTTATCCAGCACCTTGACGGCCCGGTCGACAACCGAGGCACGGTAGGAAACCTGATCGCCGTCCTGCCAGATATCAAACATTATTTTTTCGCCCGGATAGACCGGTGATGAGAATCGGGTCGTAATCTTTTTAAGGCGCGTAGCGTCGTAGTTGCAAACCGCTTTCAGAATTGCATGGGCCGCCATGCCAAATGAACACAAACCATGCAAGATGGGTTGTTTGAAGCCCGCTGCGGCCGCCACGTCCAGATCGATATGCAGAGGGTTGTAATCAACATTAAGCCGATATAGCAACGCCGCTTGTGGGATGCTGCTTAGCTCGATCTGGTGATCGGGCTTGCGATCCGGCAAGGTGTGCGGTTTTACAACCGGCCCGCTGGGGCCGCCAAACCCACCGTTTGCACGGCAAAACGACGTGGCGTTCAAGGTTGCCAGCAGCTCGCCCGTGGATTCGTCGTAAATTTTACGCTCGGTATAGACAAGGGCGCCTTTACCCTCGCCTTTGTCGATCACGTCCTTAATGCGGTTGACCCCGCGCACCGTCGCCGAAACCGGAAAAGGCCGATGAATTTCAACCGTTTGTTCGCCGTGAACCACCTTTTTACGATCGATACCCGATTCGGGGTTGGCGTTCCAGGGGCCGGGGTGCCCCAGGACGACGGGAAAAGTCGGAAGTACCGACAAATTTTTCTCGTAGACATAATTCAATTGCTGCCTGTCTACGGGATCAGCCCCCAACCCGACACCCAATGCATACAGAATTACGTCTTTAAACCCGTACGTTTGAATGGTGTCTTCAAACGGCCAGTTCAGCAGCTTATCCCGATCAATTGCCATGATGACTACCTAGTGTTCCGTGTGATTAGTTGATAGAGTCAAATTAGCCAGACAAGACCCTAGATGGCTTCCCAGGAAAACACGTCGCGCGTACGCTCAAGCGGTGTGAATGACGAGGCCCACGCCTTGGGCAACTGCTGAGCCACGGTTTCCGGAGTCCAGCCTTCGGAACGATGCAATGTGCGTATAGGACGGGTCTGGTTATACAGGTAGAACTCGTTGCCGCGAGCGCCCATGATTTGGCCTGACACGCCTTTGGCCGCATCGCTGGCCAGGAATACCGCCAACGGCGCGATCTGCTCTGGACGGGTTTGCTGCCTGCGCTTGGCCAGATTGGCTTCTTTTTCTTCCGGCGTCGCGCCCGGCACAGACTCGATCATGCGGCTAAACGCGCTGGGAGCAATGCAGTTGGAGCGGACATTAAAGCGGCTCATTTCCATGGCCAGAGAGCGTGACAAACCGGCAATACCCAATTTAGCCGCTGCATAGTTCGCCTGGCCAATACTGCCGATCAGACCGCTGGTCGAGACCATATGCACGAATGCGCCCGATTCTTGCTTTCTGAATACTTCAGCAGCGGCCCGGCTGACGTTAAAGCTGCCGTACAAGTGAACCTTGATTACGGCATCCCATTCTTCGAAGCTCATTTTATGAAAAATGACATCGCGCAAAATGCCGGCATTGTTCACGACCACGTCCACCGTGCCGAACTCTTTGACCGCTTGCGCCACCATGTCGCGCATGCTGTCATGCTCGGCCACGCTATTGAAGTTGGCAATGGCCGACCCGCCCTTTGAAACGATTTCCTGAACGACCTGGCTCGCCGGAGCGCTGTCGGCGCCCTGGCCTTCGAGCGACGCACCCATGTCGTTGACTACAACGGCCGCCCCCTGGGAGGCCATCATCAGCGCAATTTCACGCCCGATCCCGCGCCCCGCGCCCGTTACAACAGCCACTTTGCCTTCAAGCAAACCTTTCTTGTCCGTACTCATCTTCAAACCTTTATGAATAATTTCGATCTTGAATTAGTTCTTTGTTGTTGATAACAGCTTCTTCAGCAACGGCGTCACGGTGACCAGTTCTTCCTTGACCTGCTCTTCCATTTCTTGCGGAGTACCGCCCAGCACTGCAAACCCGTCATTTTCCAGCTTCGGTCCGTTCTCTTTAAGCGCAAACGCAATTGCTGCGTTCAGCTTCTGTACGATTTCCTTGGGCGTGCCCGCAGGTGCGGCAATGCCGGTCCACGTGTCGGAATTAAAGTCGGGATACCCCAGCTCGACCATTGTCGGTACATCGGGGACAAACTTGCTACGGGTTTTGCTGCCAATGGCCAGGATGCGTGCCAAGCCAGCGTCAACATGAGGCTTGATCGAAGAAACATACGATGAATTCATTGTCGTGCGTCCGGCAAGGAAATCCTGCATGGCAGGACCACCGCCACGATAAGGTACATGCAGAATGTCTACGTCGGCGTAATACTTAAGCATTTCACCGGCAGCATTCAGCGACGAGCCCTGGCCCGCCGAGGCATAGCTTAGTTCGCCGGGGTGTTTTTTGGCATAGGCGATGACTTCCTTCATGGTTTTGAACTTGGAGTCTGTCTTGACAGAAAACACCAACGATGCCGAAACCAATTGACCGACCATCGCGAAGCTCTTCACGGGGTCGTAGCCAAGCGTAGGATAAATGGCCGGATTAAAAATATGCACGCCCTGCGTGGTTGCCAGCAAGGTATAGCCATCCGGCGCCGCGTTGGCCACGTAGGCCGCCCCGATTGTTGCGCCAGCGCCGCCCTTGTTCTCGACGACAATCGTTTGCTTCAGGTATTCGGACATTGATTTTGCAATCAGCCTGGCGACCGTATCCGTAGCCGCACCGGGTGTAAACGGAACAACCAGGCGTATCGCACGATCGGGATAACTCGTGGTGTCGGCGGCATAGGCAACTGGCACCATGCATGCCATGGCGACTACGCCTGCGGTTTTCAGAATTTTTTGGAATGTCTGTTTCATATTTATCTCCAGTCGATCTTGTTTATTTATTGCCATCGAAAAACTGCCGCCCGAACTGCCTGGTACCGCCGGCAACACGAGCTTCCTTGCTACTATCAAA
>DATCVA010000172.1:0-22393 GCA_036567205.1 Eoetvoesiella sp. | reverse complement strand
GAGCTCGACAATCTGCACATCCACCATTACTGCTCCGATGGCGCCTACATTGGCAGCTATTCCGGCGTTATCAGCCGGCACGTTAACGCGAAGAACTGCCAGTTCGCCAATAATGGAAGGCAAGGCGTATCGATCATTCAGCTTCGTTATGCCACGTTTACAAACTGCGACTTCAGGGAAACGGGCCGAACCGGACTATACGGCGGACATAGCCCCCGGGCAGGCGTGGACATTGAACCCAACGTTGGGGTTCCCAAAGTAGATGACTATACCGGCGACATCAAGTTTGAAAATTGCCGCTTCGCAGATAACCAGGGCTTCCAGTATGTAGGCACGTCCTACGAAAAAACCCCATACCCCGTCACGTTTGTTTCATGCGTGTTCAAAGAAACCCTGGGTAAATCGCGCAACCGCGTCTGCGACGTACTGCCCGCCACAAAACTGACACGATTCGAAGCCTGCCGCTTCGAGAACACACCGCTATTTCCATCGTATTCAATTAACAAAAAAGCCAATACAACAGAAGTTGTACGCTGCACATTTGTGTCCGACCAGGCCGACCAGCAAATGCTTGGCTGCCTGGCCCCAGCGGCCATCAACGTCGTGGCAGACTGCGAATTTATATTCAACGCCCCCAAGCCTGCCAGCAAAGCCAACTATCGCCGTATCCATATTAATAATTCATACACCCGCTTTCTGAACAACCGCATCTTCATTTCTAAAACGGAGCACCGTGGCGACGGATCCACCCTGGTTGCCCTGATCTACAACGCTGAAGCCGCAACAGGCAACACCTGGACCACCGACCTTGCAGCACCCGGACAGTATTTTAAAAACGCCTATGCCGACGTTGGCACCGTTTCAGATTCGTTTCCAAATCCGAAGGTATTTCGTCGGACGTGAATGGGTCGAATCAACAATGTCGCCCACCGCTACCTCGACTTCATTACTGCTGGGGTGTACCGACCTTACTCGCAATCATTTCGGCAATGGGCAAAGCTGAAGTGGCGGCCGGCGAGGGAGCATTGCATACATGCAGCATTCGTTCTGTTTGTTCAAACAGGAAGTCATGCACCAAGGTGCCATCGCGCATCACCGCTTGTGCGCGAATGCCCGCCTCATAGGGCAATAAATCGGCCTGAGTAAGGCTGGGGCAATATTTCCTGCATTCTTCCAAGTATCCGGACTTAAAAATCGAGTTCTTCATTTCCCGCATGCCACTGCTAAAGTTTCTGTATATCGTTCTCCAGAAACCACTGAACAAAGAATATTCAGATACATCTTGCAGACTGAATGAAAATTTAGGATAGCCTTCGCGTGCAAATCCAAGTACCGCATTCGGGCCAACTGTCACACTGCCATCTATCATCCGCGTCAAGTGCACTCCCAGGAATGGCAGCTCGGGATCAGGAATTGGATAAATCAAGTGGTTCACAATATTGTTCCTAGAAGCTGGAAGGCGATAGTATTCACCTCGAAAAGGCACAATCTGGTGATCAATAGACAAGCCGGCCAATTTGGCAATCCGATCCGATTGCAAGCCGGCACAAGCGATCAAATACTTTGCTGTCCAATTGCGGGTTCCAGCAACGATCTTAACGTCTAGAGCCGTTTCCTCGATTTTTGTGACTTTTGTCCCAAGCTCGACGGTGCCGCCTTTGCTGCATATTATGTCTCTCATGCATTCGCAAACTTTTTTATAATCGACGATGCCCGTTTCCGCAACGAACAATGCCCCTAAACCCACAATATTGGGCTCCCGGTTTCGTAAGCCGGCCGTATCGAGCCTTTCCACACAAATTCCATTTCGGGCAGCACGTTCAGCTAATGCCGACATTCGATCCAATTCTTGCTCATTGGTAGCGACCAATAGTTTCCCGCATTTCTGGAATGGAATCCCGTGCTCAGAGCAAAAGTCTGTGATCGCCGCCGCCCCCTTACGGCAGAGCTCAGCCTTTAGACTCCCAGGCTCGTAATAAACCCCTGCGTGTATCACTCCGCTATTGTGGCCGGTTTGATGGCTAGCAACCTGATCCTCCTTTTCAAGCACAACGATTTTCGCTTCAGGCCAACGTTCACCGAGCTTCAACGCCGTAGCTAAACCGACAATGCCGCCGCCTATAATGCAATAATCGAACTTCACTTTTTAACTCCAATATCAAACAGAAAGAAAATCAAGGAAAATTAGTTGCGCTATGCTTCGATTCGAACGAAATCGATATTTCCAACACAATGCTTTCCACGCAGTTCGGAACGGCGTTGCACGAAACGCAGCGGCCCTTCGCTTCGGATGTTTTCGGTATCCTTCCGCAAAGTAAAGCGAACCTAAAACTATCTATTGCCCCCCATGAAAGACTTAAGAACCAACAACGAACTTCATACAACTCTTAGTGACATCGCCTACGAGCGGATTCGCCAGTTAATTGTCGATAATCATTTTCCCGATAATGAGCGACTTCTTGAGACAGATATCGCAAAGCAGTTGGGCATGAGCCGCACCCCGGTCCGGGAGGCGTTGTTTCGCCTTATCAGCGAGGGTTTACTTGCACATGCCCCTCATCGAGGTGTGACCGTCCTGCACTATGACGACGCGGCGTTGTCTGAACTTTACTTCGTACGAGAAGAAATGGAGGCGCTGAACGTTGCGCAAGCCGCTCATCATGCAACCCTGGTAGAGCTTGCGCGGATGGAGGAAATCCTTAACGAAGAGCAAGCTGCGCTGCAGGCTAAAGACGTCACCAGAATCGTGCAGATCAACGACGAATTCCACGACATGATTTGCCAAGCCGCACACAATCGCTTTCTCCAAAGAATCATGCATGTCGTGCATGATTCTGTTGCTGTTTTCCGCCGAAGCACGCTTACGGATGTAGGTCGCGCGCATTTTGCGCATGAAGAACACAAAGTTATTTTCGAGGCGATAAAAAAGCGGGATGCAGTTGCCGCCGCGCAAGCCAGTCGCCAGCATACAAAAACCAATTTCGCCGCTCGCTTGAAACAGCGCAATATCAAACCACAGCCCTAAGGCCAGCCTAGTTTCCGCTAAATACCGGCTTACGCTTTTCTACGAATGCATTCCGTCCTTCGATATAGTCTTGGCTGGCGAAGCAGGACAGTATGGCGGCAACACAACCATCCCTATCATATTCTTGCGGTTTAATGGCTTCTTCAATCGCTTGTTTACTTGCGGAAAGTGTTAGCGGCGCCAGGTCCACCATAGTCTTTATCAAATCCGTAAACGCAGCATCGTCGTACACGCGATTGATGAGCCCGATGCGTAGTGCATCATCTACATCGTATTTGCGTGCGGTAAACATGATTTCCTTTGCGTTTGCCGGGCCTACCAGCCATGTAAGGCGCTGCAGCCAAAGCTGGTGGTAGCCGACGCCGACCTTCCCAGCAGGTATGCAAAAAGTCGATTCTTTACTTGCATAGCGAAGATCGCAGTGCATCGCCAAAGCTACTCCACCACCAAAGCAATAGCCCTTGATCCTGGCCACAGTAGGTTTACGCACCTTACTCACTGCGCTCACTGCCTGTTCTACCGTGGCATTGTAAAGAGCTACACCTTCAGATGTGTTCCGGCGCTCACCAAACTGAGAAATATCAGAACCTGAGGCAAATGCTTTCTCGCCTGCGCCTTGCAGCACGATCAACCTGACTTTAGGATCTGACTCAAGATCACACAAATGCCGAGGCAAACTGCTCCACATATCGAAATTCAACGCATTGTGCTTTTGTGGGTTGTCGATAACCACATATCCTACCAAGCCCTCGCGTCGGGTCTGAATTTTTGCGCTACTTTCATATGACATGTGTACTCCTTAACTCATGTATGTCTTCTGGCGAAAGACCGATTTCTCTGAATATTTCGTCATTGTGCTCACCCGGGATAGGAGCAACTCTTCGGACTCCTCCCTTGTGCTTATCCGTTCGCAGGGGTTGGCCGACAAGCCCAATTTCTCCCAATTGCGGATGCGTCACAGGCCACCGTATACCCAGATGCACCACTTGCGGATCAGAAAACGCCTGCTGTACTGTATTGACTGCACCACAGGCCAGTCCACTTCCATTCAACAGTTCGATCCAATATTTGTTTGTATTGGTAGCGAAAATTTCCGTTAACTCCATATTTAGAGCCTGCCGGTTTTGAGAGCGCTGCTTATTTGTTGAGAATCGATCGTCGGTAAGCCACTGCGAGCGATCCAGGGTGCGACAAAGTCGTTCCCACATGGTTTGTCCCGATACGCAAATATTTATTTTGCCATCTTGCGTGTCAAACACACCGGTGGGAATAATTGTGGGATGGTCGTTTCCAGCCTGTTTTGGAACCTCACCCGAAACGAGCCAGCGAGCAGCCTGAAAGTCCATAACAGCCAGCAAAGATTCCAACAGTGACGTCTGTACCCATTGGCCTGTGCCCGTTCGATCTCTATCTAGTAAAGCGATCAGTATGCCTATAGCGCCATAAAGTCCGGCAGTAGTGTCGGCAATAGCGATACCGGCGCGTACAGGCCCTTGGCCTGGAATTCCGGTAACCGACATCATGCCGGTCATTCCCTGGATGATCTGATCGTACCCCGGCCGCTTTGCATATGGACCGTCTTGGCCAAATCCAGAGATACTGGCATAAATCAGACGAGGATTGCGAGCACGCAAAGTTTCATAATCGATACCTAGACGATGCTTGACATCGGGTCGAAAATTCTCTACTAGAACGTCTGCCTCGTCCACTAAACGCAATAAAACATCCAGTCCAGCCCTGGTTTTCAAATCCAAGGTTACGCTGCGCTTATTACGATGCAAATTTTGATAGTCGGGACCCAGGCGTATGCCGCCCATTTCTGTTTCCCGTTCAACGTCGACGGGCTGTTCAATCTTGATGACATCCGCTCCCCAGTCCGCTAATTGACGAACCGCGGTAGGCCCTGCCCGGACTCGCGTCAAATCCAGGACTCGGTAAGAGGCAAGAGGTAAATTATGTTGCTGTTTATCCATGATTAGTGATGAAATTCTGCAAAATTTGATTAAAAAGATCGGGCTCCTCAAGATTGACGGTGTGTCCGGTATCAGCGAACACAGAGAGCCTACCTTTACGTAACGCGCGGCTCAGGAATATGCTGGGCTGAACGCACGGATGATCACGGTCGCCGCAAATCACTAATGACGGAATGTCGACATTCTGCAATCGCGTTTCAAGGTCCCACAATGAAGGTCTTCGGGCCTGGATATTCTGTAGCGTCAATGCCGTCCCCAACGGGGAGTTTTCGCGGAAGCGATCGACGAAAGCCTGCCATGCGCGAGGATCTTTGCGCATAAATGGCTGCCGATAGGGGCCACTACCGTACTGCGTTACGAAATCGTCGAATTTGCCATCGAACAGTTCTTTCGCCATAGTGCGGTATGCTGCCTGACGCTCTTCATAAATATGAAGCTCAGAACCCGAGCCGCATCCGACAATCGTCAGCGACAATGCCCTATCGGCGTAATCAAGCCCCAACTGCACAGTGGCGAAACTGCCCATCGACAAGCCCACAATGTGAGCCTTGTCGATGCCCAAGTTATCCAAGATTGCTATTGCATCAGTTGCTGCCTGCTCTTGGGAATAGACGGCCGGATCGTCTGGAATTGAAGAGGGCGGATACCCTCTTGCGCTATAGACGATACAACGATTTCGTTTTGAAAAATATCGTAGCTGTGGTTCCCAGCTCCGGTAGTTTCCGGCCATCTCATGAATAAACAAGATAGGCTCTCCAGCTCCGATTTCTTCATAGTAGAAATCTATCCCTTCAGCATTGATGTATGGCAATTCAGACTCCTATAGTTTTAGTTTCTCAAAATTGATTTTCGCAACCACCTTGCGCCAAAACTCGATTTCATCGCTCATGCGTTTGGTAAATTCATCGGGCGTACTCGGAATGGGTTCAACTCCAAGCCTGCTGTAGGCTGTGCGAACCTCAGTTGATTCCAGAGTAGCGTTTAACGCTGCGTTCAATTTCTTAACTATTGGATCAGGAGTGTCAGCTTTTGCAATAAGGCCATACCATGTAGGCTTGTTCAACTGAGGGAAGCCGAGCTCCGCGTATGTCGGGATGTCGGGGTAGTTGGGCAAGCGTTGCGGAGACTGGATGGCCAAAGCGCAAACCTTGCCGCTTGCGATATGGGATCGCGCCGAACTGATATTGTCGAATACCGCGTCGATGGTTCCGCTATATATATCAGTCATGGCGGGGCCCAAGCCGCGATACGGAATATGCAGCATTTGCGTGTCTGTTTCCGCCAGGAAAGCGGCGCCGCTCAAGTGAGCGAGCGTGCCAATTCCAGCTGAACCATATTGCAGTTCATTGGGCGACTTTTTAAGCTTGTCTATCAGGGTCTGAAACTTACAGTCAGGTGTAGCCTTTTTGCTCGTTATCAGCACCCCTGGCGCGACGACTAAAGAACCGATCGCGCGAAAGTCCTTGAGAGGATCGTAAGGAAGGTTTTCGTAAATATTTACTGCAACGCCGTGAGAGGTCGCGGAGGCTATTCCCAACGTATAGCCGTCGGATGGTGCGTTCAGCACATGCCGAAGCCCAATTAACCCCCCTGCACCAGCTTTATTTTCCACTACTACGGTTTGACCTAGGTGCTCGCCCATCTTTTGCTGAATTAAACGCACAATTAAATCCGTCGGTCCGCCTGGAGCCATTTGGACAATCGCTGTCACTGGTTTGCTCGGATATTCTTGTGCTATTGAGCCCGCTGAAAAACTCATCATTGCGGCGCTTGTCATCAGCACCTTTGTTAATTTCCTGTTCATATAAGTCTCCTTTTTTAGAGTTGAGCCTGCATTGTATGCAATGTATACACTGTATGCAATATGTATTTACACTACTGCAAATGAGACTCGCAAATAGACTAATTTCTTCATGGTTTACGCTGGCAAACAGACAGTCAGGATCCACGTACAATGGCCGGGCACTCAAAGCGTTTATATTTATAGCTATGGCTTACCGGCTTGGGGCACATGACAAACTCTACTGTTTCGCCTTTGGCCGACCCTGAAGGCTTATTTGATTTGATGACCATGAATACAGAACCATTGCTTCCGCCTGAAACCGAACGCGACGTTACTCTATTGGGCTATGGGCCCATGGATAAAATTCACCAGGAATTCGACACGCTGGTCCAGTACACGCTTACCTGTCCAGATGCCGAACTGGCGAAACAAATCAAGCTGTTAAAACAGCATCTTCAAGAGCACTTCCAGGCCGAAGACAGCTGGATGAGGGAAACAAGCTTTCCAGCCGCCGACTGCCACATTAACGAACACGCCGCCGTCCTTCAATCAGCCAATGAAGTCAGCGACCAGGTCGCAACCGGCGACGTATCGTCAGTCCGTTCGTTCGCTGCGGCGCTGGCCGATTGGTTCCCCGGACATGCGGACTATTTGGATTCCGCGCTGGCCCACTGGATGTGCAAACTGCGGTTTGGCGGCAAGCCTGTGGTTCTGCATCGCAACCCGCCGGTCGAGCGGGCCTCTTTGGCGAATAATTAACGCAACTGCTGCTGAGTCCAGCGTGCTATTTGCAAAAGCGAATAATCGGCGGCATAGCGCCCTACCAGTTGCACACCTACGGGCAAGCCATGGGCGCCGCTTGTTACGGGAAGCTGTACGCAGGGCAAGCCCAGCAAAGTCCAGCTTCGGCAAAACAAGGGATCGCCAGTACCCAGGTCTGCAAGCGGCGCTTCGCCCCGGGCGCCTGGCGTTAGTAGTGCATCGTATTCGTTAAAAACAGCGTTCATGTTGTGCCGTGCCAGCTTGGCCGTGAGCAAATTATTTTGATGCCGCTCGAAAGAAATGCTGGCGCCCTGCTCTTGTAGCTGTTTAAGCCTGGCGCTTATTTTGCCGGGCGCTACTTCTTGCTCGTGGCTTAATGCCTGAAAAGCCTCGAAAGCCATTACATCTTGCTGAATTTGCACAAGACCTGCGAAAAAATCGGGCAGTTGCACATCGGAAACAACAGCGCCGGCTTTGGATAAAGCCGTGGCAGCCGATGCAAAAGCCGACTGAGCGTCCTTATCGGCGGAAGACCAGTCGGAAGTGCGGCATAACCCTATACGGGGCGCCATGTCGGCATTTAGATCAAGCAAGCGGTGATCATGCGTAATCGCAGCCGCCAACAAGGCCACGTCTTCAACCGTACGCCCAAACCCGCCGACAGTATCTAATGATTCGCTCAGGCTCTTGACCCCCGCGCGTGTAACGTGGCCGAAACTGGGCTTGTAGCCGACAATTCCGCAGAATGCGGCGGGCCGGACAATAGATCCTGCCGTTTGCGTGCCGAAGGCCAGGTGGGCCATATAGTCGGCAACGGCGGCGGCTGATCCGCTTGATGAGCCACCGGGCGTATGGCCGGGGTTCAAGGGGTTGCGCGTGGGGCCAGGCTGAAATGTCGCAAACTCGGTGGTAACGGTTTTGCCAAGAATGACCGCGCCCGCCCTGCGGCACAAGGCTACCGTAGCGGCATCCGCGCGAGGCTGATAATTTGCATAAATGGGCGAGCCATAGGCCGTTGGAAGATCAGCCGTATCGAAAAGGTCTTTGACGCCTAGGGTAAGCCCATGCAACACGCCCTTGATGGGCCCGCGATCAAGCTGCTTCGCGTGCCGGATCGCAGCATCGGCATTGATCACCGTCCAGGCGTGCACCGTGGGTTCCCGCTCTTCGATGCGGTTCAAACAAGCCCGGGTCATCTGTTCCGCGCTGACTTCCCGACGCGCGAGCAGACGCGCGGCTTCAAAGGCGCTCAGGCGCTCCAGCGCAGCGCTCTGCGATGCGGCATCAGACCCCATAGTCATTTCAGGCACCAGTCCTGAATGGCTTTGACATAAATATCGCGCGCTTCCACAATGCGATGCACCGAACAGTACTCATCGGTCTGGTGCGCCATATGGGCATCGCCCGGACCAAGGATTAACGTAGGGGGCACGCCTAAGGGCCCACGCAAGGCGGCCGCATCGGTAAAGTAGGAAACAATGCGGGCCGTTGGCCCGCCCGGGCAGAATCCGGCTACCCGCTTGGCCCACGCATCGGCAGGCTCGGTATAAACGCTTTCAAGGTCGACAAGTCTTTCAACCTTCAGGTCGGGCCCGACGGCTGCCTGGATGCGTGCCAGAATTTCGTCATGACGTTGCCCGGCCACGCTGCGGATATCGACAAGAATTTCAGCCGCGTCGGGCACAGAGTTAATATTCAGTCCGCCTTGAATAACGCTGACATTCAGAGTAGGCTTGCCCATCAAAGGGTGAGCCTCAATCCCAAAATCCAGTTCTTTCAACGCCAGGACAGCGGTGGCAATCTTGTAAATGGCATTGTCGCCGTGCTCGGGCATGGACCCATGCGCCGTCACGCCTTTGGCGCTGATTTTTAGCCAGAACGCGCCTTTGTGGCCCAGTAAAGGCTCGTTCGAAGTGGGCTCGGCCACTATGAATGCCCCGGCCTGCCCCATCAGGTCACGCGTCTCGGGCTGCTCGACAAGATGGAAGGCGCCTTCGCAACCAGTTTCTTCACCCGCGGTAATAATTAGCGTGACGCCGGCAGAGTCCTTGACCTTCTGGGCCATATCGATAGCCGCGGCCGTAAAGGCAGCAACGCCGCTTTTCATGTCGGCTGTTCCACGCCCGTACATTTTGCCGTCGACAATATTGGCTGCGAACGGATCTTGTGTCCAGGGCGCGGCGCCCAGCGGCACCACATCCACATGCCCCGTAAAGGCTAATGGCAAACCGCCGTCCTGACGGCCGATACGCGCCACAAGGCTGCTACGGCGTGGCGCGAACTCAACCTGCCGGCAGGTAAAGCCGGCTTGCGTCAGCAGCGTCTCGAGGTAATTCGTGCATTGATCCTCGTGGCCGGGCGTGTTGACGGTAGACATCCGGACTAGTGTTTGGGTAAGCGCAACGGGATCAATCGAGGCATTCATGGTGTTTTCTCCGTATTCAATCAGTTAGCCGAAGTACGCGGCTCGAACCTCGGCATTTTCGCTAAGTTCCTGGGCAGTGCCCTGAGCCGCCAGCCGCCCCTGCGAAAGAACATAACCGTAGTCGGAAATGGCCAGCGTTTGACGCGCATTCTGCTCTACCAGCAATACTGTCATGCCGCGCTGATTAATTTCGCTGATCACTCGAAAGTTTTCTTTGACGAAAAGCGGAGACAGCCCCAGCGAAGGCTCATCAAGAATCAGCATTTTGGGGTTAGCCATAAGGCCGCGGCCAATGGAAAGCATGGCTTGCTCGCCACCGGACATGGTTCCGGCCAATTGCGTACGACGCTCTTTCAGACGTGGAAAAATATCGTATACATCGGCCGCACGACGCTTCAGTTCAGACTCATTCGACAACTGATACGCACCCACCCGAAGATTTTCCTCGACCGTCATTTTAGGAAAGACTTTGCGTCCTTCCGGAATGCAGGCAATTCCCCGGCCGACGATTTTATGAGTCGGCAGGCCCAATAAAGAAACGCCCTCGAATTCGATCTGCCCGCGATTAGGAGGCGTCAAGCCAAGAATGGAACGAATGAGTGTGCTCTTTCCTGATCCGTTGGAGCCCAGTATGCAGGTTATTTTTCCTTTCAGAACTTCCAGGGAAACGCCATGCAGGACGTCGATACGATCGTAGGCAGTGGCAATTTCGCTGACTTTAAGGTGCACGGTCATTTTTACTCCTGGCCCAGGTAAGCTATTTGCACTTGCGGATCGGCCACGATTTGTTCGTATGTGCCTTCCGCAATTTTTTGCCCGAAATTAAGAACGGCGCAGCGATCGGTAATACGCTGGATCACGTTCATTTCGTGTTCGATGATGACGATGGTGAAAGGCTCGAGCAAACCGCGTACTTGCAGTATGTCGTCCATCAGTTCATTGGTTTCATCATGCGTCATGCCTGCGGAAGGCTCGTCCAGAAGCAATAATCGCGGACTGCTAAGCAAGGCCCGGCAAATTTCAACCCGGCGCCGGTCGATCATGGTTAGCGTACCGGTCGACTTGAAGAGCTTCTGCGGCAGGCTGGTATTGAATGTATGCAGCAGAGTATGGGCTTTTTCTACCATTTCATCGTACTGCTGCCTAAGCCTGGAACGGTTAAACAAGTTGAACATGATGCCCATGTTCAGATGCTGGTAATTGCCTATGACCATATTGTCGAAGACCGTCAGCGGAAGCGAAAGACGCGAGCGCTGGAAGGTTCGCGTAACCCCATGGTTGTAGACCTCTTGCGGACTTTTCTTGCTGATGTCATTACCCGCCAGCATGATCTCGCCGGAAGTGGCTGCATACAAGCTGGTGATAACGTTGAAGAATGTGGTTTTTCCGGAGCCGTTCGGCCCGAGCAACCCCATGACTTCGCCCTCGTAGACCGTAAGGTTTAAAGAGTCCAGCGCTGTCAGCCCGCCAAAACGCATGGTAAGGTCGCGTGCAATCAGAAGTGGTGTACTCATGCTTTACTCTGCCCCGGAAAATAGCTTCGAATAGAGCGCGGAAGCAAGCCGGCCGGGCGGAACAAAAGTATTGCAATCACTAGCACACCATAAAGCAAGAAACGATATTCCTGTATGAACTGCAACTTTTCCGGCAAGATAAGAATAATGGCCGCCGCAGGCAAAATACCCCATGGGTTGCCGATGCCGCCCAAAAGCACCATGGACACCAGGATAAGCGAGTCGGAAAAGGTGAAATTATTAGGGGCGACATAGCTTGTAAGAAGCCCATAAACAGCACCCGCTATTCCAACCAGAAAATTGCCCAGGGTAAACGCAATGATTTTCATGCGGGCAATCGGCACCCCAAAAACAGAGGCTGCAATTTCATCGGTGCGCACCATATCCATGGACACCCCTATCCACGAGCGCTCGAGCCTGCGCACTAAAATAAAAGCAGCCGCGCACAGCGCCAGGCTTAGCACCGCGTAGTTGGCGTAGAAAGAAATTTCAACATCGCCAATTACCAGGTTTTCGTTGAGTTCCCAACCAAAAATCGTCATGCGAGGTATGCGCATTCCTTGCGGTCCGCCCAGGGTGTCATTAACCTCGAGAAACGTCTTGAAGAGAATCCCAAAGGCAATGGTAACCAAGGCCGCGTAATGCCCGCGCGTGCGCAGCACAGGCAATATCAGTAACGACCCGATCAGCGCCGACAAAATCCCACCAATGACAAGCACCAGCAAATGAGGCGTACCCGTGTGGGTGGTAAGCACCGCTGCGGTATAACTGCCTATGCCAAAGAAAGCAGCACCGGCAAAGTTCAGAATGCCGCAGTAGCCGAACTGAATATTCAGCCCGAATCCGGCAATCGAATACAGCAATACCGTACATAGCAGCAGCAAGGCGAAGTGATTGTCATAGAAGGCGGCAATAAGGCAAAGCACACCGGCTATGCAGCCAACCCCCAGGCTGCGCGGAAAGAAATTTACAGATTCGATCAACGGCGGAACGACGCGCAACCAACGAACCAGCAAAACAAACACAATGATCGCACCGACCGTTATGCCTATTTCCTGTTCGCTTTCAGCGTGCAATATGCCCCAGGCCAATACAAAAACCAGCACCAGCGCAGCGAACAACAGGGACCGCGAGGCCCTTAATGAATGAAGCATGATCTAGACCCTCTCGCTGACACGTTCGGCAATCAAGCCGGACGGCTTCCATGCCAGCAGAATGATAACGACGGCAAAGGCGAAAACATCTTTATAGGCGCTGGGCACGCCCGTGCCTATCATGGGAAGTACGACTGATCCAACCGTTTGTAAGGCAGCAAATAAAAACCCGCCAAGAATAGCGCCATATACGTTGGTAAGGCCGCCCAGGATTGCGGCCGAGAAGCCGATAATTCCAAGCAAAAGGCCGACGCCGAAGTTGATTTCGCTGTAATACAGTCCGTTCATGACGCCGCCAATGGCAGCCATCGCCGAGCCAAGGCCGAACGTCAACAACACTATCCAGTGGAAATTAATACCCATTACCCGCGCTGTTTCACCGTCTTGCGCCACGGCACGAATAGCCAGGCCAAGCTTTGTGCGGGTAATAAGATAGTGCAGGACAACAATGGTAAGAAACCCGAAAGCCAGCAAAATAGCGCTGTCGGCCCTTATGGAAAAGGCGCCAAGATGTAGTTCGGAATCGGGCAGCAAACGGGGAAAAGGCTTGGAGTTCGAGCCGTCGGGGTAGAACAGCCGCACCAGCTCGCGCAGGACAAGGCCAAGCATTAGCGTCAACAACAAAGTGTTCAGCGGCGGGGCGTCTTTCAGCGGCAAGATAAGATACTTGGCCACCAACGCCCCGATCACAGCTATGACCATCATCGAGACAATCAGCATGAGCAGGATTTGAACCCACGGGTTGACCACGCCGATTGAATCAAGGCCAAGGTAGGTCACTAAAGCAGTGAATCCCCCCAGCATAAGGACGTCGCCGTGGGCGAACTGAATAACGTCCATAACCCCAAAAAACAGGGTAAAACCCACTGCGACCATAGCGTAGATCATGCCGAGCATGAGTCCGTTTACCAGGTACTGACTAAAGACTTCCATGCTCATGCATAACCCCCTGCCGGCCTGTGTTTCAGTGCTTAAGCTTGCGCTTGCCCGTTGCGTATTCGCTATCGTCCCAGATAACCCATTTGCCATCTTGAGCGACATACGTAGAGACCAGCGGAACGATGTTCTGACCGTGATCATCGAACGTTACTTTGCCAATAACGGTATCGGCATCGTGGGTCTGATTCAGTTCAGCCAACACTTTCTTACGATTAGGCCCCACTTTTTCGATGGCATCCATGATCAGGTTCGTGGCGGCGAAGGCAAAAGGACCGTAAGCATCAGGTGGCTGCGAATAACCCTGCTTCTGGTAGGCGTCCGAGAAGTCTTTGCCATGAGGCAGTTTTTCCAGTGGCGCACCTTCGAGAAAGGCCAGTGAACCTTCTGCCAGTTCATTGCCCAGACCTTCGAGATAGGCATCTGACTTGATGCCGGATGTACCTTGCAGTTGCGCTTTAATGCCCAATTTGTCCATCTGCGAACGAATGCGTATACCCAGGGGCGTCAAGCCACCGAAAAATACAACTTCGGGATTGAGTTCTTTGATTTTGGTAAGTTCAGCCGTGAAGTCCTGTTGGTCGGACATAACGCCAAATGTGCCAAGAATTTCACCGCCATGCTTTTTCAGCGACTCGGTGAAATACTTGTTATGGCCCTTGCCATAGTCTGTGGTGTCGTGGATGACCGCCCATTTTTTATAACCCTGCTTCGCCATGAACTCGGCGGCAACCTGGTTTTGGTTGATCATGGTGCCATTCACACGGTGCACTTCCTTCCGCTTTTGCCCGTAAGTAATTTCGGGCAGCACGGCGCCCCAGACTATGACAGGCAAACCGAAGCGTTGGTAGACGTCTACCGCACTAATGGCCACGGCGGAACAATAGTGGGTAACGCCCGCAATAACAGATTTGTCTGCCGCCGCTTTGGTGGCAACCTGAACCCCCACATTGGGTTTGCACTCGTCGTCCAGAACGACCAGTTCATAGTTATATTTGCTTTGCGGATTGCTATTGTGCAACTTCAGTGCCAGATCGGCAGAGTTACGCCCACCCAGCCCAATTGCCGAAGAACCGCCGGTAAGCGGACCGATAAAAGCGATTTTTACAGTGTCTTTTGCATAGACGGCTGTGGGAATAGACAAAGCACAAGTCAATGCGAGCAGACTTAATGTGCGTTGAAGCGAATGGTGTTCCATGGTGCTCCTCCTTGTTGACAAATAACGCTTACACGGCCATGAAGACTTCCGTCTTCGTGGCCTAAAGCGTTGTCTCTTTTAGTCTAATTGTTACACTTTCGTTATTTTTGTGATTATACGGTAATTATTATTATCCACACAGATGAAGCGATTTCGCCTCTTTATAGGGGGTATTTACCCTCGCCGCCCAGCAATTCGATTTGCATACTTATTCCCTTCTAATGGCGTGCACTAAGGCGAAGTGCAGGCAGTACATTTGTACGGTAAGCAAAGCCGACACAGTTCATCGTTGATCTGGAAAGGGAATTAGCCATTAAACCCTTTCCATAGCATATAAATAGCCAACACATACAGAACGCTTGCGAACACCCTTTTAAGATGATGAACAGGCAAACTATGAGCCGCCTTTGCCCCCAAGGGTGCTGTAAAAACGCTGGCGGCGGCAATAAGCCCTAACGCTGGCATCCAGATATACCCGATTGAGCCTGGGGGCAATCCTTCTGTGGAATACCCGGACAATATGTAGCCGGCTACATTGGTAATTGCGATGGGAAAACCCAGCGCCGCGCTGGTGGCCACCGCCGTATGAATCGCCACGTTGCACCACGTCATGAAAGGCACGCTAATAAACCCGCCGCCTGCGCCGACCAAACCGGATATAAGGCCAATTACACCGCCAGCGCCAAATTGCCCGACCGTACCCGGCATTTCGCGCGTTGGAGGCGGCCTTTTATTGAGAAACATCTGGGTGGCCGAAAAAGCGACAAATACCCCAAAGAATAGAGCAAGATACTTGCCTTTCAGTATGGAGAAAATGCCGATACTTCCGATTATGCTGCCCACGATGATGCCGGGAGCCAGATTCCGGACGATGTCCCATCGCACAGCGCCACGCTTATGGTGGGCGCGAACGCTGGAAGCAGACGTAAACACGATCACGCCCATTGACGTCGCGATAGCGACTTTCACCGCATTGCCCGGATCGATACCGGTACCCGACAACATAAAGGTCAAGATAGGCACCATTACCATCCCGCCCCCAATTCCCAGCAACCCCGCCAAAAAACCACTGAAAATACCTAAAACCACAAGTTCAACTATAAAGACGCTGTTCATTCACTGCTCGCAAAAAATTGACGCGGATTACATCGGGCGCTATGAAGGCATGTAATGCCGTCTGCGCAGGGGCCATCTTGCCATCAGCCTTAAAAGTGGTCAACCAAAAATACCAGTTTCCAGCTAATTATTCTTACCAATAAAAATTGGTTGATAATACGTTTAAGCGTTGATGCCTTCGCTAGGACGGCTGTTATACGTAATAAAACTGGCCGTCGATACTGGTGTGGGAAGGCAGCACCATGGAATGCGGTAATATCGTCTGCAGTAGACGTTTGTGCAGCGTAATAAATTTCCCGGACATTATTGCGAACCACTGTACTGGCTTGGCTATTATTACAGCGGTATATTTTGACCATTTTGCAGGTGGTCGCTAAAATTGGTCTTCCCAGATTGATTAGCCGCAACCATGGCATAGAAGTTAAACAGCGCTTAGTATTGAATGAACGGCGTATTAAGGGTTACAACATGCTAAATCAAGAAGTCGGAATCGGTCAGTCCGATAGCCTCCGTCCTCTTACAGCTAGTGCGTTGGACGAGGCGTTAGCCCATCTGATGTCAGAGCCGGCCTACGGCCCGGGCGCGCGCCTTCCTACCGAGCGAGTCCTGGCTGAACGCTTTAACGTATCTCGCGGCGCCATCAGGGCGGGATTAGCCAGAATCGAGGCCCGGGGCGAAATCGTCCGGATCATGGGAAGCGGAACATACGTTGCTAAACCGCCTGTAGCCGATTTGGCGGCGCCGGTCATCGCCGACGGCCGAGACGCAAGCCCCCAGGAAATCATGGAAGCCCGAATGCTGCTTGAACCTCAGATGCCTGTTCTGGTTGTAGCGCACGCTAATGGCGCCGACATGGAACGAATCAGGACAGCGATGGTGCAGGCCGAAGCGGCGCGTAACCTGGACGATTTTGAGGTATGGGATGGACGCTTCCACGAAGCAATCGCCCACGCTACGCATAATCGGCTGATTATCACCATTTACCAAACCATCACATCGGCCCGGAATCTGACGGAGTGGGGTGAACTGAAACGCCGAAACTCTACTAAAGAACGGCGAGCCGCTCGCGAAGCGGAACATCGCGCAATTTTCCAGTCCTTGCAATCGCGTGATGCCGCACAGGCCGAGGCCGCAATGAGGGAACACCTTCGCAAGGTAAACCATAATTTGCTGGGCTATAAAAGCTGATTGGCTGCCTAATTGGCTGCCCATGCCCCGCACTTCGGGGCGGCTAAAAGCACTTGAACGGAGTCGTTGCGGCAGCCACACCGACCCCGGCCCCTTCTTTTTTATTAGTCGATCTTAATATTAAGACCTCGGACTACATCGCCCCATAGTTTGTCCTCTTGAGCCATATACGTCTTCAGCTCTTGTGGGCTGCTTAACCTGACATCGACACCCGCAGCCGCTAATGCTTCTCGAGCCGATTTCTTGCTAAGCCCCTTGCGAACAGCATCGTTTAAACGCTGCACGACACTTTCTTGCATACCTTCCGGGCCGATAAGAGCCAACCACACAACCCCTTCGTACCCAGTAACGCCTGCTTCATCAAGACTAGGAACGTCAGGCAGATAGGGACTGCGTTTCAGGCTGGTGACCGCCAATGCTTTAAGCTTTCCGGCACGCAAATGGGGCAAACTGTTTGAAATTGCCGCGAAACTGGCATCAACAAACCCCGCTGCAAGATCTTGCATTGCCTGGGCACTGCCGCGATAAGGCACATGCTCTAGCTTGGCACCGGTCTTATTGATGAACAAAGACCCCATCAAATGCTGGGTGCTACCATTTCCCGAAGAACCGTAATGAAGCGGTATATCGCGTTTTTTCTTGGATAACGCGATAAGTTCCTGTACGGAATTGACCGGCACTTTAGAATTAACTAACAACACATAAGGGCTATCGGCTACTTTGGCAATGGGAGTAAAGCTTTTAAGCGGATCGTAGGTAAGATTCTTGTAAAGCAAGTGACTAGTAACATGATTAGTAGAAATAAGCGCCAGCGTATAGCCGTCTGGCGCAGACTTGGCCACCATATCGGTCCCTATGGTTGAGCCTGCACCAGGACGATTTTCAACGACAAAGGGCTGGCCAAGTATTTCCGAAAGTTCCTGACCGACTACTCGCGCTGCAATATCAGTAAAACCGCCGGCAGCAAACGGCACCACGAGTTTGACCGGACGATTTGGATACTGCTCGCTCGCGAACGTAGGCCAAGACATTAAAAGCAATACAGGAAAAACCATTGCAAAAAGCACCCTTTGCATAAGGCTTTTTCCAGCCGTAGCGTATCTTCCGTTGCACTGTTGCATCTGAACCATAACGTCTCCTTTATTGGTGTGTTTACTACGGTTAAGACTTTTCTCTGTACATTCATCCTATAAGCAAGGTGTTATAGGCCTGGCAAAGCAAATTGAATATGAAGAAAATGCACGCGTAATACAGAACCAGCTTCATCCGCATTCGCGGTCTTGCAAAGCTTAAAAATTCGACGAGGATCACTTCGGAAATTGCTGCGTTTTTTCGGGAACAGCCTTAACGCAAAAACTAATTGCCGGGCGCCCGCAATTGGTTACCAGTATATCTACTTCGTTGACATTACGCCAACATTGGTTGATCATTTATGCAAATTGGTTAATAGTGATCAGTAACACGTAAAGAAACAAGTGCTGTAAAAAACTGAAGAAAAAGACGCTCAACAAAGATAAAGTGCAAATTTATTGCCATTACCCATTGAAAATAAAGGAATATATAACATTACGGCATAATCCAGGAAGCTTACGCATAGGGAAAATTCGGCAAGGCATACTATACAAACCAGCCAAAATTGGTTTTCTCAAATAAGTAGATTAAAAGAAATTTATTGCAATGGCAGGCACTATTCAAACCACTCAACCACGACCAGCGAAAGTGGTTTGAATGCAGCCACCTCGGATTTGTCTCAGTTCCATCTTCAGAACCGGTATTTTTTCCCGAATGCACTAATAACGAACCGCATACCGACAGCGTTTCCGATACAACCAAAAATCAGCGAGACATTATGACTATTGAGCGCTTCAACGTAACAAAGCTTGGAACCGGCAATATTTTCCATGCGCCAATAATAAAAGCCGGGAATTGGGTATTTGGAACAGGTCTTCGAGCCGTCGATAGCAACGGCTCTCTTGATGTCAATGTCCTTAAGCCGGGGCGGCCGCTCGACACGCCTCCCAAGGCGGAACGCGAAGCACAGTTCATTTTCAACTCCATGACCAGGCAACTCGAAGCCGCCGGCAGCGACTTGTCTCATGTAGTCCGGCTGGACCAGTATTACCCGCAGTGGCAGGCAGTCGACCCTTACCATTGCGCCCGCAAGGCCGCCATGAAGGGTAAGGTCTCGCCCAGTACATCGGTACTTGTCAATGGTTTGCTCAACACCGATGCCGACATGGATATCCAGGTAATGGCCGCCACGATCGACAGCGGCTTCAATGTCGGCCCGGTAACGTCCACCAATTTGGGGGCCCCGAAAGAATCCGGCTATAGCCCCTGCCTTAAGGCAGGCGACATGATCTTCGTGGCCGGGCAACTGGCTCGCGACAAAAGCGGCAATATTGCTCCGGAAGCCACCGTGCCCAATACTCAATTATGGAAAGGGACCCGCATCAAGCTCGAGGCTGATTATCTAATCCGTGAACGCCTTGTTCCAGCGCTGGCCGCTAGCGGCAGCGATATGGACCTGATCCTTAAGGCTCAGGTGTATCTTAGCCACGAGGAAGACCTGCCGGCGTTCTGGCAAGCCTGGCAAGCTGCATTCACGGGGCAAGTACCGCCAACAACAATTATTCCTGTGCGGCATCCCGCGTTTGGCACCCGCGATGCCACGCTGGAAATAAATGTAATCGCCGCGCACGAAAATGCACGTGATCGCATCGTCGACGTCAATTGCGACGTCGAACTTATCTGCCCGAACATGTTGCCAGCAAGACGCCTGGACGATCTGCTGTTCGTAGCCGGCCTGATGGCAATTGACCAGCACGGATTAATAAGCCGCGCACAAGTCAATGCCAGCGCACCTTATTTTGATGATACGACGGGCGTGCAAATGGCCGACATTCTAGATAAAGCCAAGAAAATATTCGCTGCCGGCGGCAGTTCTTTACTGAATGTGGTGCGTGCCCTGCACTTTCAAAAAAGCCTGACCAGCTTTACCAGCGCCTATGCGCAATGGCAGCACATTATTGGAGATATCGGTTTGCCTTTTTCCGCTGTACAGGCCAACTCGTCGTTATTTGTCCCTGGCGCGGAGCTTATTGTGGATCTTACTGGCTATGTGCCAACCAAGGAGAAATAAAAGTGTCAGACAACTTCCAGGCAATTCAAGTAGAAAGCCGTGACCACTGGTCGGAACAGGACGGAGTCAAGCTATTCCTTCGCGAGAAATTTACAGGCGACCCGGCAAAATCTCGCGGAATAATCATGTTCGTCCATGGCTCGTCAATGGCCTCGACCCCCACATTTGACCTTCAAGTGCCTGGCCGGCCAAACTCCTCAGTAATGGAATGGTTTGCGCGCCATGGTTTTAATACGTGGTGCGTCGATATGGAAGGGTATGGCCGGTCCAGCAAAGACCGCAGCCATAAGTCAGACATTGCCACGGGCGCCAAAAATTGCGCGCAGGCTGCCCAATATATTGCCTCGGTCCGGGGCAATATACCGTTAAGTCTATATGGGATCTCGTCCGGAGCCCTGCGTGCCGCCCTATTCGCCCAGAACCATCCCGATCGAGTCAATCGTTTAGCTTTAGACGCTTTCGTATACACGGGTGAAGGCAGCCCCACCTTAGCCGAGCGGGCTAAAAAATTGCCGCAATTTCAAGCCAGCGCAACGCGCCCCATTGACCGGAAGTTTGTACATTCCATTTTCGAGCGCGACCACCCAGGCACAGCAGACCCGCAAGTAGTCGATTGTTTTGCCGATGCCATCCTGGAACTGGACAGCGAAATGCCAAATGGCACCTATATAGACATGTGCTCGCATTTACCCGTGGTCGACCCTAAAAAAATTAAAGCGCCCACCATCGTTATGCGAGGCGAATATGACGGCATTGCATCGCAAGCGGACCTACTGGATTTCTATGACAAGTTGCCAAACTCGGACAAGCACTTCGCCATCATGCCGGGAATTGCACACGCCAGCTTCCAGCAGAAAAACTATATGATGGTCTATCACATTCTTTACTCGTTCCTGGCACAGCCGGCTCCCGTTTATATGGCCAAATGATTACACGCTGTCTCTTCCAGGGTTAAGCTTATAAAGCGTCACGAGGGGAAAAAGGGCCGGCCTTGCAGCTGGCCCTTGCATAATCGTGGCTTTTTATAATATGTTGGAGCCGTTTATCCAGCGTTCGGAGCTTTATAAGCAAGGTCGATGAGCGTTCTTTCCAAGTGCCTACTGCTACTGCTGTGCACTCACGCCTCATCTTGAAATAGGATTGCAGCATAATCCATGACCCCATGCAGCACATGCAGAACAACGACCCGATCAGCCTCGACTCGGTAGAAAATCAGGTAATTGCCATGTGCTCGGCGCCGGATGCCGTACACCTCGTAGCGCGGAACCAATGGGAATGCCAAAGGCATATTCGTAAGGCTCAAGCACTGCTCGCGTAGTTCACGTACAAAGGTCAACGCCCGCTTGGGGCTATCCTGGGCGATATAGTCGCCGATGCGTTCCAGCTCGTGCTCCGCCTCGCCCGTGATGTGGACGATCATGTTCGCTTGTTCGCCATTTCCGTATATTTGGCCTGAAGCCGATCAAAGACGTCGTCAGCGGGTTTGGTGCGTCCCGCATCAGCGTCGGCCAGTCCCCGCGCTACCGACGCATCCAATGCGGCAAGCCGGGCCTCACGGTCTTGGATAAGCCGCACGCCCTCACGCAGTACCTCACTTTTGGAACCGTACCTCCCCGTCGCAACGAGGCGGCTGACGAAACTCTCGAGTTGTTGGCCTAAATCTGCGCTAATCATGATTCCGTCCTTTAGAAGTGCCTTACAGAAAAATGATAGTATTTTTAATAACTATTATCAAGCTGTGGAGGCAGTTGTGGAGGCTATTTCAACGGTATCAGAATAAGCCTGCGCATTACATCTGTTTCCGTCCGTTTGCACAGCCAAGCCAACTAATCAACCAAATGAGCCAGGGAAAATTAGACATATATGGTAAGTTACCGAATGCCGTCTCGTTCAGCCCCACCTCTTCACCGCCACAAATCGACCGTACGCCGAGTAGCCAAAGCGCCGCCCGCAGAACCCCGTTTGCTGGCGCTGAACAAGCCTTTCGACGTGCTGACCCAGTTCCATGACGACCAGGCGCGCGCCACCCTCAAGGACTTCGTCAAAATACCCGACGTCTATCCCGCCGGGCGTCTTGATCGCGATAGCGAGGGCTTGGTCCTGCTGACCAACGATGGCGCTTTACAGGCGCGCATCACCGATCCGAAACATAAGCTGGCGAAAACCTATTGGGTGCA
>DATCVA010000171.1:0-3557 GCA_036567205.1 Eoetvoesiella sp. | reverse complement strand
ATTGCCGTGCTTTGTGCGGAAGGCAAGCCGTGTTCACCTTCAAGCGCTGCGCGATAGAGCAGGAGCTGCGCGGATTCCAGCTGCATCCACATATCGGCAAATTTCCACTGTATGCCCTGGAACTGACAGAGTTCTTTATTGAACTGCTTGCGGATGGAGGCATGCTCCTTGGCCAGATTAAAGGCATAGCGCCCCAGGGCCAGGGAGCGCGAGGCGTTACCCAGGCGTTCGACGTTGAATCCGGAAATCTGCTTTTTAAACCCGCCTGGGCCCAACAACACATTAGAGGCTGGAATTCGCGCATCTTCGAAATACAACTGGCACCATTGCTCGCCGTTCATGAAGTTGGCCGGTTCGCCAATCGTAAAGCCCGGTGCTCCGCGCTCGATCAGAATCGACCCAATCCCATCCAGGCCCGGTCCGAAACGCACATAAATCAAAAACAGATCGGCATCAGGACTGTTGGTGGAAAAGATTTTGCTTCCGTTAATAAGATAATCGTTTCCATCCTGACGAACGCTGGTCTTAAGCTGGGTGACCGCAGAGCCCGCATCCGGCTCGGTCATTCCCAGCGCAATCAGTTTTTTACCGCCAAGAAGGTCGGGCAGAAAGCGTTCTTTTTGTTCGTCGGTTGCGTACTCGACAAAGGTGCGAATAGGGCCGAAGTTACCCGCCTGAACAATGTCGGCGCTTTTTGGGCATGACAGAGCCACTTGCTGAATGGCAAGGACCGCATGCATTAATGTGCCGCCCTGGCCGCCGTCTTTTTCCGGAAATGCGATTCCCAGCAGCCCGTTGTCCGCAATCAATTTTGCGACGTCCCATGGATGCTCGTTTGAATGCGCGCGCGCCAGCGCCCCCGGCGCCAGCTCTTGCTGGGCAAAGCGGCTTACCGAATCAGCAAAAGCGCTGTGTTCCTCGTTTAATTGAAAATCCATTTCACGTCCTTAGTTCTTGATTGCCAGAACGATGGTAATGAAACCCCAAGCTCGTGAATACTTCCATATTCGCACAGTGATATGATAAAAAGTCATGGTTTTCATGCCTATGCTTTTGTAAGGATTACAGTCCCATGGTGCGCCACCTTCCCCCGTTAAATCCGCTGCGCGTCTTCGAGGCGGTGGCCCGCCATAAAAACCTTACCGCGGCATCCAAGGAACTGCACGTCACGCAATCGGCGGTCAGCCGGCAGATCGCCACGCTGGAAGCCTACATCGGCACAGCCTTGATAACGCGTGAAAGCCGGGGAATAGCATTGACCCGCGCTGGACAGCGCTACGCAGAGGAGATTGTTCCAGCCTTTGAAACTCTGTCGGAAGCCACCAGCAAAGCCATGAAACAAGACGAGCATAGCGTCTTGCGGATACGTACTTACACTACTTTTACTGCCAAGTGGCTCATCCCTCACCTGGTGCTCTTCCGAAAGCTGCATCCCGAGATCGAAGTCTTCATCAGCAACGCGGTACCCAATGTCGACTTCGGCAGGGACGCTGTGGATATCGCGATTCAATACGGGGATGGCCACTGGCCGGGAACGGAAATCGATTTGTTGTTCAGGGACGAGCTGGAGCCAGTCTGCTCGCCTCAGTACATGTCCAATTTTCCCAACGCGCTCGACGACCCCTCTGTGCTATTGAAGGGTCCGCTACTAGTTTCTCATTACCGGAAAAGCGACTGGGATGAGTGGCTTAAATTCAAGAATCTGGAAAACACCGCGCAAAAAGCTGATCGCATGAGTTTCAGCACATCGGTCCTTACGTGGCAGGCCGCAATAGATGGGCTGGGTCTGGCAATGGGCCAAATTCCTTTACTAAGATCGGAACTGGAAGCCGGCCTGCTGGTTCGCCCTTTCTGCAGTCCACAGCATAGCGAAAAAGGACACTACCTGGTCCGGCCCGCATTGCAGCGCTATTCCCGTAAAGTTGCCGCGTTCAGAAGCTGGATATTGCAAACCTTTCAAGACGCCCCCGGAAAGAGGTCTTAAATTTGACCGCTAAGCCGCTGCGCTGCTTTCAAAACCGGTTCGATATGCCGGGTATCGTAGCGGCTGACCGGCAAGGTAAGCGTCATGGCGCCTGCCAATGTACCGTCAGCCTTAAAGACGGGCGCCGAAATACCGGCAACTTCGGCAATCCGGTCCCCTGCGTTGGCACAATAACCTTGTGTCCGGATTTGCTCATATAGTTTTTTGTCTTTCTTGACAAGCTCGCTGCCCGGATCTTCCCCGAATGCAATCAGCACGCGCGCTCCGGAACCATGCTCTGGATCAAGCAAGTCGCCGGCCTTGATGTGATCGCGGATGGGATGGGGCGAATCGACCCGGTACAGGCATAAACGAGCCTTACCTTGCCGAACATGAAAGGCGGCGCTTTCCCCGGTAACCGACACCAATTCACGCAGTACAGGCACGACCACATTCTCTAAAGAAAAAGACGCCGCATATACGCCGTTAAGGCGCGCGATTTCACTGCCCAGCGTCCAGCTACCATGCTGCGGGCCGCCGTCTATCCGCTGCACAAGCCCCCCATGCTCCAGCGAGGCAAGTAAACGCAGCACTGTACTTTTATACATACGGGTGCGTTGCGCAAGCTCGGCTAGCCCAAGCGCTTTGTCGCCATGTCGAAAGGCGGCCAGTAACGACAAAGCACGATCGACGGCCGCGACACCACCGGGCGCGGCATCGGCTTCCGCAATTGATTTTATTTGTGCTTTACGTGGCATTACACTTCCTTAACGATAGAATTAGCTCGCACAACAAGCTGACGGAAATATTCTATCTTATGGAAGATAATTTTATCTTTCGGAACAACCGACACTTAACGCCAAAAACGATATGCATTGCAAAGCGCGGTGTGTTCAACGAAGCAGAAGCCAGCCGTTATTTGCGATGCCAAAGGTGCAATGGAAGCGGGCCGCCAGTGCGCCAGCACAGGTTACCGATGATGGTGACGATGGCCGCCGTTCCCGCGACGATAATGTTTTTTGCTGTACTGCGCTTTACGTGGTCTGTAATCACGTCTATGGTCGTAGCGACGCTCGCGACGGTCTTCAGTCATGATATTGCCCAGCAGGCCGCCTGCCGCAGCGCTACCCAAAGTAATCAATGGATCGCCCTCGGTCAGTACGGCTCCCGCCAAACCGCCCAGCCCTGCGCCAATTACTGTATTTCGCGTTTTTGGAGTCACTGCATTGGCATTTCCGGCAAAGGTGAATGCAAGCAAGCCAACAATTGCAAGCCGGGTAATGTTATTTCCTAACCTCATATTGAATTCCATCCTTTTTGCAGCCTTGCCGCTTAAAGCAATTAAATTGCCGCGTGTAACAACGCGGCGTCGAAACCACTTTAGCATCAGATGAGGTGTGTACTGTGTTAGAAGACGTAAGTTAAGCAAGGTAATTATTTCAGACGGTTTCTATATCCATGTCCGGCAACCGGCAAGATTCTGGCGATAATTACGTTGTCCGTATTCTGGCGGCAAGCGCTATCCCTATCAGGGCGAAGCTGCCGGTTACCGCCCAGGTCCATTGCCAGCCGCCGGTTGCGGTAACAACCCAGG